>DASTNK010000001.1:0-14038 GCA_035720945.1 Burkholderiaceae bacterium
CAACTTGCCCAGTGGGCCGAGAACCGCGTCACCCTGAGCCGTCTATTCGACGCCGCCGGCGCGATCACCGACGCCTGCCCGGCAGGCATCTATCTGGATCGGCGTGGGCTGTCGATTCCGAACTCGGATGCTCTGCGATTCATGCCGAAGCTGGACTACTGGCACGACGGTCAATTGCTTGGAACATTCCCTGCGATGCTGGCGGCGGTGACTTCCCCATCGGGGGCGCTGGTGAGTGTTCACCGCACCTACATCACACCGGAAGGCCACAAGGCACCGGTGCCCACGGTCAAGAAGCTGATGGCCACCGCTGGCCCCATGGCGGGAACCTCAATCAAGATCGGTGCGCCTCTTGCCCGGCCCGATGGCAGGTTGGGTTTGGGTGTCGCGGAAGGCATAGAAACCGCTCTGGCCGCCAGCATCCTCTCTGGTGTAGCTGTCTGGTCCTGTGTCAGCGCCCACGGTCTGGAGGCCTTCGAGCCGCCCGGCGACGTGCATTACCTGTACTGCTTTGGCGATCACGACGCGTCCGGCGTGGGTCAGAAAGCGGCGTCGGACCTTGCCCACCGCGCTGCGCGGTCTGGCCTCTCGGCAAGAATTTGGATACCAGAGGCACCGGGCACGGACTGGAACGACGAACTGATTTCTAGGAGGGCTTCGGTATGACTGAGGCGCAAATCGTGGAATTGAAAGCCCTGGACGTTGACGAACCGGACCAGGCCGACCCGTTCCCGTCCATGGGGGATCGGCCCTGCTGGCGCTGCTATGACGAGGCCATCGAGCGCGACGGCAAGAAGGTTCGGCCCGGCGTCCACTATCACGGCATCAAGGAGAGCAAGGGCGATGCGCCCCCCACCATCACCGACACCTGGCACTGTGGGCCGTTGCACATTGAATCCCTGACCGCCAATCAGGAGGATGGCGATCACGGTCTGTTGCTGCGCTTTCGCAACGTGAACCGCAACTGGAAGAAGTGGGCCATGCCAAAGCAAATGCTCGCCGGTGACGGCACCGAGGTGCTTTCCGTGCTCTACGCCGATGGCCTGGACATCGACCGCAAGAGCAAGGCCCGTGTGCTGGACTACATCAACAGCCAGCATCCCGGGAAGCGGCTACGGGCGGCCAGCACCACCGGCTGGCACGGCGGCGCGTTCGTCCTGCCTGATGAGGTGATCGGCGCATCCGACATTTGGTTTCAGGCGACCGAGCGCACGGCACCCTACGGCACGGCGGGTACATTCGAGGGCTGGAAAGAGCAGGTGGCGACCAGGGCCACGGGAAACCCCATGCTGACCCTTGGGTTATCCGCCGCGCTGGCCGGGCCGCTGCTGGAAAAGCTCAATATCGGCGGCGGTGGCCTGCACCTGTTCGGGGATTCCTCCAAGGGCAAGACCTCGATCCTCATGGCCGCCGTGTCGGTCTGGGGCGGCCCGGCCTTCCTGCGCACCTGGCGCACGACCAGCAACGGCCTGGAAGGTGCGGCGCGCATGCACACGGAAACCCTGCTTCCCCTGGACGAAATCAATCAGTGCGAACCGAAGCAGTTGTACGAGGCGGCCTATGAGCTCATCAACGGCCAGGGCAAGACGCGCGCCAACGTCAAGGGTGAGGCCAGACAGGCCGCCCGGTGGCGGGTGTTCGTTCTCTCCAACGGGGAAATGTCCATACCGGCCCGCATCGCCGAGGGCGGCATGCGCGTCAAGGCGGGTCAGACGCTGCGGATACTGGATGTTCCCGCCACCTCACAGACGCACGGCGCGTTCGATGACCTGCACGGCTTCGCATCGGGCGCGGCGCTCTCGGATGCGATCCGCGACGGCGCGGCCAGGCACTACGGTCATGCTGGCCGGGCGTTCGTCGAGGCCCTGGTGGCGCAGTTTTCCGAGGGGCTGGAACTGTCCGACGCGATGGGCATCATCACCGCGAGAATGGCGCCGGAAGGCGGCCAGGAAACCCGAGCGGCCCGTGTATTCGCCCTATGTGGTCTGGCCGGGGAGATGGCGACCGGGGCCGGTATCGTGCCGTGGCGGGAAGGCCAGGCGGGCGAGGCGGCCTTGCTCGGATTCAACCTGTGGCGCAACCAGCGCGGCACCGGCGGCAGGAACGCCGAGGACGCGGCCATTCTTCGGATGGTGGCCGACTTCATCGACAAGCATGGTGATTCCCGGTTCTCTGGGCTGGACGATCACAATGCGCCCCCGGTACGGGATCGGGCAGGGTATTGGAAGGATGGCGGTGGCGGCAGGCAATATCTACTCACTTCTGGCGGCCTGAGCGACGCGACCAAGGGGTATGACATGGGCCGCGTCATCCGGGCATTGGATGGCGCACAGGCTTTCGCACAAAAGGGCGCGAACGGCAAAACCGCCCTGGCGGTCCGCACGCCTGATGGCGGCGTGAAGAAGCTCTACCACCTGGACGCCGCGAAGCTGCAAGAGGTGGATCATGAATAAATCCATGCCCTACCACCAAAAAACAGGGGTTACAGGGGTTACGAGGGTTACAGCCAGTGTTCATGCGGCCTACAGCGTAACCCCAGGACAGGGTTACGGGGTTACAGGGGTTACGGCGGCGTGGGGTTCGAGCTTCGTTGTAACCCCTGTAACCCCATCAAATCGTGCCGGGGTTACGCGGAGAGCCGCATATTTATTGGGCGCAACCCCTGTAACCCGTGTAACCCCATCAAAAACGCCAAGGCACACGAAAAACAGGGGGCGGCCATGATGCGACCGGACCTTCTGGCGGGGCTGTACAGGTGGGCGGACGCGGCCAAGCCGGAACCGGCCCCCAATCCCTGTACGTCTGAACAGGTGTCGAGGTTAACAAAAGTTAGCATTCCGACCACGACGGCGGTGTTGAGAAAAGTTGAGGTTCCGGCCAGCCCGATGGGCCTGCGCAAAGCTGCGCATACCCCGGCCCCGGCGAACATGGGAAAACCTGATGCCGATGCCCTGGCCCCGGTAGCCACTCAGGTAGCCACGGTATCGGTGGTTTCCACTGCTGAGGTTACCAAGCTAGTTACCACGGAAAAAGCGGTACGCAGCACGGTACGCACGGCAACCGCCCCCAGGCCGAACAACCCGAAGCTACGCGACATCACCGAGCCGGTATCGGACGCCGATCAGCGCCTGGTCGATATGTCGGTGCGCCGGTTCGCGGGCAAGGGCATACCGATGCTGAAAGCCCGCAAGCTGGCCGAGCGGCTCTTGCGGGCACTGCGGGAGGATGACGACCGGCGTAGCTGCGCGGAGTGCGAAAGCTTCCGGGCCGGGCGCTGCGTTCAGGGCAGGCAACCATTCGGGGGCGGCGGCATCGAGGTCTTGCACCGCTGCACCGGATTCAGACTTGATGGGGGAAATCATGATTGACGCATTGATCGCTGGAAAGCTTTACGGCGTCCCGAAGCAGGGCACCGGCAAGAATGGCAACACCTACGCCACGGCGAAAGTCAAAGTAGCCACTGGCAGCGGCGACATGCTTCTGTGTGGCGTCATCGCCTTTGACGAAAAGGCCCAGGCGGCGTTACTGGCTCTCACCGACGGGGATAGCGTGGCGCTGTCGGGGGCGCTGACGCCGAAGGTGTATCAAGCCCGTGACGGCGAACACCGGCCCGGCCTGGATATGGTGGCCCAGGTTGTCACCACCGCGTACCACGTCCGCCACAAGCGCGCCGCCATCGAGGGCGGCGACGCCTGAACGACGAACCGAATCAACCTCACCCACAAGGAAGCGACCATGCGCTACTACGAACTGAACCTGTACCAACCTGGCGTCATCCCCGGCACCACCAAGCCGTTCCGCACCTGGACCACCCACCCCGGCGGACAATTCGACCCCGGTGCGCTGATGCTCGAAATGGACCTGATTGTATTGCCCTATGCCGTCGCGTCGGGCGGCAGCACGATCACCCTGCACGGCGTCGCCATGGAAGACCTGAATCAGTCGCAACAGTTCGGCATGCACCCAGACGCCCAGGGCATTGAGCAACCCGGCATGACGCTGGAATTGAGGGGTGGCATGAAAGCCGGGCTTCCGCTTGCCAACCCGGCACAGGCGGATGCGCTTATCGTCGGGCAGATTTTCCAATCCTATGGCAACTGGCGCGGCACTGACATGCGGCTCGACCTCGTGGTGTACCCCCCCGGCTACACGATGGACAACCCCGGAAACTTCGTGTTGAACTGGAAGCGCGGCCAGAAGCTCTCCGATGCGCTCGGGGCGTGTCTTGCCGTCGTCTACCCGGCCATGCCGATCCGCATCAACATCAGTGGCCGGATCGTGGCCGACCAGGACATGCCGCACTTCTGTTCGACGCTCGAGGAGCTGGCCCAGACGGTGAAGGATACCACCAAGAGCCATTACCTGGGCAAGACCTATCCCGGCGTGGACATCGCCATTCATGGCGGCGTGATCGACGTGTTCGATGGGACCGTGCCGGCGGGTGTCGTTCAGTTGAACTTCACGGACCTGGTGGGACAACCCACCTGGGTGGACAAGGCCACCGTGCAATTCGACACGGTGCTGCGCGGAGACATCCAGATCGGGAGCGTCATCAAGGCCCCCCAGGGCATGACCAATCAGCCCGGCATGGTGGTTTCCTCTCAAGCGTCCCTACGCTCGGGGGCGAACAATGCCCTGACCTTCGTGGGGGATTTCAAGGTGACTGGGGTACGGCACGTGGGCAATTCCCGCTCTCCGAATGCCGGTGACTGGGCGACGTTCATTCAGGCCACACCGATCATCCCGACACCAGGCACAGTCACCAACGGGGTGGCGCGATGACGAGTAAAAGACCATCCCTTCGTGAGGCGAAAGAGTTTTTGAGCGTGCCGACCGAGGTTCGGCTTTCGCGGTTGCGGGCCGAGACGCAGCGTTGCCGGGAACAACTCAGCGCGGCGGACGTGGACCCCGATTCGGAACTGGGGCACAAGCTCATGGCGAAACTACAGGCGACGGGCGGCACCCTGTGCCTGGCCCAGACGCGGGAAGGCCACCCTTGCCGCATGCTGGGCGACGGCAAGGGCGGGCGTTGCAAGTTCCATGGTGGCAAATCCACCGGGCCGCGCACCGTTGAAGGGTTGATCCGGTCAGCGTCGAACCAGGCGAACTGGCACCGCAACCGCCTGGGCATGCCGCTGGTTGGCGTGCCCGGGGTGGATACGGGGGGGGGGGAATCACGCCAGAAGTAGCATGGCCCCAGCCAAAAAAAACCATGGGGTTTGTTGCTGTTTTTGGAACAGTACGTGCGCGCGCGCGCGAGGCTGGCTTCCCGAGACCCCAGAATCGGTGTTCTCGACGCTACGGCGAACTGTTGAAGATGCTGGCTAGGGCATGATCGGATTCAGGCCGTGGGTTGCAGGCTAGGTTGCAGGTTGCCACCCAAAAAAAAGAGCCTGCAACCTGGAACGTGCTGTAGATACACTTCGGCGTGATGTGCGCACTTATCCGCGTCGTTATTGCGGCGTCCATTTCGTGGCCCGGCCCGTGCTCATTGGCCTGGCGGGTGAAATGCCGCGACGGTATTTGCGAAGTTATCCGCGCACTTATTTGTACACATTTCCGCGCCATCGGCTTTTGCCGTTCGGCGAGATGGCCCGGTTCCAGCCACATCAAGCGGCGCAAGCAGATATGGGAGGCGCTGCATCCGGGCGTTGAGGGTGATGCACTGATCTGTGCACTGGATTTCGGTCTTTTTTTAACAACTGCCTGCGCATGGCGGTTTTCAGCGAAAACAACCATTTGTGGTGGCATTAATGTTTGTTGGTCATTCTTAATGTAAGCACAAAATGTTTAGGTTCGAGCGCCCCCGGCCTCGACATATCCAGTAGCCTTGCTGGAACGCATGAAAAGGCATTGTGAGTGATGCGGTGTCAACCAGAGTGATCCCCGTTGCTTCGGCGGCAATATGCATGATCCGGCAATTCGCGGCAATCCGAGTGCCGGGAAAACACTTCACGGGGGTGGCGGGTTTTCAGCGCGGGGTGCCTCCACAAAATTGCGGAGGCGTCCATCCGGTGGGTCTTGCAGTCGGGAGCGAGACCGTACCGACCGCAAATTAGGTCCGTTGCCGACTTCCTGGGGCGGGCGGGTTAAAGTTCCCGACGGGAACGCTAGGCAGGTTATCGCCGATCTTCGCCAATTCGCCGCATTCGATATGTCCACATGCTGCGCTGTGGATAACTGCCCAGCAACGGTGCCAAGATGGTATTTTTGATGGTATTTTTTTTGATCGCCAGTCAGAAACACGTATTGATGCGGCTTTCCAGGCACAGTTTGGAGGATGTAGCACCCACCAAACTTAAGTCTACAGCAGTCTACAACAGTACACGAAACCCGCATGCTTATTGGCCTTGCGGGTTTTTTGTTGTCTACAGCCGTCTATGTCAGTCTATGGACATGGATGGTATCGTGATGGTATTTTGGATGGTATCAACCTGCCGCCGAAAATAAATACCATCATGGGCTTATCAGACACCGCTTGTAGAACCGCCAAGGTCAAAGACAGCGACATTACCAAAGACGGGAAAAAGAAAAGCTCTATCAAGCTGCCGGACGGTACAGGCTTGTATCTGATGGTCAATCGTGCAGGTAAGAAGTATTGGCGCTACAACTATCGGTTTGGTGGCAAGAGCAAAACTATTGCCTATGGCAGATACCCAAGCATGACACTGGCGGCGGCGCGTGATGCTCATGCAGCAGCGCAAAGAGAGCTAAGCGCCGGGCGTGACCCAATGACGGTCAAAAAGAGCGTCAAGCAAGCGGCGCTGCTGGCGGCGGAAAACTCCTTCAAGTCCGTCGCGCAAAAGTGGCTCGCCCAGAAGGCCCCCACCTGGTCGGCCACCCACGAGGAAAAAACCCGCCAGCTTCTGGAACGCGATGTTTACCCCGTGTTCGGGGCCGAGCCCATACATTCCATCACGGCGGCGCAAGTGCTCGCCATGGCCAGAGGGATCGAGGCGCGCGGCAACGTGGAAATGCCAAGGCGCTCAATCTCGGCTGTTGGCCAGGTGTTGCGCTACGCCATCGGGTTGGGGCTGATCCAGAATGATCCATCCCAGGGGATGGCCGGCCAGCTAAACGACCGCCCCCCGGTACAGCACTATGCCCATGTGGGCACCAAAGAGCTACCGGGCCTGCTGCGGGCACTGGATGCATTGCCAGTGGACCCCACTGTGCTGGCGGTCAGGCTGGACATGCTGACGTTCGTCCGTGGTGGCGAACTGAGAAACGCCGAATGGTCAGAGTTCGACATCGAGGCAAAGGTATGGCGTGTTCCACCCGGCAGGATGAAGGGGCGCAAGTGGGCCAAGGAGAACGGCGAGGCGCATATCGTCCCGCTCGCCCCCCAGGCGGTGGCGATTCTGAAAGAGCTGGGGGCGTTCACCGGACACTACGCGCTGCTGTTTCCTGGGCGCGACGACCCTACCCAGGGCATCACGGGGGCGGCCATGGCCAAGGTCTGGGCACGGCTCGGCCTGCGTGGCCAGCAAACCACCCACGGCCTGCGCGGTCTGGCATCCACCCAGGCCAACGGCGCGCGCCGCCCGGACGGATCACGGCTTTTCGATGACCGTCTGATCGAGGCCCAGCTATCCCACAAGATGAGGGACCGCATCAAGGGTTCATACGACCATGCCGAGCATATCGAGGCGCGCACCCGGCTGATGCTCTGGTGGGCCGACTACCTCGACACGCTCAGGGCGGGCGGCAACGTCATACCGCTGACACGGCAGGCATAGTCCCTTGTCTTGCATGTCGGTATCCGTATGGATACAATAATTCATGCCCCACCTGATCCAGCAAACAGAATCGTTCGCGGCATGGCATACCGGCCTGCGAGACCTGCGCGCCAAGGTGGCGATTGCCCGACGCATTGAGCGCGTGGCCGCCGGAACCTTGGGTGATGTGAAATCGTTGGGCAATGATTTATCTGAGCTGCGCGTGGATATAGGCCCTGGCTACCGGGTGTATTTCACAATGCGCGGTGGCGTGCTGGTGATCCTGCTGGCCGGGGGCGACAAACGCACCCAGGCCGCCGACATCAAGCAGGCGAGAAAACTAGCCATGGAGATAGACCCATGAAAGCGAAATCCAAACTGATCCCATTCGACATGACCGCGCATCTGGACAGCCCAGAGGCCATAGCGGAATACCTGACCCAGGTACTGGCCGATTGTGACGCCGACGAATTGCTGCGGGCGCTGGGGCATATCGCCAAGGCGCGGGGTATGGCCCAGGTGGCGGAAGCTTCGGGCCTGGGGCGTGAAAGTCTGTACAAGGCGTTGGCCCCTGGTGCGAAGCCGCGCTATGACACGATCCTGAAAGTAACCCGCGCCCTGGGTGTTCGCCTGACCGCGCAAATCGTTGAAAATCCCGCCCCCGTCAAACCGAAGCAGGCCACTCACGCGGCGGTGGCGGCCTGATCCTTTACGCCAGCACCTAGCCCGACGGGGCGAAAAGCCGGAAACCTTCACCGGCCTGGTGCTGGCTCCCTCATTGAAGGTTGCACAGTGAAGGTGTGCGCATGGTGAAGCCCAGGAAATTGACCCTACGGCAGGCGGTCAAAGAAACAAAAATGCCCGTCATGCGGTTGGGCGATCTTCTTGTCTATCAGTTCGGAGGGGTGATTGTCGGTGCGTTTATGCCAAATGCCACTGATTGGTCAATTCATGACTTTGGGCAACCCGAGACAGAGAACTACATCCGGCAGCTATATGCCGATGATGGCTGGATTGAATCCATCACGCACTTCGACGACGAGGCATTGGCACTGCACCACAATTACACGTTGGGGTTGTGGGTTGGCAGAAAATTCTCTGGCAGTGGCGGCGATGCTCAACGTTTTGAGGTTGACTGCGCCCAGGCCACCGAGTTGCTAGGGCCAAACCCTTCCCGTGAAATGGTGCTGTCCGCGATCAGAATCGTACTGATGATGCACAAGAAGTACCTGCTATCGGCTCGAACCGGGGCGAGGTTCGAGGCAGGCCGCAAGCCGAACACAGAGGGACCAATCAGCAAAGCCATGGGCTCGGTGATAAAGAGAAATCCAACCATAAAAAATGCCGACCTGTGGAACGCGATGAAGTCCAGCCCCCCGAGGGGTTGGACCTTCTACGACAACGACCAAGGGAAATACATTGAAGGCCCGCGAGGGGGCCAGAACATGGGCTATGACCGGTTCCGCAACATCGCCGCACAGAAACGGAAAGCGCAAAAGTAGCGAACCACGTAAGGAATTTCACGGGTTAGCGAACTCGTGAAACTGGATGTTCAGAATTGCTCCACACATGGCGCTTGATATGGCGTCACTTTTAATGGAGTGGTTCTATGACACATCATGTCGCACCCGCCGATGATCGACTCATCACTGACCGCGAAGTCGCCCACCTTCTGGGCTGTTCCCGTTCCTGGCCCTGGAAACTGAGCCGCGACGGGAAGTTTCCCAAACCCATCCAGCTGTCTCCCCGCTGTACCAGATGGTACTTGTCCGCCGTGCGCACCTATATGGCTGACCCTCAAGGTTGGATGGCTGAACACACCTCAAAAGTGGAGGTGTGAACCATGGCGACGACCAAACAAAAGGACCGCATCCCTGTGAAAGATGCGACCCTGACGACCAGCTTGAATCATACCCCAAACCTCGTTCACTTGCGCAAAGGCGTTCCCATTACCGACAGCCTGGCCATTGCCCGCGAGTTCGGACGTAGCCATAAAAACGTGTTGCGCACATTGGATGACCTGATCGGCGACGGCACAATCAGCCGGCTCAATTTTGAGCCGGCGGAATACGTTGATGAGCAGGGAAAACCGCGCCGCATGATCGAACTGGACGACCGCGCCGCGCTGGTTGCAATGCCGTTCATCGGTGGCCGCAAATCCCGCCTGGGGCAAGTCCATTTGGTGAATGCCTTCCTGGCACAGCGCGATTTGCTGTCCAAGACGTGGACGCCACAGATCATCGCGGCCCGTCGTGAAGCGGCGACCGGCTACCGCACCATGTCGGCGGTCCTGCAAATGCGCCGCACGGAGGACGGAAAGGAAACACCCCGCCATGTCTACAGCAACGAAGCGCGTCTACTGAACTTCGCACTGTCCGGGAGCTTCGAGGCCATGGATCGGGAGACTTTGAGCGAGCAGGACCTTCGCGCGTTGACCAGCCTGGAAGTACGCAACTCCGCGATGATCGCCATGGGCAGGCCCTACGCCGAACGCAAGTTCGACTTGATGCGCTACGCCGAGGGCTTGCGGATTCCGCGCCTGACCTCTTCGGCTACGGCGTCCATCGGAATGGGGGGCACTCATGTCTAAGAAATCCACGTCCGGCGAAGCCCAGCGCCAACGCATCCTTGAGGCGCTCGATCCCAACCCCAAGACCAGTTACGACCTGCGCCGCATGGGTTGCTACCAGTGCCCGACCCGCATCTATGAGCTGCGCCGCATGGGCTACGACATCCGCACCCAGCGCGTGAGTATTTGGGACGAGGACGGGTATCAGCACCACGGTATCGCCTTATACGCCTTGGTCAAGGGGAAAAAATGACTACCAAAACCATTCATAAAATCGAAGTCGATTCGTCTCAGTTCAAGGCGTTCTACGACTTGTTCAAGCAGTATTCGGCGGCCCTGGATGACATGCCCGAGGAGTGGAAGAGGGTCAATGGTGAGGTGAGCGACGCGGGTAAGTCCATGGAGGATTTCGCCACGGCAAGCGGGGTATCCAAGGAATCGCTTGCCATGGCCGCCGCGCAAGCAAAGATCATTTCCGATGCCGTGGCGGGAGTCGCCAAGGGCACCCACGCCGGCACCAAGGCCCAGAAGGATTTTCTGGTATCGCTTCACGGCAGCGGAAAGGCCATGCGGGAGATGGCCAAGGATGCCAAGAAGCTGGGTTCCGAGGTATTCGGGATCGGCAGGTATTTGTTGAAGATCGGCGTCCTGGGTTCTGGTGTGGCGGGTCTGGGCGGCATTCTCTCTGGCCTGGGTCTGGCTGATTTAGCCCGTTCCGCCGTCGCCGGCCAGCGCGATGCGCGCGGAATCGGCGTATCGGTGGGTCAGTTGCAGGCTTTCCGTACCGACTTCGGGCGCTATGCCGATCCCGGCGTGCTTAACCGCATGGCCGATGCGCAGGGTGACATGGCCAAGTGGGGGTATCTGTCGCTTGCCACGGGTACCCCGCTGGGTCAGATTCCCGGTGCGAACCCGGTGGCCCTGTCGCTCGCCATGATGCGCCGCGCACACGACTGGTGGGACAAGACGCCCGTGAGCCAACGCACGGCCAATAACCTCCAGATCACCGGCCTGAATCAATTCATGTCGTTCGAGGAGGTTCGCCGCCTGGGAGCGATGACGAACGGGGAGTTCGCCCAGGCGCGCAACCGCTTCGCCAGCGATGCGCGCAACCTGAACCTATCCGGGCGCGAGGTGGACGCCTGGAACACGTTCATTGTCGAGGTGAAGAACGCGGGCATGGCGCTCGATACCGACCTCAAGCGCAAGCTCGCCGAGCTGGGGCCGAGCATGGGCGGGCTTATCGAGACATTGAGCACCGATGGCCGCCAGCTTATCGACGAGGTGCTGACGCCGGCGAACATCAACAATCTGAAGAGGGACATCGACGGCTTCACCAATCTGCTGGGTTCACCCGAGTTCCACAATGACATACGCGAGTTCATCCAGTTCGTGGGGGATGCCGCGCACGGCTTGAAGGTGCTGGCCGAGTGGCTCGACCCGTCGCTGAAATCGAGCGGCAATCAGTTGTCAGTCCCTGGCACCGGCGCGGCGATCAATGGGCTGGACCCCGGCTCATCAACCGGGCATTCCATCTGGCACGACCTGGCCAGCCCCGGCGACATGGTCAATGATGGCTTGTCGCAGTTGGGGAGGAAAGCCAAAGCCCTTGAGGGGAAATCCCGCGACAAGGCGTATGACGACGCCTCTCTCTGGGGCAAGCTGAACATGGACTTCGGCGGCAGGAAATCCACCCCTACCCCAGCCCAGGTACCGAAAAAGGAGCTGTACCTCTACAACCTGGAAAAGAAGTATGGCTTGCCCCACGGCATTCTTGATTCGACGTGGTTTGTCGAGTCATCACGTGGGGTGAACGCCGGGCCGTCGGGTTCCGGCGCGCTGGGTGATTTCCAGTTCCTCAAGGCCACGGGTAGGCAATATGGCTTGATCAACGACACCGACAGAACGGACTTCCACAAGTCGGCGGCGGCGGCGGCGAGCTACTACGCCGACCTCAAGCGCAAGTTCCATGGCGACATGAAAAAGGCCATCGCCGCGTACTTCGACGGGCCGGCCAACGTGGCGGGCAACTATGCGAAACAGGGCGGGAAGATGCCCCCCCAGACACAGCACTACGTCGATAAGACTCTCAGCACCTGGCGCGCGAACCGCGAAACGATCATCAAGGTGGTTGTGACCAACAGCACCGGGTCCAATGTCGCGGTATCGACCAACGCGGGGGCGCTGTCATGAGCCTTCACCACATCAAGACCGTTCTCGACCGCATGGAGCGCCCCCGGCTTGCACAACAGGGTGCATTCGACGACAATAACCCCGTCGGCAAAACAACGCTGACCGGGTTTGGCGACCTGTGTAGCTCATGGCGAATGAACCGCCGCCCCCTGGCGGTTTTTCATTCGCAAGCCATGTCTCCTTTGGGCGGCGATGGCGGGAATACCTTCGGGTATGCCGGTACTCATGAGCGCCGGTTCGCCAATCTCGCCATTCGCTGCCCACCATCGTTTGGCGACGATGCGGGCGGTTCAACCGCTCATGGAGGCCCAGACATGGCCGCACTACCCACATCCGCGCACACCGCGCACTTTCCCCTGACTGAAAAATCCGCCCGCCGCGCCGCACGGCAATGGTTCACTGGCACGCCTACCGCCACCCTGGCGACTTGGTGTGATGACCGCTGCCGCGCCCACTGCGACAGCCTGCCCGAAAACCCGGCCCGCACCCAGGCATTCCACGACGCCTTTGCCGCCGAGATCGGTTCCATCATCGCGGGGGGGGTTCCATCATGAATGACCACACAACCATGCGCCTTGAGGATCACCGCGCCGACATCATGGCCGCGCTGCTGGTGTTCGAGTTGCTCGCCGAGGAAGGCTCCGACAGCTTCCGGGAATGCCAACTGATCGAACTCGGCCAGCGGCTTTTGGGAGCCAAGTTGGAGCTGCTCGACAACCTGCTGCGCGACGAACAAGGGGAACGCCATGAGTAACTCAATGAACAGCACGGCCATGGAGCCGTTCACGGCGGGCAGGCGCGGGCAATTGATGCTGCACAGCCACGACCTGGCGAACTGGCTTGAAATCCCGAATACCGCCGTGGTCAACGAAATCGTCTGGTGGCGCGCTTTCCGCTCCCCGGCATGGGCCATCAAGAATTGCCGGAACCAGACACGCAAGAGGGTTCACGACTTCGCCACGATGACATTCCGGGAGGATCGTTCGTACTGGATCAGCCAATGGGTGGCGTCCCGGATTTGCCGCAAGTACCGCAAGGACTTGTTGCCGGGCCTGACTGCGGCGTTTATTTCCGCACACGATGGGGATATGCGCGCTCAGAGGGCCTTTCACAGCGGCGTGGAGGTGCAGTCATGATCGACTACACCAAACTTCACAACGCGCTTGCCGAGGGCGGCCTGATCGTGGACACCATCACGGCGGGCCGCATGCAACGCTGCAAGGTGCATGGCGACAAGGGAGGCAAGAAATCCGGCTCGTACCGCCTGTTCGACGATGAATTGCCCCTGTGCCTGTGGTGGAACTGGAAGACGGCGACTTTCGGGGCTTGGGTATCCGATGCGCGCCCCCAGACGCCGGCGGATCGCACCCGCCAACGGGAGCTGATCGAGCAGGCCCGACGGGAGCGTCATCAACAGCAACTTGCCCAGTGGGCCGAGAACCGCGTCACCCTGAGCCGTCTATTCGACGCCGCCGGCGCGATCACCGACGCCTGCCCGGCAGGCATCTATCTGGATCGGCGTGGGCTGTCGATTCCGAACTCGGATGCTCTGCGATTC
>DASTNK010000002.1:0-34741 GCA_035720945.1 Burkholderiaceae bacterium
GGCTACGACGAGGAACTCGACACCCTGCGCCAGCTGGCGGGCGACAACGGCGCCTTCCTGATGGAGATGGAAACCCGCGAGCGCGAACGCACGGGCATCGCCAATCTGCGGGTGGAGTACAACCGGGTGCACGGCTTCTTCATCGAGGTCACGCGCGGCCAGGCCGACAAGGTCCCGGACGACTACCGCCGCCGCCAGACGCTGAAGAACGTCGAGCGCTACATCACGCCCGAACTGAAATCCTGGGAAGACAAGGTCCTGTCGGCCCGCGAACGCGGCCTGGCGCGCGAAAAGCTGCTGTTCGACCAGATGCTGGCACAGGCGGCCGGGCATGCGGCGGCCCTGGCGGCCAGCGCGGCGGCCCTGGCCCGCATCGACGCGCTGGCGGCGCTGGCGCACCATGCCCGCCGCCATGCCTGGGTCGCCCCCGAACTGTGCGACGACAACTGCCTGGACATCCAGGCGGGCCGCCACCCGGTGGTGGAACACAGCATCGAGACCTTCACGCCCAACGACTGCGTCATGCACGAAGAACGCCGCATGCTGCTGATCACCGGACCCAACATGGGCGGCAAGTCCACCTACATGCGCCAGGTGGCGCTGATCGCGCTGCTGGCCCGCATGGGCAGCTTCGTGCCGGCCACGCGGGCGCGCATCGGCCGGCTGGATCGCATCTTCACGCGGATCGGGGCGGCTGACGATCTGGCGGGCGGGCGCTCCACCTTCATGATGGAGATGACCGAGGCAGCGGCGATCCTGTCGGCGGCCACCGCGCAGAGCCTGGTGTTGATGGACGAGATCGGGCGTGGCACATCCACGTATGACGGCCTGGCCCTGGCCTGGTCCATCGCCCACCGGCTGCTGACGCACAACCGCGCCCTGACCCTCTTCGCCACCCATTACTTCGAAATCACGCGCCTGCCCGCCGGCACGCAAGGCGCCGTCAATGTCCATGTGGCGGCCACCGAGTCAGCCTCGGGCATCGTCTTTCTGCACGAGGTCCGTCCCGGCCCCGCCAGCCGCAGCTACGGTATCCAGGTGGCGCAAAGAGCCGGTATACCGCCCGCCGTCATCCGCCTGGCCAGCCGGGAGCTGGCGCGATTGGAGGCCCGTGGCGCCCCCACACCGCAACTGGATCTGTTCTCGGCGTCGACGCCTACGGCGGATGAGGCCGACGACGGCGCCGAAAATGATATGACGACACGCATCGAAGCGGCCGATTTCCACGAGATCGCCGGCGACGCATCCGACGAACGCGCCCTGGCTCTCCAGGCCGACCTCGCCGACATCAACCCGGACAGCCTGAGCCCGCGCGAGGCGCTGGACATCCTCTACCGCCTGCGCGCCGACTACCTATGAGCCCGCGCCATCTATGAACCCGTACCACCCATGAACCCGCGCACCCCTCTTCCGATTCTTGGCGGCCTCAGCCCGCAGGCCTTCATGCGCGACCACTGGCAACGCAAACCCCTGCTCATCCGTCAGGCGATTCCGGGCTTCAGGCCGCCGCTGACCATTCCAGAGATCCGGCAACTGGCTCGCCGCGACGAGGTGCAATCGCGCCTCATCTGGCGGGATGAGGCGGGTTGGCACATGAAGCACGGCCCGTTCTCCCGCCTGCCCGCCCCGCACCGTCCTGGCTGGACACTGCTGGCCCAGAGCGTCGACCAGCATGACGACGAAACCGCGCGCCTGCTGCACCAATTCCGTTTCATCGCCGACGCCCGCCTGGACGACGCCATGATCAGCATCGCCACGGACGGCGGGGGCGTGGGCCCGCATTTCGACAGCTACGACGTTTTCCTTTTGCAGGCTCACGGACGACGCCGCTGGCGCATTGGCGCCCAGAAGGACCTGTCACTGCGACCAGGGCTGCCGCTGAAAATCCTCCAGGACTTCCGTCCGGACCAGGAGTATGTCCTGGAACCGGGCGATATGCTGTACCTGCCCCCGCACCTGGCGCACGATGGCGTGGCCCTGGGCGAGTGCATGACGATTTCCATCGGTTTCCGTGCGCCGACGCTGGCGGTGCTTGCGCGCGGGCTGCTGGACGCCGCCGGTGACCAGGTCACCGCGCGCGCGGGTGGTGACACCGGCCTGTACGCCGATCCTCCGTTGCCCGGCCCCGCCCTGGCGCGGGTCTTCGCGGATGCCGGCGAGCCGGCCACCCCCACGCCCGCCCGCCTGCCTGACAGCTTGATACAAGCCTCGCTGAACGCCGTGGCGCAGATGCGTTTCGACGAAAAACTCGCCGCGCGCTTCCTGGGCCAATGGCTGACCGAACCGTCGCCCGCGGCGGTGTTCGAACCTGAACCGAAGCCTCTCCATCTGTCGCACGGCCTGCCGGCCACGGGGCGCCTCTGCCTGGATCGCTGCACACGCCTGATGTACCGGAGCCGGGAACTGTACATCAACGGCGAAGTCGCCGACCTCCCCGCATCCAAGGCGTTGAGGACGCTGGCGGACCGGCGAGAACTTGCTTGCGCCAGCACGGCCGCACGGTCGTTGACCGCGCCTGAACGATCCATGCTCGAAGGATGGCTGGAGGAAGGTTGGCTGCATTGCCACGACTGACTGTCCTCAAGGACTCTTCGTCGAAGTTGAGCGGAAAGCCGGCGCGGTGGCTCGTTCACAGGAGCCTTAATAAGGTCAACGCTCATAAACATATATTCAAATAACAAAATAAGAATCTTGTCGTTCGCGAGAGTGGCGCGGTTTCCTAGAATGACCGCTGATCCCACTTTTCCGAGCGAACCATGCTGGCCCCGCTATCCCTCCCTGAATCCAAGCAGACCCTGCTCGGCGAATTGACTCAAGGCCTCGAGCCCGATGCGCTCAACTGGCTATCGGGCTACTTCGCGGGCATCGCCGCCGCGGCGCGCCCTGAACGCGGCGTCGCGCCCGTGGTGGCCGCGGTGCCGTCCGCCCCCGCGATGCGCCCACTGACGATCCTGTACGGCAGCCAGACCGGCAACGCGCAGCGCACCGCCAAGGCGCTCGCCGAGCATCTGGAAAAGCTGGGCCTGCCGACCCGCCTGGTGCGCGCCGACCGTTACGCGACGAAGGAGCTGAAGGACGAGCAACTGTTGTACGTCGTCATCAGCACACAAGGCGATGGCGATCCGCCAGATGATTCATTGGCTTTTGTCGAATTCCTGAACAGCCGGCGCGCGCCCAGGCTTCCCGGACTCAAGTACGCCGTGCTCGGCCTGGGCGACTCCAGCTATCCGGTCTTTTGCGGCACAGCCTTGGCCCTCGACGCGCGGCTTGCCGAGCTGGGTGCGCAACGTCTCTTCGACGCGGGCACGGCCGACCTGGACGTGGAAACCGTCGCCACGCCCTGGCGCGACAAGGCGCTGGAGCAGGCGCAAACCGTTCTGGGACAGTCCGAGGCACCCCGCGCCAGCATCACGCCGCTGCGGCCCAAGGCCACTCGCATATCCCGTGACAACCCATTCCAGGCCGAACTGCTGGCCAGTCAACCCATCACGGCGCCTGGCAGCATCAAGGATGTGTTGCATCTGGAGATTTCCCTCAGCGGCAGCCAGTTGAGCTACCAGCCCGGCGACGCCTTGGGCGTGTGGCCGACACAGGCAGAGACGCTGGTCGACAACGTCGTCTCGACCCTGGGCCTGGACGCGAACGAGGCCGTGGAAGTCGGCGGGGTCTCACGCCCACTCCGGGAATGGCTGAGCCATCATAGGGAACTCACGCGTCTAACCCGCCCGTTCCTGATCGCCCACGCGAAACTGTCCGGTAGCGACGAACTGGGCCGGCTACTGGATGACGACGCGCGCGACGCCTTGCGGCACACCCTCGAAACCCGGCAATTGATCGACATTCTCAGGCAGTATCCCGCGCCCTGGACCGCGCAAGGCGTGGTCCAGGCGCTGCGCCCCCTGGCCCCCCGCATGTATTCCATAGCATCCAGCCAGGCCAGCGTCGAAGATGAAGTACACCTCACTCTCGCCAACGTCGCCTACGACCACGAGGGCGAAGCGCGCTGGGGGGTGGCCTCGAACTACCTGAGCCAACTGGACGAAGGCGCACGACTGCCTATCTTCATCGAGGAAAACACACGTTTCCGCCTGCCGACCGATCCGGCGCGCGACATCATCATGATCGGCCCCGGAACAGGCGTGGCGCCCTTCCGCGCATTTGTCCAGGACCGCGCGGCGCGCGCCGCCCCGGGACGCAACTGGCTGTTCTTTGGCAACCCGTACTTCCACACCGACTTCCTCTATCAGACCGAATGGCAGGGTGCGCTGGCCGATGGCAGCCTGCACCGCCTGGATCTGGCGTTCTCGCGCGACCAGGAAGAAAAGATCTACGTCCAGGACAGGCTGCTGGAACACGGCGCCGACATCTACCAATGGATACAGGGTGGCGCCCATGTGTATGTGTGCGGCGACGCCACCCGCATGGCCGTCGACGTACAGCAGACCCTGCTGAGGATCGCGTCCCGGGAAGGCGGCCTGGACGAATCCGGTGCGCGGCAATGGCTGGACGATCTGGCCGCCCAGGGACGCTACGCCCGCGACGTGTACTGACCTCTGACCGGCAACACTGACACGCAGAACCCCGCGCGCGGCCATTTCCCCGCGCGCATTCAGGATCACCATGAGCGACACTCCCCTTTCCCATCTGGAACATGTCAAGCAGGACAGCCGCTACCTGCGCGGCACGATCGAGCAGGGCCTGAACGACGCCGTCACCGGCGCCATCAGCGACGACGACAACAAACTCCTGAAATTCCATGGCAGCTACCAGCAGGACGATCGTGACATCCGCGACGACCGGCGCCGCAGAAAGCTGGAGCCCGCCTATGCGTTCATGGTGCGGGCGCGCCTGCCGGGTGGCATCCTCACCCCGTCGCAGTGGCTGGCGTTCGACCATATCGCCACGACCTGGGCGACGCGCGGGCTGCGCATCACCACACGCCAGACATTTCAACTGCACGGCATCCTGAAACGCCACCTCAAGCCCGTGATGCAGGCGATCCACGACGCCATGGCCACCACCATCGCCGCGTGCGGCGACGTCAACCGCCAGGTGGTCAGCTCGGTGAACCCCCTGCTCTCGGACCAGCACCAGATCGTCCAGGACTGGACCGAAAAGCTGTCCGCGCACTTCCTGCCCCGCACACGGGCCTACAGCGAGATCTGGCTGGACGGCAAGCGCGTGGACACCGAGCCGAGCGACCCGTTCGAGGTGGAACCCATCTATGGGGCCGCCTACCTGCCCCGCAAGTTCAAGATCGGTATCGCCATTCCACCCACCAACGATGTGGATGTGTTCTCCCACGATCTGGGCCTGATCGCCATCATCGAGAACGGTGTGCTGCGGGGGTTCAACGTCGCCGTGGGCGGCGGCATGGGGGCCACCCATGGTGATGCCACAACCTACCCCCGGCTGGGCAGCCTCATTGGTTTCGTATCGCCCGACAAAGTCATCTCGCTGGCCGAGGGCGTGGTCACCGTGCAACGAGATTTCGGCAACCGGTCCGAGCGCCAGCATGCGCGGTTGAAGTACACCGTCGATCGCATGGGTCTGGACGCCTTCACCGCCGAACTGGAACAACGGCTGGGCTACGCGCTTGAACCCATGCGCCCTTACCGCTTCGACAGCAACGGTGACCGCTTCGGCTGGATCAAGGGTGAGAATGACACCTGGCACCTGGGCCTGTACGTGGAGTCGGGCAGGCTCTGGGACACGGATTCACTGAAACTGCTGACCGGCATGCGCGAGATCGCGCGCGTGCACAAGGGCTTGTTCCGCCTGACGTGCAACCAGAATCTGATCATCGCCGGTGTCGCCGACGCGGACAAGGCCGGCATCGATGCGCTCGTGCGCGAATATGGACTCGACGACTACACACGAAGCCCCGAGGTCCACCGTCAGGCCATCGCCTGTGTGGCGCTGCCGACTTGCGGGTTGGCCATGGCGGAAAGCGAGCGCTATGCGCCGGTGCTGCTCGGCAAGGTGCATGGCCTGCTGGACAAGCACAGCCTGGGCGACGCGCCGATTCTACTGCGCATCTCCGGCTGCCCGAACGGCTGTTCCCGCCCGTATTTGGGGGAGATCGCGCTGGTCGGGCGCGCCATAGGCCGCTACGACCTGAGACTCGGTGCGAACTTCACTGGCGAGCGCCTGAACGTCCCGTACCGCGAGAACATCACCGAACCCGAAATCCTGGACGCCCTCGACGCCTTGTTCGCCTCGTATGCCGACCAGCGTCATGACGCTGAGAAGTTCGGCGACTTCCTGGTTCGCTCCGGCGTGATTCCGGCACCTGCCCGGAACATCATCCCCATCATTCACAAGCCCCTCCGCACATGAACCTGTTTCCGCTATTCCTCAGCCTCACCGGCAAGCGGGTCCTGGTCGTGGGGGGTGGCCCGATCGCCGAACGCAAAACGCGCCTGCTGCTCGACGCGGGCGCCCGGGTGACGGTCGGTACGCTGACGGCTTGCGAGGAACTGACGAGCCTGTCGGCGCAAGGCCATGTCAATCTCGTGATCGGGGCGTTCGAGGAACACTGGCTGGATCCGGTGTGGTTCGTGGTGGTGGCGACCGGAGACCATGCGCTGAACCAAGAGATAGCACGGCGGTGTGAACAGCGACGGCTGTTCGTCAATGTCGTCGACGATGCCGAACATTCCTCTGCTCAGGTTCCGGCGATTGTCGACCGGTCTCCCGTGACCATCGCCATTTCCTCGGGCGGCCATGCCCCCATGCTCGCGCGTCGTGTGCGCGAACGGCTGGAGACATTGCTCGATGGCTCCCTGGGACCACTGGCCACGTTGGCCGGTAAGTATCGCCGCGCGATACAACGGCACTTTCCCGACATGCGCAAGCGGCGCGGATTCTATGACTGGCTGGCCGAGGGGCCGGTTCATCAAGCGCTGGCGGCCAACCTCCCCGACGCAGCGGAACACGCCCTGGAGCATGGCCTGATGCATCACTCCGACACCAGCGAAGGCATGGTGGCGCTGGTCGGCGCGGGTCCGGGAGATGCGGGCCTGTTGACGCTCAACGCCCTGCGCGCACTGAACCGGGCCGACGTGATTCTGTATGACCGCCTCGTCAGCCCCGACGTCTTGGCGCTCGCCCGCCGCGACGCGACGCGCATCGAAGTGGGAAAGCGTCCCGGCGAAGACCACGACGCCACCCAGCGCGGCATACACGAGTTGTTGCTGCGACATGCAAGACTAGGCCACTACGTCGTACGACTCAAAGGGGGCGACTCCCTGGTGTTCGGACGCGGTGGCGAGGAACTGGAATACCTACGCCAGCATCGAGTGCGATATCAGGTCGTGCCCGGTGTCACTGCGGCGCTGGCGTGCGCGGCCTATTCCGGAGTCCCCCTCACGCACCGCGATCATGCGCAATCGGTTCGCCTCGTGACCGCACATGGCCGCGATGGACATGACGAACCCGATTGGCGCGACCTGGCGCGACCTGGCCAGACTTTGGCGTTCTATATGGGCGTCAGCCGCCTACCCACACTGGCGGCCAATTTGATGGCCCACGGCCGAAGCGCCGACACCCCGTTCGCATTGGTGGAAAATGGCACCCGCGCGGATCAGCGTGTGCTGACAGGCACCCTCGGTCGCCTGGCCGAGTTAGCCGCACGACACCAATTCAAGGCGCCGGCGTTGCTATTGCTGGGCGAAGTCGCCGCACTGGCCGACACCCTGCACTGGTACGGCACCCGCGTTGAAACCGACGCGCCCGGGCATGCGGGCATCCACGATTCCCGCACGGATGCGATCATCGGAGAGTCCCTGGGCGAAACCCTACTGCCAGCGTAGAATAAATGACGTCGATACTCGCCGCGCAAGCGGACGCCGGGGCAGATGGCAACCACCGACTTTGACGATGATGACGTTTTCTCGGACAAACCAGAGCGCTTCCCCCGCTTCGGGTGGGAGGCCCTGGGCAGCATGTCGCCGGCCTACTTCGGCATGGTCATGGCGACCGGCGTGGTGTCCATCGCCGCCAATCTGTCCGGCCACGACACCATCGCGCGCGCACTGTTCATCCTGAACATCGTTTTCTATGTCGTGTTGCTGGTCCTGTCGGGCCTGCGCACGGTGTTCGCATTGCGCCGCGTTCTGTTCGACCTCACCCACCATCGCCGCGCGCCCAGCTTCTTCACTTCCGTGGCGGGCACCAGCATCGTGGGGATCCAGTGCATAGAATTCGCGCACCGGCCCGACATCGCCATCGGCCTTTGGATATTGGCCATCATCATGTGGCTGGGCCTGACGTATTCGATCTTCACCGCGCTCATCATCAAGACCAACAAGCCCACACTGGATCACGGCATCAACGGCAGTTGGCTGCTGGCGGTAGTGGCCACGCAATCCATCGCCGTGCTGGGTTCCATCCTGACCGCCAACCACGCGCTGCCTGACCGGTTGGAAATGAATTTCTTCGCCCTGTCCATCTGGCTTTGGGGCGGCATGCTGTACATCTGGATGATCTCACTGATCTTCTATCGCGATGTCTTCTTCCGCTTCTCGCCCCACGATCTGGCCCCTCCCTACTGGATCAACATGGGGGCCATGGCCATCTCCACGCTGGCCGGATCACTCCTCATACTCAACGCGGGCGATGCGCCCTACCTCAAATCGCTGCTTCCATTCTTGAAGGGGTTCACCATTTTCTACTGGGCCACCGGTGTCTGGTGGATCCCCATGCTCATCGTGCTGGAGCTTTGGTGCTACGTGTTCAAGAAATTCCCGGTGCGCTACGATCCACTGTATTGGGGCGCGGTGTTTCCGCTTGGCATGTACGCCGCAGGCACCTACACCATGGACAAGGCCATGCATTTCGGTTTTCTCGAACCGCTGCCCACCGCGTTCTTCTATATCGCGCTGGTTGCGTGGGCCGCGACATTCGTGGGTCTGGCCCGGCAGTTGTGGGACCGCGCCATGCATACCTGGCGGCCGGGGGCCGCGCGTGGCTGAAGCGCCTGTTTTCCAAACAATCCCTCGGCACCGCAAGGCGAAACAGACCACGGAACGCGAAAAAGCCGGGTCGGAGGAATCCCCGGCCCGGCCTTTTTCGATACGAACCCTGTAGCGGGTCAAGAACCCGACGGTGTCCCCATATGCTGCGACAGCACGGTGATGATGCGCTTGGCCGTGGCGCTATCATCGCGCTTGCCGTTGGCGTCGAGCACCGTGACCAGGGAGGATGTCCCGTCACTTTGTTGGGCCACATGCAACCGATATTTCGTCGGCGCCGCGGTGTTCTTCGTGCCGAACAGTCGACCAATGAAGGTCTGCTGTTCGATCTTCACACCGGTGTCGGTATCCAGGTAGCTGATGTAGTAATCACCCGCTGAGCGATCGCGATCATCGACCGAGAAACCGGCCGAATCCAGTGCGATGCCGACACGCCGCCAGGCCCGATCGAACGGTTCCGACACTGTCAGGTCGGCGCTCTGGCCAGCGGTCTGGGCCTGAACCTTGGTCTGGGTGGGGTCTTTCACCGCCTGGGCGATGAGCGTATGGGCTTCGTTGACATTGGTACCCAGGTACACCATGAGACGCGCCAGCATGGCGGCGTTCAACCCCTGGTCCTCCTTGCCGGGCACCCACTTGGACGTGGAAAAGTCGGGCGAGACTTTTTCAACCATGTGCTGGTGACTGATGTAGATTTCAGTGTGCCCGTTCACCCGTTCGATGCGGGTACGGAAGCGATCGCGTTCGCCGCTGTCGAACACCTGGTCGAGCAACCCGCCCAGAGCAGAGCGTATCCAGCCTTCGGGAATCTTGGCGCGGTTCTCGGCCCAGTCCGTCTGGATGAGACCCGCCTTGGGATCCTGGTTGTGGATGGTGAAGCCTTGGTCGCCCCAGAACTCGACCACCTTGGGATAGATGCTCTGGGCCGGCTGGTCGACCACCAGCCAGTGGATGTCGCCGTCGCGCATCACTTTCATGCCCGGTGTGTTCGGCAGAACGGCGTTGTCGGCGTTTTGCGCATTGCGGGCGGCCTGGCTTTGCGCGTACTTGCTGTACGTGGCCATACCTTCGGGCGCGCGGTAGTGCGGATTGCTATCGGCCTGGGTGAGGTCGGGCGGAATGGTGAGGGGCTCGCCCGCCACCGTGCTCTTGTAGTTCACGGATTCCTGATCGCTCATGAACTTGTTCAGCGAACACCCCGACAGGGCAAGCAGGCTCAATCCCACCACCACGGCGGTGGCGTGTTTCTTCAGGCGCATAATCGTCATTTTCAGAGTAGTCCCGCGTCTTTCATGGCATCGCGCACGACCGCGCGATACTGTTCGTGCAAAGGGGTCAAGGGCAGCCTGTACCCCAGTTCAGTCAGCCCGAGTTCAGCAACAGCCCACTTCACCGGAATAGGGTTGGACTCGACAAACAGGGCTTGATTCAACAACGCCAGCCGGCCATTGAGCTCTCGCACACGGACGGCGTCGCCCGCCAGCGCCGCCGCGCACAATTCGTGCATGAGCTTCGGCGCCACGTTGGCTGTGACGGAAATGTTGCCGCATCCGCCCAGGAGAATGAGCGCGGCCGCGGTGGGATCGTCGCCGCTGATAAGCATGAATTCCTTGGGGACACGGCGCAGCAGATCGGCGACCCGCGCGATATTGCCGGTGGCATCCTTGACACCGACGATACCCGGCACCCGCGCCAGCCGGGCGAGGGTCTCGTTCGACATATCGGCACTCGTGCGGCCCGGGACGTTGTACAGCACGGTGGGCAGATCCACGGCTTCGGCGACCGTCTTGAAATGCTGATACATGCCTTCCTGGGTCGGTTTGTTGTAATACGGCACCACGGACAGACCCGCATCGGCCCCCACCGCCTTGGCATGGCGCGACAGGTGAATGGCTTCGGAGGTGGAGTTCCCACCCACCCCGGCAATGACCGGCAGCCGCCCGGCGGAGTGTTCAACCGCGATCCGGATGAGTTCGGCTTGTTCATCGACGCTGACGGTGGGAGACTCGCCGGACGTGCCGACCACCGCCAGCACGTCGGTACCCTGCTCGATGTGCCAGTCGATCAGTTTTCGGTAAGCGTTGAAATCCAGGCTGCCGTCCGGGTGCATGGGGGTGACCAGGGCGACCATACTGCCCTGAAAACGGGGAATCGGGGAATCCGTGCTGGCCATGATGGAAATGATCTCCTGAAACACGCGGTCTCGTTGCGCCCGGCTGGCTCTTGCCAGGCATGCCCGCCAAGCGGCCGCCCGATGCGTCGGGTGACCCGGTTTGGCGGTCAACGTATTAGTTTAACGGATTGGCGCGCGAATTTATAAAAACCACCTGACCACCGCCTGGCCAAAAGCCAGGAAGGGGGTCAGCACGAACCACAAGCCCCCGGCAAGCATCAGCACGATCAGGATCACCAGGCCATAGGGCTCGATCTTCGAATAGCGCCAGGCCATGCGCGACGGCAATAGGCTGAACACGATGCGGCCACCATCAAGCGGCGGCAGGGGAATCAGATTGAGCGCCATCAGGATCAGGTTGACCTGAATGCCGGCGATCGCCATCTGTACCCAGAAATCGGCCTGACCGGCCCCTGTGGACGCGAGCATACGCAGCGACAGCGCCCACAGCACCGCCATCAACAGATTGGAGGCCGGACCGGCAAGCGCCACCCACAGCATGTCGCGCTTGGGCTGGCGCAGCCGGCTCCAGTCGACGGGCACCGGCTTGGCCCAACCGAAGAGGATGCCCCCCATGCCCAGCAGCTTGCTGCCGAACAGCAAGACCAGGGGGACCACGATCGTGCCCATGGGGTCGATGTGCCGCATGGGGTTGATGCTGACCCGCCCAGCCTGATACGCGGTCGGGTCACCGAATAAGCGCGCCACATAACCGTGCGCGGCCTCGTGCAATGTAATGCCGAACAGTACCGGCAAGGCGTATATGGTGATGGTTTGAATCAGGGAATCCATGGGTTTCCAGAAGAAGGACCGGGCACCGGTCGGCAACCTTAACACACTGCGCCAGGCACGGCCGCAACGTCATGCCAAGGTATTGCGCCCCGCAGGCGCGAGCCCCTTCCATTTTCCCTCTATTTTCCTGTCAGCGTGGCGCTCCCTCTTCCTGTGGGGCGGACCCTCTGCGGTGCGAACAGGTCTTATGCCTCGATGCCGAGTCCGGCCAGATTGCCCTGCCCGCGCCGGATGACCTGCGGCACAGGCCCGGTCAGATCGAGGACCGTGGTGGGCATGAGCGGGCAGGCGCCACCGTCAATGACAGCCGCCAATTGATTACCGTAGCGCTGGTAGATGTCCTCGGCGTCGTTCAGGGGCTCATCCTCGTCTTCGGGAATCAGCGTGGTGGACATCAGTGGCGACCCCGCATGCTCGATGAGCTCGAGCGCGATGCGGTGATCGGGCACCCGTATGCCGATGGTCTTGCGCGACGGATGCGACACACGGCGCGGCACTTCTTTCGTGGCCTCGAGGATGAACGTCCAGGGGCCGGGCGTGGCCTTTTTCAGGAGCCGGTATTGGGCATTATCGACCCGTGCGAAATGACCGATCTCAGCCAGATCGCGACACAACAGCGTCAGGTGATGGCGTTCGTCCAACCCCCGCAACCGGCGCAATGCGTCGGCCGCCGCCTTATCGTCGAGACGCGCCAACACCGCATAGCTGGAATCGGTGGGCACCGCCACCAAACCACCGCCCGCGAGCAACTGCCCCGCCTGCCTGAGCAGACGGGCCTGCGGATTCTGAGAATGAACGACGAAAAGCTGTGCCATTGAATAATCCTAGAATGCGATGCCTTCCAGGCACCGGGCGCGCTCGCACCCAATGCGAAACCAGCGGCGAACCCACGACCGGGTCAATGATAGCCGCTGACGGCCGCCACACACACCACAATCAGCCCGAGCACCAGATTGATCGCGATCAGCATACGGATCTGATTCGCTTTACCGGCGGCAAGTTCCCAGTCGTTGGCCGCGACCGCCTGTTTCAGGCGACGAAACGGTGCGAAATACACATGCAGGAAGATCAGGATCATGATGCCGCCGAGCCCCATCATCACGTGGATAAGCCCACCTGCGTTGGCCATGCCCCCGAATTTGCCGAACACCGCCCACACCCCCGTGACCAGCAACACCACGACCGCCAGCCAGACCCATGCGAAAAACCGCGCGCAAACCACCGCCCACAGCCGAAGCTTCTGTTGCGGTTCGAGCACCGCGTCCGCCGCCGGACGCAATGCCAGATAGGCGAAGAACATGCCCCCCACCCATATGACGGCCGAAAGCATGTGCAGAATCACGATGAGTGCCATACGTCAACCTCCTTGACTCGCGCTGAACAACGCGAAACATCCGAACCGCCCACCGCCGTGACCCGGACGCCGGGCAGCGCCAATGTCTATAGCCTAACACCAGCCTTCACGCCCCAGTGCCCTGATTTGGGGGGTGATTGAAAAATAAATCGACCGGAATCTTCTGGAGGCCGATATCCATGCCTCCGAAAAAACAAGCGGCGGATCCCCATGCCAAGCATGGAGGGTCCGCCGACAGGCCGCCCGTCTTGACGCCTAGCGCCTCGGCAGGCCAGCACACTTAGAGTGCCCGCATCTATTTCTTGTGGGACGAATTCATTTTGTCCATGCTCGACGACGACGAGGAGTTCGACTCGTTGACGGAACTGGCGGGAATCGTGGTTTCCTTGATGGTCAGGGTCGGCTGGACGTCGATCTTCTGGGCCTTGATCCAGGCTTCATGCTGAGCCTGGGTTTCGTGGGCCTGAACGGTGGCGAACGGCGCAGCCAGCAATGCGGAAACCAGAAGGGTCTTATAGAGCTGTTTCATATCATGAGCACCTTTTCAAGAAGATTGCCGAACTATTATCGTAGAGGAACGGCAACTCTTTGCAATGATACAAACGCTTCAATTTGTCACAATATCAGTGCGACAACTTCAGCCGTTTCATCAGGGTTTTCACGGATTTCGGGGGTACATAGCCCTCCTGCACGTTGTTTCAATCAGAAACATCTGGCCGCGCGGAAGCCCCGGGGTTCGCACAATGGCGACACACTCGGAAAGTGGCCAGAACCAGGGGGCGGGAAGAGTTGGGGTGACCGATGGGGCTCGAACCCACGACAACCGGAATCACAATCCGGGACTCTACCAACTGAGCTACGGTCACCACTGACACCGGCTCGCGCAACGACAGAAGAGGTTGGCTCACCAGCAAGATCCGGGCAGAACGCCAGAATCAAAGAAACGGGATTCTAGCATGAAGTCCAGACGAAGGCATCACACAAACCCCCTCCAGCATCGAATGAATCTGGAAGGGCGCCGCGACGCCCGCATCGGATGATGCCTGGCCGCATAGCGCCACGCCTGGCCTGCATTTGACGTATGATTGATTCACTCATTCATCACATCAATCGTTCATGCGCGCCGGCTGCCAATGGAACAACACACCGGCCGCACGGTGGTCTTCCATTATTTCCTCCATTCGACCGAATCCGTTCCCCCACCCCGTCATGTCCAACATCAAAGCCGTTGAATTCGAACGCCCCTCCCCCGTTCCCGGTGCCCGCGTCACCGCGGAGGCATGGGCTCGCGTGCCAGCACCTGTGTCGTCCGACCAGAAATCCGCCCTGAAAAACCGCATCAAGGAACTGCTGCGGGCACAGCGGGCCGTGCTGGTGGCTCATTACTACGTCGATGCCGACATCCAGGACCTGGCCGAGGAAACCGGCGGTTGCGTGTCCGACTCGCTGGAGATGGCGCGCTTCGGGCGAGACAATCCCGCACAAACGCTGGTGGTGGCGGGTGTGCGCTTCATGGGCGAGACCGCCAAGATTCTCAGTCCGCACAAGCGCATCCTGATGCCTGATCTCGACGCGACCTGTTCACTGGACCTGGGCTGCGACCCAGTGGAATTCGGCGCCTTCTGCGATGCCAACCCCGACCGCACCGTGGTGGTCTACGCCAATACCAGCGCGGCCGTGAAGGCACGCGCCGACTGGATGGTGACATCATCCATCGGACTGGATATTGTCGCCCACCTGCATGAACGGGGGGACAAAATACTTTGGGCACCCGATCGCCACCTGGGGCACTACATCCAGAAACAGACCGGTGCCGACATGTTGTTGTGGCAAGGGTCGTGTCTGGTTCACAATGAATTCAAGGGCCTTGAACTCGAAGCCCTGCGCCGCGAATATCCGGGCGCCAAGGTGCTGGTACACCCCGAATCGCCCGACGCCGTCATCGCCCAGGCCGATGCCACAGGCTCGACATCACAACTCATCGCTGCGGCCCAATCCATGGACGCCGACGTCTTCATCGTCGCGACGGACCAGGGCCTGTTGCACAAGATGCGGCAAGCAGCGCCCGGAAAACTGTTCATCGCAGCCCCAACCGCCGGCAACAGCGCCACTTGCAAAAGCTGCGCCCACTGCCCATGGATGGCCATGAATTCCCTGCAAGGCCTGGCCCACGTGCTGGAAACCGGCGTCAACGAAATCACCCTCGACCCGGAGATTGGGCGCCGCGCGCTGGGCTGCATCGACCGCATGCTGGCGTTCGCCGCGCAACGCAAGGCAAACGTGCGCCCGGGCCCCGACCTGGCGCAAGAACAAGAACTCTTCGCTGGCGTGGGTCCCGCATGAACGCAACCAACACATCGCCCCAGGGCTTCATGCCGTTCGATAACTCCCTGCGCGCGGCATTCGAAGCCGCCGTCGAATCCGCCTTGTCCGAAGATGTGGGAAGCGGCGACGTCACAGGGCTGCTCGTTCCTGCCACCGCCACCGCCACCGCCGAGCTCAAGGTGCGCGAGGAAGCCGTCCTGTGCGGCGCCCCGTGGTTCGAGGCCGTCATGCGCCGCTGCGCGCCACAGGCCCAAGTCGAATGGCGCTACGCCGAGGGCGACCTCATGGCCGCCAACAGTCTGGTGTGCCGGGTGCGCGCACCCGCACGCGCGCTGCTCACCGCCGAACGCACGGCACTGAATTTTCTGCAATTGCTGTCGGCGACCGCCACCGCGACACGTCACTATGCCGCAATTGTCGAAGGCACCAACGCGCAAATCCTCGATACACGCAAAACGATCCCGGGCCTGCGTCTCGCGCAAAAGTACGCGGTACGCGTCGGGGGCGGCGCGAACCAGCGGCTGGCGCTTTATGACGGCGTGCTCATCAAAGAGAACCATATCGCGGCGGCTGGCAGCATCAAAGCCGTGATGGAGGCGGCGGCGAGCCTGCCCCGAACAGTGCCGGTTCAAATCGAGGTCGAGAGCCTCGACCAGCTTCGCCAGGCACTGGAAGCGGGCGCGACATCCGTCCTGCTCGATAATTTCACCCTGGACGCCATGCGGGAAGCCGTCGTCCTCACGGCGGGCCGAGCGCTCCTGGAGGCATCGGGCGGCATCAACCACGACACCGTGCGCGCCATCGCGGAAACCGGCGTGGACCGTATCTCGATCGGCAGCCTGACCAAGGACATTCGCGCGGTGGACTATTCCCTGCGGGTCACGCAAATGGGGTAGGCAATCAACCGACCCGCAAGCCCGGGGTCAACACCGTGGGCAGTGCCCTGGGCAGGGTGCGCGGGTAGTCCTGGCAATAATGCAGGCCACGGCTTTCCTTGCGTGACTGCGCGCTTTCCACCACCAGGGCGGCCACCTGGATCAGGTTGCGGCATTCCAGCATGTTGCCGCTCACACGGTAGGCACGGTAGTACTCGGCGATCTCTTCGAGCAACAAGTCGACGCGATGCCGGGCACGCGCGAGACGCTTGCCGGTGCGTACGATGCCGACGTAGTTCCACATCAGGCGCCGCACCTCGTCCCAGGCGTGCGAGATCACCACGGCCTCGTCTTCATCCACGACACGACTGTCATCCCAGTCGGGCACACCACGATCGGGCGGCAACGGCCCGGCTTCCTGGGATTCAATGAAACGCGCCACGTTGCGGCCCACCACCAGGCACTCCAGCAACGAATTGCTGGCGAGGCGGTTGGCGCCGTGCAGGCCCGTGCAAGCGGTTTCACCCACGGCGTACAGATTGGGGATGTCGGTGCGCCCCTGCAGGTCAGTGACGATACCGCCACAGGTGAAATGCATGGCCGGCACCACGGGAATGGGCTGCCGGGTGATGTCTATGCCCAGGGCCTGGCAGCGCGCGCGTATCGTCGGGAAATGCTCTTCGATGAATTCGGGCGGGCGGTGCGTGATGTCCAGCTCAACGTAATTCAAGCCGCGCTTCTTGATTTCGAAGTCGATGGCACGGGCGACGATGTCGCGCGGCGCCAGCTCCAGACGCTCGTCGTGGCGGCTCATGAATCGCAGGCCCGCATCGACCTCGGCCCCACCAGGAATGCGCAGAATGCCGCCCTCGCCTCGCACCGCCTCGGAGATCAGGAACGATTTGGCGGACGGGTGGTACAGACAGGTGGGATGGAATTGCATGAACTCCATGTTGCTGACCCGACACCCCGCGCGCCAGGCCATGGCAATGCCATCACCCGTGGAGGTATCGGGGTTGCTGGTGTGCAGATAGACCTTTCCCGCTCCGCCGGTGGCCAGCACGGTATGCGCGGCGAGAATGGTCTCGACCCGGTCGTTGGCCTCGTCCAGCACATAGAGCCCCAGGCACCGGGCCAGGTCGCCCGCGTTATCATCCGCCCCCGGCACACCGGCCGGACGCCCGCGCTTGCCGCGGGTAATGAGCTCAACGGCGAAATGATTTTCCAGCAAGGTGATGTTGGGATGGGCCCGCACCTTTTGTTCCAGCGTGACCTGCACATGATGGCCGGTGGCGTCCGCCGCATGGATGATGCGGCGCTGGCTGTGCCCCCCCTCGCGCGTCAGGTGGAACCCCAGCTCCGCTGTGTCATCGGGCGTGAACGGCACCCCCTGGTCGATCAGCCAACGGATCGCCGCCTTGCCGTTCTCGACAATCTGGCGGGTCACGACCTCGTCGCACAACCCGGCGCCGGCGGTCAGGGTATCGTTGATGTGCTGATCATGGCTGTCGTGGGAATCAAGCACAGCGGCGATCCCACCTTGCGCCCAGTCACTGGCCCCATCGAGCAGGGTTCGCTTGGCGATCACGACGACTTTCTTGTCCCGCGCCAGGTGCAGTGCAACGGTCAGGCCCGCGAGGCCACTGCCGACAATGGCCACGTCAAATCGGTTCATCTGAGTATTCGTTTCATCAGGTAAAGGCGATCCCCGGCGGCCTATGGCGACACAGCCGGGCGTCCGCGGGAAGTTGTCCCGCCCCGGATATTCTACGCGACTCGTCGGCCAACTCATGCCGCATTCATCGGCAACCGGGTATCATTGCCCGTTATGCACCCGCATCCGGTGTGTCCGGCGCGGTCCTCGGGATCCTCTGAACAAGTCGAGCGGGAAGCAGGCGCTGTGGATTGGGGTTGGATGCAAGGCGCGAACCGCAGCGATAGCCGGTGCTATCGCGAGGATTCGCAACGCGGCAACAGCCTCAACCCACAGATGCATGCGGCGCGGCGACTTGTTCAGAGGATCCCCAGCTCAAACCGACAACCCCCATGCTCATGGTACTGACCCACTGGCCCCACATTGTTTTCGCCTTGAGCGTGGTGGCGGGCGCCGCGGCGGCCATACACGCCGCCATGACCAAAAACGACGTGCGGTCGGCCATTGGCTGGGTCGGCGTCATCCTGATGTCGCCGCTGTTCGGGCCGTTCATTTATCTGATCGCGGGCATCAACCGCGTGCGCCGGGACCAGATATCCCAGCAGCGCGACCGCGCGATGAAGGACTACACCCGGATCGACACCCCGGCGGTGCATGATGTCACGCCTTATTCGAGCCCGCAATTCGCGTCCCTGCGCATACTGGGCGACCGCGTCAGCCGTTTTCCGCTGCACGACGGCAACCATATTCAGATTCTCGCCGGCGGCGATGAGGCCTACCCCGCCATGATCGCCGCCATCGACGCGGCACGCGAGACCATCGGCCTGCAAACGTACATCTTCGACGACGACCCGGAGGGCCGGAAGTTCGTCGAGGCGCTGGCCCGCGCGCAAAGTCGCGGTGTCGAGATCCGCGTCCTGATCGATTCGATCGGCTCCAAGTACTCCCGCCCGCCCGTCATACACCGCCTGCATCGCCATGGCATACGGACGGCGCTGTTCATGACCAACCCGCTGGGTATGAAAATGCCCTACGCCAACCTGCGCAGCCACCGCAAGATCCTGGTCGTCGACGGCCGCATCGGTTTCACGGGTGGAATGAATATCCGGGCGGGCTTCGTGTCCGCCGTGGCGCGAGACAAAACGGCCATGGATACGCATTTTCGACTGGAAGGCCCCGTGGTGCTGCAACTGGTCTCGGTGTTCGCGCACGACTGGGAATTCACCACGCACGAGACGCTACCTATGCCGGTCTGGTGTCACGATGCCTGGACCCCGCCCGAGCCGCGCGTGCCCGCCCGCTGTGTGCGCTCGGGTCCCGACCGCGCCATCGTCAGCACCCACAACATGCTGCTGGGCGCGTTCGCGGTCGCCCAGAGGCACATACGCATCCAGTCGCCCTATTTCCTGCCGGACCAGATCCTGCTTGGCGCCATCAACACCGCGGCACGCCGCGGCATACGGGTCGACGTCGTCATTCCCGGGGCCAACAACCTGCGCCTGGTCAACTACGCCATGACCGCCCAGCTCGACCAAATCATCCGCAACGGCTGCCATGTCTGGCGCGCCGCCGGCAACTTCAACCATTCCAAACTCATCACCATAGACGGCGCCTGGTCCTATGTCGGCTCGTCCAATCTTGATCCCCGCAGCCTGCGGCTGAACTTCGAACTCGACGTCGAGATCTACAGCCGCCACATGGCGGCCGACATCGAACGCCTCATCGACGCCGAGATCCAGGGCGCGCAGGCGGTCACGCTCGAGAACCTGGCGAAGACACCGTTCCGGAAACGCCTGCGCAACAAAATCATCTGGCTCGCCAGCCCTTATCTATAGCGCCAAGGCACACGACCATCGCGCCACGACGGGCGTGGCACCTCAAAAGAAAGGGGCTCCGAAACCGGAGCCCCTTTCTACACTGCTTTTGAAGGAACCACTTTAGCTTTCAGCTAGGTGTTACTTCGCCTTGGCCTTCGGCGCGGCCTTCTTGTGCGCCTTGTGATGCTTGGAAGCTTTGTGCACCTTGTGGGTTTTGTGATGCTTGGCGGTCGTGGTCGTACCAGCGGCGAAAGCGGCCGGCGCGGCGACGAGGCCCAGGCTCAAAACCATCGAAGACAAAGCAAGAGCAAGACGCGATTGTTTGGTCATTTAAGTGACTCCTGAAACAGTTTTATGAGGCTGGTTGGACAGCCCGGATGATGAGCCGCCCCACGCGGGTTGACCCATGCGGAGTATGAGCGCGCCGGGCTTGCTAAGTTCTGGGTTGAAGCCTGACAAGATCAGTTAATTGTAATAAATTGATTCTTCCAAGAAACCCATATTCCCGCAAAAACAGGGAGATTTCAGCAGTTTTTTGGGCTGTAAATAACATATTGAAACAATATTGAATGAGAGCTGACCGAACTTCCAGCCCGCTGTGACAAATGCCCTATCGATGACACCGGATCACACCAACGTTCGGCCGGGTGGGTTTCCACACCCGAACGCGCGCGGGGATGCTGAAACCGATCTGAAAATCGATCGGGTCGGGCACCATCGCCATGGCGGTATCATCATGGAGCGATTCGGCGGCGCTTCCCGCCGCGATGTGTTCAATCACGAGACTGGCGCGCACAACCATTCCGCCACAACAGGAGCTGACAAAATGAAGGCCGTAACGCCTGACGGATCCGACAAAGCCACGACCTGGAGAGACGAGACACGCGTCCTGCACGGCGATCAGGGCATGGACCCCGGCAGCGCGGTCGTGGCCCCCATTCACTACAGCGCCACGTTCCGGGCGGAAACCCCTGCGGAATTCGCCGAAATGGCCAACACGCCCCGCCCCCGCGCCTACTACACACGCTATGGTAATCCGGTGCACAAACGAGTGGAAAAACTCATCGCCGACCTGGAGGGAACCGAAACAGCCATGGTGCTGGGTTCGGGCATGGGCGCCATCAGCACCACCGTCCTGGCGCTGGTCGGCCGGGGCGATCATGTGATCGCCCAACGGCGCCATTACATGAGCACCTCGCGGCTTTTCGAAGAGGTGCTGCCCAGGTTTGGCGTCGAGACCACCCTCGTCGACCAGACCGATGTGTCGGCGTTCGCCAAGGCCATGCGCCCCGAAACCCGCCTCGTCATGCTGGAAACACCGGTCAACCCCACGCTGTCACTCACCGACCTGGGTGCCGTGGCCGCGCTCGCCCGGCCGCGCGGCGTGCTCACCATCGCCGACAACACATTCGCTTCACCGCTGAACCAGCAGCCCCATGCCCTGGGCATCGACATCGTGGTGCACAGCGCCACAAAATATCTGGGCGGGCATCACGACCTCACGGCCGGCGCGGTGTGCTGCACGAATGAACTGGCCGAGCGCATCTGGGACATGCACACCACGCTCGGCTCGGTTCTTTCACCCATGGATGCGTGGCTGCTGTTGCGTGGTTTGCGCACGCTGCCGCTACGCGTCGAGCGCATCAACGCCAACGCCCTGGGCCTGGCGCAATGGCTGGAACGCCAACCCCAGGTCGAACGCGTGTTTTACCCCGGGCTGGCCAGCCACCCCCAGCATGATCTGGCGCGCAACCAGATGAGTGGCTTCGGCGCGGTCGTTGCGTTCTCGATTCGAGGCGGGTACGCCGCCACCAGTCGGTTCGTGTCCGCACTCAAACTGGCCACCCACGCGGTCAGCCTGGGCGGCGTTGAAACCCTCATTGTGCACACAGCCGCCATGTGGGCCGGCACCATGACCGAGGCGCAGATGGCCTCCGCGGGCATAGAGCCCAATTTCGTGCGCATGTCGGTCGGCGTCGAACACATCGACGACTTGAAAGCGGATCTGGGGAATGCCCTGATGCAAGTCGATTGAGGAACCGCGCTGTGACCCGGGATTTTTACCCTTCCGCCTCTGGCCATGAATACCTGCCCGAGGTTGGGCCGCGTGGTCAGGCGGCGAAATTTTTTCGACGCCACGCGAACACCAACCCCATGATCAGCGCTGGAATGGCGATCAGCATGAAAGCCGGCCGATAGCTGTTGGCCAGCGATGCGATGCCTGCAAAGATCGGGGGCCCGACCACCACCCCCAGAAATGTGGCCGCCAGGGTTCCGCCCGTGGCGATGCTGGTCTGCCCAGGAGGCGCCTGACGCGCCACCTCGGCCAGATACACACCGTTCCAGCCCAGTGCCGCCGAACCCAGTGCGATGAGCACCACCACCAACAACGCGGGAGGCGTGCCAACCACCAAACCAGCCAGAACCCAGCAAAACACAGCCATGGCCACACCCAGGACCGTCAGCATGGCGATCGCGCCGACGAAACGATCGGCACACCATCCCCACAGCACACGCCCCACGACCCCCGCCACTTGGGACACCGACATCATGACGCCGGCGGCTATGAGCGTGTAGCCCAGGCTGTCATGCAGAAAAGTGACCAGATAAGCGGTGAAGCACAATTGCACGGCGGAAAAGGTCAGCGAACCCAACGACAGCAACCGAAGAGCGGAATGCCTGATGATCACGCGCACCGGTTCGCGCAGGTTACCCAGCCCCAGAGGCGACCCCGCCGTCCGGTCGGCATCGAGATCCTTGCGTGAAAACTGCACCCCCACCGCGCTCACAATGCATGCGATGATCGCCACGAGTACGGCGCCGCGCCAGCCAGTCCAGGCGTCGAGCCTGGGCAGGAACAGCCCGGCCAGTACGCCGCCAAGCGGAACCCCCGTCTGTTTGATCGAGAACACCAATGACATGCGGTGCGTCGGCGTGGTCTTGACCAGTAGATGCGAACTGGCGGGCGTGACCTGCCCATATCCGCACCCAATAAGCAGCGCCCCCGCCGCCGCCAGCACCGGCACCGCCGTCAGGCTGCAAGCCAACCCCAGCGCGCACATCAGCAGACTCCCCTGGCTGATGCGTATGGCGCCGAACCGCGCCACGTAGCCACCCGCCGCCAGGCTGCTGAACATGGCGCCCACGTAAATCAGCGCGACATACACGCCCACCAGCTCCCCCGGCACGCCAAACACTGGTGCCAGTGCCGGAGCCAGAACGGGCACGGTCAGCGCCGCCGCCGACACCAGGGACTGGATCGTCAGCGTAATGGCAAGCACCTTGCCCATGGTAGGCATCATCGTAGTCGTACTCGCCAAAATGCGAGGCCTGCGGAGCAGGCCTTGTGAAAAAAAAATCCAGGTTTCCCACCGAACAGTGGAAGTCGTTCGACCGCACCATTCGCGGGGCCAGCATAACCGACAGAGGAAACGACGTGCAAACGCTGAGCAACCACAAGTTCCATGACGTGGTGGTGGCTGCGGCCAGCAATCAGATGGCGCATCATTCCGGTATCCCGGTCGCGTCAGGCAGAACCTTGTATGGCAAAGCGTCGCGTTGCGGCCGACCGGGGCAAGTGCAACAATGCGGATTCCTTCCGCAGCGCCTCCACGCGGGGCCTTCCGGTGTAATTGCCTCACGCGTCGGCGCGTGCGAAAGTCCCGATGAGCAACACTCCATTCAGCTTCAAGAAAATCGCTGTCCCGGCATTTGGCCCCTCCCTGCTGTTCGGAACGGGGAAAGGCGCCATTCTTCCCGTCATCGCACTCACCGCCCGCGACATGAACGCATCGGTGGCCCTGGCCAGCCTGATCGTGGGCCTGATCGGCATCGGCTCGCTCGTCAGCAATATTCCCGCGGCCATGATCATCGCCCGTCATGGCGAACGGGTATCCATGATCGGCGCGGCCGCTGTCAGTATCGTCGGCCTGATCCTGTGTCTGCTGCCCTCGACGGTCTGGCTGTTGGCGCTGGGCGTGCTGCTCATCGGCATGGCGCAGTCGGTGTTTTTCCTGGCGCGGCAAACCTACCTGATCGAGGCCGTGCCCGTTCACCTGCGCGCGCGCGCCATGTCCACGCTTGGCGGAACCATGCGCATCGGGGTGTTCGTGGGGCCGTTCCTCGGCGCCGCGCTAATGCACTTCATGGGAATCGCCGGAGCCTACTGGGCCGCCATCGTCATGATGCTGGGTACGGGAATACTGGCATCTCTCATTCCCGACATGGGCAGCCAGAAGCGGGAATCGAAGGGTGCCGCAAGCGGCGCCCCCGGCATGGCGCGTCTTGCCCGAAGCCACATCAAGGTTTTCGCCACCGTGGGAGTCGGCATACTGCTGGTGAGTGGCCTGCGGGCCTCGCGTCAGATCATCATCCCGCTGTGGGCCGATAGCCTTGGGTTGGGCCCGGCATCCACATCCATCATCTTCGGCCTGGTCGCCGCCATAGACATGCTGGCGTTCTACCCGGCTGGCAAGGCCATGGACCAGCGCGGCCGGCGCTCGGTCGCCGTGCCATCCACCATCATCATGGGCCTGTCACTGATCCTGATCCCGGCCACGAATGGCCTGATCACCTTTGTCATCGTCTCCATGCTGATGGGCCTGGGCAACGGCATCGGGTCCGGCCTCGTCATGACGCTGGGGGCCGACGCCTCCCCCAGCGCGGGCCGCACCCAGTTCCTGGGAATCTGGCGCCTCATCTCCGACATCGGGGCCAGCGGCGCACCGGTCCTGTTGTCGATCATCACCGCTGCGGCGTCACTCGCGGTGGCTTCGATCGCCGCGGGCGTCATGGGGTTCATGGCCGCCGGCATATTCCTGCACTGGCTGCCCAGCACGGGGCGGTCACGCACACCCTGACACCGACCCAACCAAGGAATCGCACATGGCCCATGTCACAGTGATCACCACGGGAGGCACCATCGCCTCGACCCGCGCATCGGCGGACGGTCCCGTCACGGCCAACGTGTCGGGCAACGACTTGCTGGCATCGTTGCACGGCACACCCATCGGCATCGACGTCACTGTCGAGGAGTTCTGCAACATCGGCAGCAACGCGCTGGATCTGCCAACGGTTCATGCGCTGTTGGCCCGTATTCGCGCGGCGCTTGCCAAACCAGACTGCACCGGCGTGGTCGTCACCCACGGCACAGACACCATGGAGGAATCGGCGTTCCTCTCCGACTTGCTGGTCGACAGTTCAAAACCCGTGGTGTTCACCGGCGCCCAGCGCCACGCCAGCGAACCCGATACCGATGGCCCGCGCAACATTCGCGATGCGCTGATAGTCGCCGCGGCACCGAACGCCCGCGAGCTTGGCACGCTGGTTCTTTTCGAGGGCGACGTGCATGCCGCGCGCGACGTCACCAAGACCCACGCATCGCGTGTCGATACCTTCCGTTCTCCGGGCCTAGGAAAACTGGGCGAGGTCGATCAGGGCGTATTTCACTTGTATCGTCGCCCGGCACAGCGGCGCACACTGGCCGATCACGGGCTCGACGAACACGTCGAGCTCGTCAAACTGGGGCTGGGAGTCAAACCCACTTACCTGGAATGGTGCGCGGACAATGGCGTGCACGGGGTCGTGCTGGAAGCCTTCGGCCGCGGCAACGCTCCGAAAGGCTTCGCCGCGGCGATCGCACGACTTGTCTCGGCAAGGACGCCGGTGATCGTCGCCTCGCGCTGCCCGGAAGGACAGACCGCCCTCATCTATGGCGCGGACGGCGGCGCTGTCACGTTGGCTGAAGCCGGCGCGGTGTTCGCCGGGGATCTGTCCGGCGTCAAGGCGCGCCTGATGCTGTGCGTCTTGCTGGGGGCTGGTGCCACACTGCCCGAGATTCGCGCCGCCTTCGAACCAGCCTGATCCACGACAAACCGGCCCTGACGGCCTGACCAGCCGCGCATCGGGCTACTTTGGTTCTTCGGCGCAAAAAGTGGTCAGACCTTTTGACACCATTGCGGGTGGAGGTTATTCTTCCTCTCGGAGGTAGGGACAAAAAGGGCCGGCACGCAAGATGCCCTCGCCAGTTGTATCTGTCGTCATTCCAACTCTCAGGAGGAGATTATGTCGGACATGGAACATGGCCAGCGCGCGGGGATCACCCGGCGCGGCGTACTCAAAGTCGGGGCAGCGGGGTTACTGACCGGTATGGCGGGCGCCAGCCCGTTCATTCGTTCGGCCCTGGCCGCAGAGCCCATAAAACTCGGTGTGCTGCTCCCCAAATCCGGTACCTACGCCGTACAGGGCGATCAAGGCCACAACGGATCCGTGATCGCAGTTGAAGACGTCAAGGGCGAAGTGCTCGGTCGCCCTGTGCAACTGGTATGGCTGGACGAAAACGGCCCCCAGACCACTCAGCAGAACATGCACCGGCTGATCCAGCAGGAGAAAGTCGTCTCCGTTTCGGGGGGCGTATCAAGTGGTGACATCCTGGCCATCATGCCAGTGGCCGAGCGCGAGAAAATCCTGCTCATGGCCACGGGGCCCAACGCCACGGAAATCACCGGGTCCAAATGCAATCGCTATACATTCCGGGTCGATCTACCCAACTACGAAACCGTGCGCAGCGTCTATCCCACGCTGGAAAAACACGGCAAGAACTGGTATTTCCTGTACGCTTCTTACGCCTGGGGCATAGACGGCTATAACCAGATGAGCCTGCTGCTCAAGCAGGGCGGCGGCAAAATCCTGGGCGCCGACCAAACTCCCTTGGGCACCACTGATTTCAGTTCATACGTCCTCAAGATCATGGCCGCCAAGCCCGATGTCATTTTCCTTGGCCTCGGTGGCGGCGACATGACCAACTTCCTCAAGCAGTTCCATCAAATGGGCCTGACCGGCAAGATCCCGGTGTCATCCCTCATTTGCAACGATACCGATATGTGGGCGGCAGGCCCCGAGGCAGCCACCGGCCTGTACCCGAAAATCTGGAACTATACCGGGGCACAGAACACCGAGGCCAGTCACGCATTTGCCAAGAAGTACCAGGCCAAGTTCGGCACACCACCCGAATCCGAAGCCTGGCAGGACTGGTTCGGCACCACGGCCATACTTACCGCCATCAAGGAAACGGGCTCCACCGACACGCAAAAGCTCATCGATTTCCTGGAAAGTCACAAATTCGAGGGCTACAAGAAAGAAGCCATGTACTTCCGCTCGTGGGATCATCAGTTGATCCAGCCCACACTGGTGGCAGAGGTCAAACCCAAGATCACCACCAAGTACGACTACTTCAACATCGTCGCCGTCGCACCAGGCGAGGGCAAGCCGCTCGAAAGCCTGTACGGTTCGAAAAGCGAATCCGAATGCAAAATGTGACCGTCGTTATTCTGTGACCGCCGTCACTCCCCGAAGCAGGTACACGCGCGCCATCCGGACAATCCATCCAACCGGATGGCGCGCCGCATAAAAAGATAAAGGAGATGCTTAGTGATAAACGCCACACTTTTCGCTTCGCAGCTCATGAACGGCCTGGTCCTGGGCTTCCTGTTCGTCCTCATTGCGGTCGGCATGTCCATCATCTTCGGCATGCTGGGGCTGGTGAATTTCGCGCACGGAGCCTTTTTCGCCCTGGGGGCGTACTTCGCTCTGTCGCTTCGGCCGTACGTCGGTTTCGGTGGTGTGTTGGTTCTCGCCCCCATACTCGTGGGCATCATCGGACTCGCCATTGAACGCACGCTGTTGCGTCCACTCTACGACAAAGAGCCTCTGCTCAGCTTGTTGCTCACGTTCGGCCTGGCGCTGTTCATCGAAGAACTGATCCGCACGCTCTGGGGCTCCATGGGGCATCCGTTCGATACCCCGGCCTTTCTCGCCGGCTTCTTCCACTACGGCCCGGTGTTTGTCACACGCTATCGACTGGCCGTGCTGGTGATCACCGTCGTGATCCTCGCCGCCATCTGGCTCTTTCTCGAAAAAACCCCCTACGGCCGCATCGTCCGGGCTGGTTCACGCGACCCGGAAATGGTCAGCATGCTGGGCATCAACCTGAAGCGGGTATTCATGTTCATTTTCGCTCTGGGGTGCCTTCTGGCGGGGGCGGCTGGCGTGCTGGCGGCGCCGCTCTGGAGCGTCATGCCGTCAATGGCCGAACAGGCCATCATGCCGGCCTTCGTCGTCGTGGTCATCGGTGGGCTCGGTAGCCTGCGCGGCGCCATCGTGGCCGGCCTCATGGTCGGCATCGCCGTGGCCATGACCATCCAGTTCTGGCCCGTGGCCTCCACCTCCATCATGTATGTGCTCATGATCATCGTGCTGCTGTTGCGGCCGCGCGGGCTGTTCGGCGAACACTGGGAGCGCTTCGAATGAATCGGCCACGAAGCGCCCTCACCCATCCGCTCGTGGTGCTCGTGGCGGTATTCATCATCATGCCCTGGTTGATGACCCTGGCGGGCTCCACTATCAGCCTGGCCACCCAGGTCGTCATCTACACACTCTATGCCCTGGCCTACAACCTGCTGCTAGGCTATGCCGGCATGGTGTCGTTCGGCTCATCGGTGTTCTTCGGCATGGCCAGCTACGCCAGCGCGCTGTTCGCCATCCATGTCTACCAGAACGTCGCCCTGGCACTGATCGTTGGCACGGCGTTCGCAGCCCTGCTGGGGCTGGTTCTAGGCATGCTGATTTTGCGCCGACGCGGCCTGTATTTCGCCCTGCTGACGCTGGCGTTCACGCAACTCTTCTACGAAATCTGCTTCCGCTGGACCAGCCTGACAGGCGGAGAGAACGGGCTACAGGGGGTGCTGCGCCCGGGTTTGGAAAATGCCTGGCACTACTATGTTTTCTGCGCCATCATAGTGGCCATCTGCGCCTGGCTGCTCTATCGCATCGCGCATTCACCTTTCGGGCGCGTGCTGCAGGCCATCCGCGACAATGAAAAGCGGGTCCAGTACCTGGGCTACAACCCCTGGGGATACAAGCTCAGCGCGCTGGTGCTGCACGCAGCGTTCATCGGGCTCGGCGGCAGCCTGCTGTCGCTGCTCATCCACGGGGTGTACGCCGACAACATGAACTGGCAGCATGCCGGCGACCCGGTCATGATGACGCTGCTGGGCGGCATCCACCATTTCCTGGGGCCGCTGTGGGGCGCCATCATCTACATCAACCTCAGCGACCAGCTCAGTTCGTTCACCGAGCACTGGTGGCTGTTCTTCGGCGCCCTCATAATTATTGTGGTGCTGTTGTCACCGGAAGGCCTAAGTGGTGTATATGCCCGCTTGCGTGGCCACGACCGCTGGGGGCTCACGCGCACACCAACGCCTGCCATGCCCCCCTCTCTGCCCGATCCATTCGCGGCCCGGGGGGCCACTTACGAAGGGGCCATCCTCGAAGTACGCCATCTCAGCAAACGCTTCGGACGCGTCGTCACCGCCGACGATATCAGTCTGCAGGTGCGGGCCGGCACCATCCACAGCCTGATCGGCCCGAACGGCGCCGGCAAGACCACGCTGTTCAACATGCTCACCGGCCTCATCCCCAATGACAGCGGGCAAATCCTGTTCAAAGGGGGGGACATCAGCAAGATGGCGGTGCACGAACGCACCCGTCTGGGCATGTCGCGCTCGTTCCAGATCGTGAGCCTGCCCGCCAATCTCACGGTTTTTGAAACCGTGCGCATCGCTGTGCAGGCCGGCTCGCCACTGCGCGCATCGCTGTGGCGCAACGCCTACGACCTGACCGACCTGGTCGATCGGACCTGGGCGTTGCTGCACGCCGTGGGATTGGAAGACAAGGCGGGTGAAACCACCATCAACCTGCCGCACGGCGAACAGCGCCTGCTGGACATCGCCGTGACCATGGCGACGGGCTCGGAACTTCTGTTGCTCGACGAACCTCTCGCCGGGCTGGCGGACGCCGACCGCGAACGCATCGGCACGCTCATCCGCCAGCTTGCCGGCAAGTACACCATCCTGCTCATCGAGCACGACATCGACCGCGTCATCTCGCTGTCCGACCGCATCACCGTGCTGCACCAGGGGCACCTCATCGCCGACGGCGACCCCCACTCGGTCGTCAATAACCCGCAAGTCGTCGAAGCCTATCTGGGGGAAGCCATCAATGACGACGGAAAATCGGCGCCATCCACTCTCGCCGCTGATGGCGTCACACGCGACATCGGCAAGACTATCCTGCAATTGCGCGACGTGGCCTCCGGCTACGGCGGCAGCCATGTGCTCGATGGCCTATCGCTGGAAGTGCGCGAAGGCGAGGCAGTCGCCCTGCTTGGCCGCAATGGGGTCGGCAAGACCACCACTCTGCACACCATCATGGGCCAGATCGCGGTCAACGATGGGCACATCCGGTTCAACGACACAGACATCACCGGCTGGCCATCCAATCGCGTCAACCGGCAGGGGCTGGCCATTGTCCCGCAAGGGCGGCGCATATTTCCCAACCTGAGCGTCGTCGACAATCTGCTCATCGCCCGGCGACCGGGCGGCTGGGAGCCCAACCAGGTGTACGACTTGTTCCCGAAGCTGGGCACATTGCGGGACGCCATCGGCGGCAATCTCAGTGGTGGAGAATTACAGATGCTCGCGATCGCTCGCGCGCTCATGGCCCCCACGCAATTGATTCTGCTGGACGAGCCCTTCGAAGGCCTGGCGCCCGCCATCGTCAACGAGGTACTCGACGCCGTCATCCAGCTGCGCCAGCGCACGAGTATCCTTCTTGTGGAACAGCGTGTCGACCTCGCCCTGCGTATGGTCGATCGTGCCTACATCATGGTCAACGGCCGAATCGCCTATGAAGGCGCGGCGGCCGAGCTCAAAGAGAACAAGGCGCTGCAAGTCAAGCTTCTGGGTGTGTGATGCGACAAACACTATTGACGGGCGTCTCGATCGTGCCGCCAACAATGAAGAAGGCATGTCTTTCATATTCACAGCACGCTATGAAACGATGGGCACCGCGACACCTGGCGCCAGAGAGCCGGCGCGCGCAAACGCGGGTGGCTCCCATATGCCAACCGACTTCAACCGAGGAAGACAATGTTTGACGAAACAAGCATGAAAGACAGAAAAGTGCTGATCACAGCCGGCGCCAGCGGACTAGGGCTGGAAATGGCCAAGGCATTCACTGCGGCGGGCGCCACGGTGCTGGTCTGCGACGTGGACCAAAACGCCTTGGAGGCGGCGAGCGCGGCCCTACCCGGGCTGCACACCGCCGTCGCTGATGTATCGGACGAAGCCAGTGTCGCGGCACTGTTCCAGCAAGTCGACACCCAGCTCGGTGGCCTGGACGTCCTGGTCAACAACGCCGGCATCGCCGGCCCGACCGGCTATGTGGAGACCCTTAGCAAGATCGACTGGGACCGCACTCTGGCAGTCAACATCACCGGCCAGTTCCTGTGCGCACGGCTAGCCGTGCCGCTGCTCAAGCAGTCAAAGGCCGGCGTCATGATCAACCTGTCATCGGCCGCCGGACACCTGGGGTTTGCCGGCCGTTCGGCCTATTCGGCCTCGAAATGGGCCGTGGTGGGGTTCACCAAGACATTGGCCATAGAGCTCGGGAAGTTCGGCGTGCGCGTCAACGCCATCCTGCCCGGTGCCGTCGAAGGCCCTCGCATACGCGCCGTGATCGCGGCCAAAGCACAGACACTGGGCGTCCCGGTCGACGAAGTCGCGCATTCATATGAAAGCCAGGCCTCACTCGGACACATGGTCTCGGCGCGCGACATCGCCAATATGGCCCTGTTCGCCGCCAGCGACGCCGCCGCCAGCGTCAACGGCCAGGCACTGGTGGTCGACGGCCACACACAAGCGCTGGTTTGACATGCCGAACGACACCATGAACATCGCCATCATTGGCTCCGGGCTCATCGGCCAGGCCTGGGCCATCGTTTTCGCTCGCGCCGGGTGCCAGGTCCGGCTTTGGGACGGGGATTCAGCCGCGCTGAATCGTGCCGTCGAGCTCATCGCGCGCCAGGCGCGCGAACTGCAGAAGCAACGACTGCTCGATGACGCAGACGCCCTGACGACCCGGGTACAGGCCTGCGACGACCTGGGCGCGGCGCTGAAGGGCGCCGCCTATGCGCAGGAAAACCTGCCCGAAACACTCAGCATCAAGAAAGACATCTTCAAACGACTCGATACCCTTGCCGCACCCGACACGGTGCTGGCCAGCTCCACCTCCAGCATCCCAGCCTCGGCCTTCACAGAAGATCTTCCCGGGCGCGGCCGCTGTCTGGTTGCCCACCCGGTGAATCCGCCCTATCTCGTTCCCGTGGTCGAACTCTGCGGCGCTCCCTGGACGGACGCGGGTGCGGTGGAAACCGCGCGCGCCATCATGCAAACCGTGGGGCAGAAACCGGTGGTGGTTCGCAGAGAACTGGAAGGGTTCATTCTCAACCGTCTACAGGGTGCCTTGTTGCGCGAGGCGTTTCGCCTGGTGCAGAACGGTTACGTGAGCGTTGAGGACCTGGACGCCACCGTCAAGGATGGCCTGGGTTTGCGCTGGTCGTTCATGGGGCCGTTCGAAACCATAGATCTGAATGCGCCCAACGGCCTGGCTGATTACTGCGGGCGCTACGGCGGCATGTATGAGTCCATCGCCAAAGAACAGACGGATACCGATGCCTGGCCCGCCGGCCTGATAAACGAAATCGAGCAACAACGACGCGCGCTTCTGCCCGGCTCCGGGCTGCTGGACAGGCGCCAGTGGCGAGACCAGCGGCTAATGGCGCTGCTGCGGCACAAGAAGGAAATGGAAACGCCCGACACCTGAGCCCCTTCCATGCCGGCCATGGTTTGCCAACAGCCAGCCCGACACAAATCCACTCTCTATTCAACAAGGAAGAATCATGGCAAAGAAACACAAAGCCATCATCACGTGCGCCGTCACCGGCGCCATCCACACGCCCAGCATGTCGAAGTACCTGCCGGTCACGGCCGACGAGATCGCCGACGCCGGCATCGCCGCAGCGAAGGCGGGAGCGGCCATCCTGCATCTGCACGCGCGCGACCCCAAGGACGGCCACCCATCCCAGGATCCGGAGCTGTTCCGCCCATTCCTGAAGAAGATCAAGGCCAACACCGATGCGGTGATCAACATCACCACCGGCGGCAGCCCACACATGACCGTTGAGGAGCGTATGCGCCCGGCCATGACCTTCAAGCCCGAAGTCGCCTCGTTGAACATGGGCTCCATGAACTTCGGCCTGTTCCCCATGCTCGACCGCTTCAAGGAATTCAAGCACGACTGGGAACGCCAGCACCTGGAAAACAGTCGCGACCTGATCTTCAAGAACACCTACAAGGACATCGAGACCATCCTGCGCAAGGGCACCGAAAACGGCACGCGCTTCGAGTTCGAGTGCTACGACATCAGTCACCTGTACAACTTGAAGCACTTCCTCGATCACGGCCTGGTGCAAAGCCCGCCATTCATCCAGTCTGTGTTCGGCATCCTCGGCGGCATCGGCCCCGACCCGGAAGACCTGATGCACATGCGGCGCACCGCCAACCATCTGTTCGGCGACAACTACGAATGGTCCATCCTGGGTGCCGGCCGCAACCAGATCCCCCTGGCCACCATGGGCGCCGCCATGGGGTCCAACGTGCGCGTGGGGCTGGAAGATTCGCTGTGGATAGGCCCGGGGAAAATGGCCGCTTCCAACGCCGAACAGGTCAGCCGCATTCGCGTCATCCTCGAGGCCCTCAACATCGAGGTCGCCACACCAGACGAAGCCCGTGAAACATTGCACCTGAAGGGTGGCGACAAAGTCGATTTCTAGGCCTCGCCGACACACAAGCCGTCGACACATGGAAAACGAAGGAGCAGCATGTTTGATCTTACCGGCCAGGTCGCCTTGGTCACCGGCTCATCGCGCGGCATTGGCTATGCAGCCGCCCAGGCCCTGGGCCGGCAAGGAGCCACTGTCGCCCTCAATGGCCGCGACCCGGACACCTTGGAAAACGCCGCCAATGACCTGCGCAGCCAGGGTATCACCGTGCATACGGCGCCCTTCGACATCGCCGACGTGGCCCAGGCCACGCATGCCGTCGACGCCCTGCAAAAGGCCACGGGAAAAATAGACATCTTCTTCGCCAACGCCGGCATCCAGCACCGGGAGCCCTTGCTGTCGTTTCCCCAAGTGGAATTCGAGCGCATCGTCTTCGCCAATCTGACCGCCCAATGGGCACTGGGCCGATACATCGCCGCGGGCATGAGCGAACGCGGCTACGGACGCATCTTGTTCACGGGTTCGATCACCGCCTTGCTGGGTCGAAAGGAAATCACCGCCTATACGGCCGCCAAAGCGGCCATCCATGGCCTGGTACGGCAGTGGGCCACGGAACTGTCTGTGTCGGGCGTGACCGTCAATGCCATCGCACCGGGCTATATCCGGACCGAACTCACCCGCAATCTTTGGGCCGACGAGGAGTTCAACCATTGGCTGGAAGGTCGGGTTCCCCAGAAAAAATGGGGCAACCCCGAAGACATCGCCACCGCCGTCGTATTCCTCGCGGCGCGAGAATCGGCTTTCGTTACCGGGCAAGTACTCGTCGTGGATGGAGGCATGTCGTCGGTGATGTAAGGATTTCACACCACCAGATAAATCAGGAAAGGCACGCTTCTTCCAAAGCCGTTTTCATCCGGCCCGCTATTTCGATTGATCGTGGCGCGGCAGGAGGGTCTCGAACCCCCGACCTACGGCTTAGAAGGCCGTTGCTCTATCCAACTGAGCTACTGCCGCGCTGCTTGAGCACGGCATTTTACCTTGCCACGCCGTTTACATCCCGTTGCGTCGGTATCGACCCATAGGAGGAAAATTCCAACG
>DASTNK010000003.1:0-7206 GCA_035720945.1 Burkholderiaceae bacterium
CCACCGCCTCCACACACCGGACCATGACCCCCACGATCCTGCGCCAGTACCAGACCATCGCCGACATCAGCAGCAAGATGCTGGATCTGGCCCGCACCGACAAATGGGACCAGGTCGTTGAGCTGGGCCATGCCTACCATAGCGCAGTCGAAACGTTGCGCGGCCTCGATGACCTTGGCCACGAGGACCGCTCGGCGCGCAGAAGCCTGCTGACAAGAATCCTCGACGATGACGCCAACATACGCAGGCTGGCAAGCCCCGAACTCCGTCGTCTGGAGGCATTGCTGGGCAACATGAAACGCCAGCAGGACGTCTTGCGCACATACTGCGCCTGGTCCACACCGAATCAATGAGCATCGGGGGGCCTTCGGCACTCGGCACGCTGCTGGTCCAGCGACTCGACGCGGTGCTCGGCACCACGCTTTCACAGCAGACCAACCTGATCTCGGGCGCGCGCCCCGACGCGGTCAGCCAACCGGCCGATGCCGACAAGCCCGAGCCTGGCCGAGACCAGTTGGTGCGGCATCCGCGCGAGTCGGTGGACCGGAGCCAGGGCCGTATTCAGGGTGATAGCCGAAGCGCCATTGAAAAGCCCACCTCCACGTCGCAGCGGCAGGATCCCACCGGACGCTTGGCCACCGACGTCGAGAGCACCACATCGGCCCCTACCCGCCTGGGCTTCGCCGCCCGAACCATTCTTGCGTTGCTGGCGGAGTTTCCCGATCAGGCCCCACCCGTGGCCACCGACACCGCGCTGTTCGATCCCGCCGAGGCTAGAAATGGTCCGCACGCGAGCGCTGCGGGGTCAGGCGTCGCCACCGGTTCGACAACTGGCCCGAAGGCGGCCAGCACGCCAGGCAGCGGATCAACCACCGCCCTCGGCACACGGGGTGCGGCACCGGGGGCGCACCCCGCCTCCGAAACCGGTTCAGCGCCCCATCCCTCGCCAGAAGGACGAGTGACCGGCACCGGAAAATCGGATGAGGCCATTTCAACGCCGACCGGGATGGCTCCAGCACTGGCCCGCGCGCTCAACCGCGCCGTGGAACAAAGTGGTCTGTTCTACGAGTCCCATCTGGCCGACCTCGCCTTTGGCAGGCGTGACGCCAATGCGGTGTCCGCCGAGCCCCAGGCCAGGCTGCCGCCAAGCGCCAATGACGCATCGACCGGATCGTCAGGCGCCGCAAAGGCCGTCGCATCAAGCGCGGCACCGCCCCAACCCGGCGCCACGCCGTCCTCCGCGGCACAGATCCCGGGCATGCCGTCCCTTGCGGGCCATCCGCCTTCGGCCGCGCCAGCGATGTCGAGTCCCATGGTGGTACAGGCGACAGCTTTCGGCCTGCCCACCGAGGCACATCTGCTGGTGCGCCAACAACTCGAAACCCTGGCCAATCAGGCGTTCGCCTGGCAAGGACCGGCCTGGCCTGGCGCCCCCATGCACTGGACGGTCGAACGGCACCAGCATTCAACGCCCCACGACGACACCGACACCCCTGCCTATTGGGCCACGCATGTCCGCATCACGTTGCCTAGACTGGGGCTGGTCGATGCCAGCCTGACGCTGTTGGCGGGCTCACGAATCGCCGTGCGCCTGGGCACGCACGACGGTTCGCCGACACTGGAAGGCCATGTGGCGGACCTGCGTTCCCGTCTGCTGGCCGCTGGTCTTGCGCCCGGCCAGATCATCATCGACAGCCATGCGTCCCGCTCCGGGCAACGCTCCCGACCATGACGCCTGATTCCTCCCACCCCGACAACCCCGCGCACACCGGCCCCGGAAACGCACGCCCCCGCGCCGTGGCTATCCGATACGATACGGACGAACCGGCGCCTCGCATTGTGGCGAAAGGGTACGGAACATTGGCTGAAACCATCCTGCGCACGGCTCGGGAACATGGGCTGTACATTCACGAATCGCCGGAACTGGTGGGTCTGCTGATGCAAGTCGACCTGGACCGCCATATTCCGCCCGAGCTGTATCGGGCAGTAGCCGAACTGCTGGCCTGGCTGTACGCCCTGGAGAAGGCGGAGCAGGCCTGAGGGATCAGATGGGCATGCTGGCGATTTCCTGATAGGCGGCCACCAAACGGTTACGCACCTGGACCGTCGCCTGAAAAGCGATATTCGCCTTCTGTAAGTCGATCATCACGTTGTTGATCGACACGCCGGGCACGCCAAGCTCGAACGCACGGGCCTGGCTATTGGCTTGATTCTGCATGCCCGACACATGCTGTAGCGACCGTTCGAGTTCAGCGGCGAAACCGCCACCGGCGCCGCCCACCGCGTCGGGACGCGTCGGGCCGGACGCCGCGGCACGTGCCGCGGCGCGCATTTGCGCCAGCATGCTTTCAATTCCCGAGAGTTGTTCCATGGTTCAGGTTTCCGGCGACCGGACCCGCCCTGAGCCACGATGGTGGACTCAGCCCGGGACAATGGCCGCATTCATCAATGTCTCACACTGTAGCGCGCGACATGGACCGCCAGCGTGCGCAACTACGCCCGCTTTCCCCCTCATTTCCACTCTTTCCGGAAGCCGGGGACGACACGCCGGTTCCTTGACGCGGGGTCGGAGCGGGACAGCGCGAGGCCACAGGCGGCCATCGCGGCAGTCACCCGGCATAAGGCGACAAGTACAACCGAAAAGCGCTGCTTTTCCCGGGATGACAAAAAAACGTTTACAGCAATAATTCAGGCTCATCCAGTTTTGCGACCTGTTGCAGCATGTCTATTCCGTTCAAGCACCGCGCCGGTGGCGAGCCAATTCACGGTCGACGCGCCCGCCGAGGCCGCCGATGACTCAACAATCCTCGTTGTTGACTCGCTTTCCGGCCCTGGCCAAAGTGGGCAACTGGCCAAAACCCATGCAACTGGGGGCGCTGGCGGCGGTCATCGCCCTTGTCATCGTGCTGGCGTTGTGGAGCCAGGGACCGGACTACCGCGTCCTGTTCTCGAATGTCGACGACCAGGACGGTGGAGCGATCGTCACGGCTCTGGGCCAGATGAACGTGCCCTACCAATTCTCTGACAACGGCAGAACCATTCTCGTACCCGCCGACAAAGTCTATCGCACGCGCATGCAGCTCGCCTCGCAAGGCCTGCCCCGCAGCGGAGAAGCCGGATTCGAACTCCTGGACAAAACCCGTTTCGGGGCCAGCCAGTTCACAGAACAGATCACATACCAGCGCGCACTCGAAGGCGAACTGGCACGCTCCATTGAAGCCATCAATGCCATCAAGAAGGCCCGCGTCCACTTGGCCATACCGCACCAGTCCCTGTTCGTGCGCGATCGACAGACTCCGACGGCATCGGTCATGGTTACCCTTTACCCAGGACGCGCGCTGAGCCCATCACAGGTTTCGGCGGTCACCTGGCTGGTCTCGTCCAGTGTCCCCAATCTACCGGCCGATCACGTATCCATCGTGGATGAGAACGGACATCTTCTCACCGCCCCCACCGGCGAGGCGGGGGACGACGCGACACGACGCACTCTTGCCGCCGACATCGAGCAGCGCACCGTGCAGCGTGTGCTCTCCATCCTCACCCCGTTGGTCGGCACCGGCAACGTGCGCGCGCAGGCAACGGCCGATGTGGACTTCACGCAGCGCGAACAGACCTCGGAAACCTACGGTCCGAACCAGGAACCCGGCCAAGCGGCGGTGCGCAGCAAACAGCTCAGCGCGTCGACACAAAACGGCGTGAATCCGCCAGAAGGCGTTCCAGGCGCCCTCACCAACCAGGCCCCGGCCAACGCGACGGCCAATATCGACGCACCGCGCGTCAACAATCGCGGCCGTCGCGACACCACGCGTGACCGGCGGACCGCGACGCCCGCTCGCCAGCCCAACACGCCGCAATCCGCTCAGGCCGCGCAAGAAGCGGCCTCCCAGGGGCCCACCAGCGCCCGCCATGACGAAACCATCAACTACGAGGTCGACCACACCATCGACCACGTCAAAAATCCGGTGGGAACCCTGCGTCGACTATCCGTGGCAGTCGTCGTGAACTACCACGACGGCAAAGGCGGCAAACCAGAACCGCTGGGCCAGTCCGAAATGGCCAAGATCAACGAACTGGTCCGGCAGGCCGTGGGGTTCTCGACGGCACGCGGGGACACGATCAGCGTGGTCAACAGCCCGTTCAGCGCAAACACGCAGGACCAGCTCCCGCCCTGGAAGGACCCTTACTACCTGGATCTGGCCATGCAGGCCGGGCGCTACCTGCTGGTATTGATCGTGATACTGCTGATCTGGCGCCGTGTGCTCAAGCCCCTGGCGCGCAACGCCGCCGAATCCTGGCAGAAACCCTTGCCACAGGAGGCGGGTGGCGGCGCCGCCGCCCGCGACGACGACGAAGCCGCCCGCAAGCGCGAATCGGAGATCAACCGCTATGAGGACAATCTGAACGTGGCCCGAACCATGGCTGACAAAGACCCCCGCGCCGTGGCCATGGTGTTGCGCTCCTGGATGGAAAAACATGGCAGCCACTGATCTCGACAACCTCGACCGTTGCGCCATCCTCATGATGTCGTTGGGTGAAGATGCCGCGGCCAGCGTTTTCAAGTACTTGTCGCCGCGCGAAGTGCAGAAGATCGGGGCGGCCATGGCCTCGCTCAAGCAAGTCACCCGCCGTGACGTCGACGCCGTGCTCGAGGGTTTCCGCCAGGAAGCCGATCAGTTCATGGCGGTGACCCTGGGTTCGGGAGACTACATCCGCTCGGTGCTGACCAAGGCCCTGGGCACCGACCGGGCGGCGGGGCTGATCGAAGACATTCTCGAGGCTGGCGATGGCGACAACGGCATCGACGCATTGAATTGGCTCGATCCCAACAGCGTGGCCGAACTGATCTGCGACGAACACCCGCAGATCATCGCCACCATTCTGGTGCACCTGGAGCGCGACCGCGCGTCCGGCGTGCTCGCCCTGCTGCCGGAGCGCCTGCGCAACGACGTCATGCTGCGCATCGCCACGTTCGGCGGCGTCCAGCCGGCCGCCCTGCACGAACTGACCGACGTGCTCAACAACATGTTGTCCGGACAAGGCGCCAAACGCAGCAAAATGGGCGGTGTGCGAGCCGCCGCCGAGATCCTGAACTTCATGAACTCGGCCGACGAAGAAGCCGTGGTGGCGAATCTGCGCGAACAAGACGCCGACCTGACACAACGCATCGTCGACGAAATGTTCGTGTTTGACAACCTGGCCGACATCGAGGACAAGTCCATACAAATGATCCTGAAGGAAGTCGACACCACGTCGTTGACCATCGCCCTCAAGGGCGCCTCCGAGGATCTGCGGGAGAAATTCTTCCGCAACATGTCGGCCCGGGCCGCCGAGATCCTGCGAGACGACCTGGATGCCCAAGGCCCTGTACGCATGTCACGTGTCGAGCAGGAGCAGAAAGCCATTCTGCAGATCGCCCGCAAGTTGGCCGAAGCGGGACAAATCACGCTGGACAACCCGGGTAACGACGAATATGTCTGACGAAACCGCCCTTGACGTCGCTGCCGCACGCGCCCGCTGGCGGCGCTGGAAAATGTCGGGCTTCGACACCGCTGCGAACGCCATCGTGGACGGACAAGCACCGGCGCACCGCGCCGAGGAACTCGCCGCACGCGTTCAGCAAGCACGCCTGGCTGCATACGAACAGGCCCGCGTGGAGGGTCATGGACTGGGCCATGCCGAAGGATTGCGGAGCGGCCTGGACGAAGGCCGCGCGGCGGGCCGTGAAGAAGGCTATCAGGCCGGCTATGAAGCAGGACATGCCGACGGTCGCGCCCAAGGCGCGGAGCAAGCCGCAGCCGAAGCCACGCGCCTGGCGGGGCTGGCGGGAGCTTGCGCGCAGTCGCTCGCAGCGCTGGAGAATGAAGTCGGCGCGGCGCTCGCGTCGTTGAGTCTGCGCATCGCCGAGCACATCGTGCGCGGTGCGCTGGACATCGAACCGGAGCGTATCGTCGATCTGGTCCGCCAGGTGCTGGGCAACCGAGACACCGACCAGGACGTGTCCCTGACTCTACACGTGCATCCCAGCGATCTCGAACTCGTGCGCCACTATATGAAGAACGACCACCCCGGGGACAAATGGCGCTTGTGCGCGGTGGAGTCGATGACGCCCGGCGGCTGCCTCATCCACTCGTCCCTGGGCGCGGTGGACGCCACGCTGGAAACCCGCTGGCACAACGTTTCCGCCGCGCTCGGCGTCCTCCCGCCTCCCGGACAGTCCCCTCGTGGAACCTGACCACACCGACACGCCCGGCGCGCGCTGGCGGCTGCGGCTGGCGGCCGACGCCAGACGCATTCCGCTCGTGCCGCCATTCACCGCCAGCGGCAGAGTGACACGCGCCACTGGCTTGGTGATCGAGGCCACAGGGCTGCGAATGGCCGTCGGCGCCGCATGCCGAATAGAAATCGCACCCGGAAGCGAGCGCTGGGCGGACGCGGAGGTGGTGGGCTTCCATGGCCAGGTCTTGTATTTGATGCCCCAGAGCGACATCTCGGGGCTGCCACCCGGCGCGCGCGTGCTGCCCGCCGAACCCGACAAACCCGTTCCGGGAAACGCCACGACACAAGACCGGCGGGCCATGTCGGCACAAACCCGGCGCCTTCCGGTTGGGGAAACCCTGCTTGGCCGTGTCGTGGACGGCTCGGGCAATCCGCTCGATGGACTTGGCCCCCTGCGCCACGCCCATATGGCGCCCCTGACGGCACGGGCAATCAACCCGCTTGCGCGAGCGCCCATCGACACGGTGCTCGACGTGGGCGTGCGCGCCGTCAACGGGCTGCTAACCGTCGGCCGAGGCCAACGCATGGGGCTGTTCGCCGGTTCCGGGGTCGGCAAAAGCGTTCTGCTGGGCATGATGGCGCGCTACACCGCGGCCGACATCATCGTCGTGGGGCTCATCGGCGAGCGCGGCCGTGAAGTCAAGGAGTTCATCGAGCACAACCTGGGGCCCGAGGGGCTGCGGCGCTCGGTCGTGGTGGCCGCGCCAGCCGACGTCTCGCCCCTGCTGCGCCTGCAAGGCGCCGTCTATGCCACCCGTCTCGCCGAGTACTTCCGCGACATGGGGAGGCACGTGCTGTTGATCATGGATTCACTCACCCGTTTTGCCATGGCGCAGCGCGAGATCGCTCTGGCGATCGGCGAGCCACCGGCGACCAAAGGCTACCCGCCATCGGTGTTCGCCAAGCTGCCGGCACTGGTGGAGCGCGCCG
>DASTNK010000004.1:0-16945 GCA_035720945.1 Burkholderiaceae bacterium
TTCGACACCTGGGACGTCCTGCGCACCTATAACGATGACTGGCGCCTGATCATCGTGGGCGACGCCACCATGAGCCCCTACGAGATCCTGCAGGTGGGCGGCTCGGTGGAGCACTACAACACCGAGCCCGGCGCCGCCTGGCTGCAGCGCCTGCTTGAAGCCTGGCCCCGTTCGGCCTGGCTGAACCCCGAACCCCAAGGGTCCTGGCATTATCGCCAGTCCATCGCCCTGGTCAAGGACATGATGCATGACCACATGTATTCTGTGACCGTGGATGGCCTGGAACAAGCCATGCGCCAGTTGTCAAAATGAACCCACGGGCAAGATCGGCGTCAAACCACCCAGCCGCGCCTTCCAGCGCACTTACCCGCAACGTCCACCCGAGGCTTTCATGCCGATATTTTTCCATCGCCTCGCCCGCCGCGCGGGCGAACTGCTCGCGCTTGCCCTGGTCACCGCCCCCGCCTGGGCGCTCACGCTCCCGGCGGGCGTCACGCGCGGGCCATCCGTGCAGGGCGTCACGCAATACACGCTGACCAATGGGCTGCGCGTGGTGCTGGCGAACGATGACTCCCAGTCGACGACCACCGTGAACATGACCTATCTGGCCGGCGCCGACCGCGAGAACTATGGCCAGGCCGGCATGGCGCACGTGCTGGAGCACATGATGTTTCGCGGCACACCCAGGCTGCGCGACCCCATGGCCGCCTTCTCGCGGCGCGGCCTGGCCGCCAATGGCTCGACGACCAATGATCGAACGAGCTTCTATGCAACCTTCGCCGCCGACCCCAAGACGCTGGATTGGTTCCTGGACTGGCAGGCGGACGAAATGGTTCATGCCCTGCTGTCGCCGGAGGACCTCACGACCGAGCGCAAGGTGGTGCTCAGCGAAATGGAGCGTGACAACAACAGTCCGGTCCAGGTGCTGCTGCAAACCATGCGTTCAACTGCGTACCAGTGGAACCATTACGGCCACACCGCGATGGGTACGCGCTCGGACGTTGAGAGCGTCAATGTGGGCGAACTGCGGACGTTTTATCACAAGTATTACCAACCCGACGATGCCGTCCTGGTCATCACGGGCCGGTTCGATCCGGCCCAGACGCTGCGCGTCATCGCGACGGCCTTCGGCAAGATACCCAGGCCAACTCGGCCGCTGCTCCCCGACCACACGGTGGAACCGGTGCAGGATGGCGCGCGCCAGGTCACTCTGCGCCGTCATGGCGGCAGCCCTTATGTGGGGGCGCTGTACCACATACCCCAGGCCGCGAGCCCGCAATACATACCCGTGAGCCTGGGCGTCGCAATCCTGACGGACACCCCATCGGGACGGCTGTACCATGCCTTGGTGAAAACACGGCTGAGCACGTCGATCGACGGTTTCGCGGCGGCGATGCGCCAGCCGGGCTACGCCTTCTTCGGTGCCCAGCTCGCTCCCACCATCGACCCCGACAAGGCGCTGGCCGCGATGGAAAAAGTGCTGGACTCGATCGGCTCCAGGCCGTTCACCCAGGAAGAACTCGGTCGCATCAAGCGTGAGTGGCTCACAGGCTGGGACCAGACCTACGCGGACCCCGGCGCCTTGGCCGCGGCCCTGGCCAGTGCAAGCGCCCATGGTGACTGGCGCCTGTTCTTCCTGGACCGGGACCGCGTCAAGAACGCCACGCTCGCCCAGGTGCAGGATGCCACACAAGCCTACCTGGTGGGTAGCAATCGCACCACGGGCCAATACCTTCCCACCATCGACCCCGTGCGGGCACCCGCCTCGACCCCGGTCGATCTGGCAGCGCTGTTCAAGCACTTCCAGGGAGGCAAAGCCCCCGTTGCCGTGCCCGCGTTCGACGCCAGCCCCGCCAACATCGACGCCCGAACCCAACGCCATTCGCTACACCTCCCCAACGGCACCGTGAAACTGGCGCTGCTGTCCAAGCCCACCCGGGGCGACACGGTGCAAGCGCTCATGCTGCTGCGGTTCGGCAATGTTGAAGACCTGCGCGGCACGCGCTCCGTGTCCCGCGCCGTCGCCAACCTGCTGGACAACGGCACGACCGACATGACACGCCAGCAGATTCAGGATCGCTTCAACCAATTGCAGGCCAATGTGGATTTCAGCGGATCCGGTGGCGCGGTCGTGGTGAACCTGTCATGCAAAGGCGAATACCTGCCGCAGGTGACCGCCCTGGTGCTGAAGATTCTGCGTCAGGCGGACTTCCCTGAGAGCGAGTTGGCAAACTACCAACGCCAGGCCGCCGCATCGATCGAAGACGCCATGTCCAGCCCGAACGCGCGCGCGGCCCAGGCCCTGGCGCGCCACGACAACCCCTGGCCCAAGGACGACATCCGCTACACTCCCAGCTTCGACGAAACCCTGCACGCCGTGCAAAGCCTGACACGCCAGGACCTGCTGGATTTCCACAATAAATTCTATGGCACCGGGAACATCGAATTCTCCGCTGTGGGGCAGTTCGACACGAAAGCACTGGAACAAGCGCTGACCGCCGGGCTGAAAGGCTGGCACAAAGCTCCCGCCCACCAGCGCGTGCCGAATCCGTATCGCGCCGTGCCACCACAGACGTTCACCCTCAACACCCCCGGGAAGACCAACGCGGTGTACCTGTCCACACTGCCCGTCAAGGTGAAGGACAGCGATGCGGATTATCCTGCGCTGTTCCTTGCGAACTACCTGTTGGGCGGCTCCGAGACATCTAGGCTTTGGAATCGCCTGCGCGTGCAGGATGGGCTGTCCTATACCGTGCAGAGCAGCCTGGACGTGTCGTCGCATGAGCCGTCGGGCCAATGGTCCATCTATGCGATCACCGCGCCAAAGAACACGTCACATGTGCAAAGCGACGTCGCGGCCGTGTTGGCCGAGGTGCTGAGCAAGGGCTTCACCCCAGAGGAAGTCAAACAAGGCATCGCCTCGATCCTGAACTACCGCAAGCTCCAGTTGACGCGGGATGGCGCGGTCGCCAGCACGTGGATCGATTACATGCGACTGGGGCGCGACTACACCTGGTGGTCCGATCTGGACAAGAAACTGGCAGGGCTCACGGCATCGAAGGTCAACGCGGCGTTGCGCGCCGTGCTCAGGCCGTCGCAGTTCAGCACAGCCATCGCCGAGGATGTCGCCGCCGCGAAGCAGCCGCAAGCCGTGCCTGCTGGCAAGAAGCCGGAAACGAAAAGCCCTGGCGAAAGCCAGGGCCCGGGCCCGCAAAAGCGCAGCGCCCCCCTCAGTGGGGAGCAAGGCGTCAACTGAAGAAGCTCTTCACCTTGTCGGTCCACGATTCGCTCTTGGGCGAATGCCGGTCACCACCTTGCGATAGCGAGATTTCGAAATCGCGCAGCAGTTTTTTCTGCTCATCGGAGAGGCGCACCGGTGTCTCGACCGAGACGTGGCAGTACAGGTCGCCTGGATAGCTGGACCGCACGCCCCGTATGCCTTTGCCGCGCAAGCGGAAGGTCTTCCCGGTCTGGGTGCCTTCGGGGATGGAGATCTCCCCTTTACCGGTGAGCGTGGGGACTTCCAGCGGACCACCCAGGGCCGCCTTGGTGAACGGTATGGTCAATTCGCAGTGCAGATCCTCGCCATCGCGTTGGAAGATGCCATGTGGCTTGAGGTGGATTTCAACATAGAGATCGCCCGGCGGGCCGCCATTGACGCCGGGTTCGCCGTTGCCCGAAGAGCGGATGCGCATACCGTCATCGATGCCGGCGGGAATCTTGACCTGCAGCGTCTTGTTCTTGCGCGTGCGCCCCACGCCTTCGCAAGCCTGACAGGGATCAGTGATCTCCTTGCCCGTGCCGTGGCAGGTCGGGCAGGTTTGCTGGACACTGAAAAACCCCTGCTGCATGCGCACCGCGCCGCTCCCGCCACAGGAATGGCAGGTGCGCGGCTGGGTGCCGGGCTTGGCGCCCGAACCATGGCAGACATCGCAGGTTTCCCAACTGGGCACACGGATTTCGGTGTCGAACCCGGCGGCGGCCTGCTCCAGGCTGATCTCGAGCGTGTACTTCAGGTCGGCGCCGCGGTAGACCTGCGGGCCGCCGCTGCGGCGCCCGCCTCCGAATATCTCGCCGAAGATGTCGCCGAAGGCGTCGGCGAAACCCGCACCGCCCATGCCGCCCATGCCGGCGTTGCTGGGGTCCACCCCCGCGTGGCCGAACCGGTCGTACGCCCCGCGCTTCTCTTTGTCGGCGAGGATCTCGTAGGCCTGCTTGGCCTCCTTGAACTTTTCCTCGGCCTCTTTATTGCCCGGATTGCGATCCGGGTGGTACTTCATGGCCAGCTTCCGGTAAGCCTTTTTCAGTTCGTCGTCGGACGCGTTCTTCGCCACGCCCAGAATTTCATACAAATCGCGTTGTGCCATAGTGTCGCCGGCGTTGCTAACGCCCGTTCCTCACTTCAGAATAAGAACGAGAACGCCCGGTTTTCGACGAGACCGCCGAAAACCGGGCTTGGCCGGGCCGCGCGGCCAAGGGCCACCGCAGCCTTCCGCTCATGCGGTCCGGCCGTCAATGCTCACGCTTGACTTCCTTGAAGTCGGCGTCAACCACGTTCTCGTCGGCGGGCGCCGCGCCCGCCCCCGCTTCGGCGCCGCCCTGTTGACCCGTTGCCGCCTGGGCCTGCATGTCGGCGTACATTTTCTCGCCCAGCTTCTGCGAGGCGGTCGACAGCGCTTCGACCTTGGCGTCGAGCGTCGCCTTGTCACCATCTTTGAGCGCCTCTTCGAGGTCTTTGATGGCGGCCTCGATGCGTTCCTTGTCGGCGGCGTCGAGCTTGTCACCGTATTCCTCGAGCGATTTGCGGGTGGAATGCACCAGCGCGTCGCCCTGGTTGCGCGCCTGGGCCAGCTCGGCGATGCGGTGATCATCTTCGGCATTGGCCTCGGCGTCTTTCACCATACGCTGGATCTCGTCCTCGCTCAGGCCGGAGTTCGCCTTGATGGTGATCTTGTTCTCCTTGCCCGTGCCCTTGTCCTTGGCCGAGACGTGCAGGATCCCGTTGGCGTCGATGTCGAAGGTGACCTCGATCTGCGGGGTGCCGCGCGACGCGGGCGGAATGCCTTCAAGGTTGAATTCGCCCAGCGCCTTGTTCCCGGCCGCGATTTCGCGCTCACCCTGGTACACCTTGATGGTGACCGCGGGCTGGTTGTCGTCGGCCGTGGAGAACACCTGCGAGAACTTCGTGGGAATGGTGGTGTTCTTCTGGATCATCTTGGTCATGACACCGCCCAGGGTTTCGATCCCCAGCGACAGCGGCGTCACGTCGAGCAAGAGCACGTCCTTGCGATCACCGGCCAGCACCGAACCCTGGATGGCCGCGCCGGCGGCCACGGCCTCGTCAGGGTTGACATCCTTGCGCGGATCCTTGCCGAAGAATTCTTTCACTTTTTCCTGCACCTTGGGCATGCGGGTCATGCCGCCGACCAGGATCACGTCGTCGATCTCGGACACATTGACGCCGGCATCGGTAATGGCGGTGCGGCAAGGATCGATGGTGCGTTCGATCAGGTCCTCGACCAGGGCTTCGAGCTTGGCGCGCGTGATCTTCAGGTTCAGGTGCTTGGGACCGGAGGCATCGGCCGTGATGTACGGCAGATTGATCTCGGTCTGTTGCGTCGACGAGAGTTCGATCTTGGCCTTTTCCGCCGATTCCTTCAGGCGTTGCAGGGCGAGGACGTCCTTCGACAGGTCGACGCCGCTTTCCTTCTTGAATTCGGCGATGATGTAATCGATGATGCGCTGGTCGAAGTCTTCGCCACCCAGGAACGTGTCGCCATTGGTGGACAACACCTCGAACTGCTTCTCGCCATCGACATCGGCGATCTCGATGATCGAGATGTCGAACGTGCCGCCGCCCAGGTCATACACCGCGATCTTGCGGTCACGGGTGTCGGCCTTGTCCATGCCGAAGGCCAACGCCGCCGCCGTGGGTTCGTTGATGATGCGCTTGACCTCGAGCCCCGCGATGCGGCCCGCGTCTTTCGTGGCCTGGCGCTGGCTGTCATTGAAGTATGCCGGCACGGTGATCACGGCCTCGGTCACTTCTTCGCCGAGGTAGTCTTCCGCTGTCTTCTTCATCTTGCGCAGCACATCGGCCGAAATCTGCGGGGGCGCCAGCTTCTTGCCCTGGGCCTCGACCCATGCGTCGCCGTTGTCGGCCTTGAAGATGCGATACGGCATCAGGTGCAGATCTTTCTGAACCGCCTTTTCCTCGAACTTGCGGCCGATCAGCCGCTTGACGGCATACAGCGTGTTCTTGGGATTGGTCACCGCCTGGCGCTTGGCCGGCGTGCCAACCAACACTTCGCCGTCTTGCATGTAGGCGACGATGGACGGCGTGGTGCGCGCGCCTTCCGAATTTTCGATGATCTTGACATTGCCCCCTTCAAGCACGGCAACACAACTGTTGGTCGTGCCGAGGTCAATACCGATGATTTTGCTCATGATCTGCAATCCTGAAAATAATTGCTGAAAAACAGTGGAAATGAATCTGGTTATGTCCTAGCTGGGGGCCGAAACCGTGAATTTCAAGACTCGGACGTGCCGCCCCCGCCAGCCGCCCGTTGGCACGGCGGCTCAACCGGCAGGCTGACCCGACGAGACCGTGACCAGGGCGGGCCTCAGCACGCGGTCGGCAATGGTATAGCCTTTCTGCAGCATGTCCACGACCGCCCCTTCGGGCAGATCGGACGGAATCGACGAGATGGCCTGATGCGCGTGCGGGTCGAACTTGTCACCCGGCGCGGGGGCCACCTCGCGCAGCAGGTTGCGTTCGAACGCCACATTCAATTGCTTCAGCGTGGCTTCCACCCCTTCCTTCCAGGAGTCGGCGGTTTGCTCGGCCTGGGAGAGGGCCGCCTCGAGGCTGTCCTTGACCGGCACCAGGCTCTCGGCGAACGATTCGGTCCCGAATTTGCGCGCTTTGGCGACTTCTTCCTGCGAACGTCGGCGAATGTTCTCGACCTCGGCCTTGGCGCGCAGCAGTTGGTCATGGTACTGCGCGACCTGGGTCTGGGCTTCGGCGAGCAGCGAGGCAAGATCCTCGGCGGGCGCGGATTCCAGCCCCGCGGCGCCGGCCTCGCCCCCCTGCTTTTCGTTGACTTCGAGTTTTTCCGACGTATCTACCGGTTGATCCCGTCGCGCGGGATCAAGGGGTTCGTTCGGTGACGACATAAATCTCTCCACATCTCAAAAAACGTTCAATTCAGTCAAAATGGGGACGATTACCCTCGTTTCAAGGCCTTGAACGCGAAAAACAATGACTGGCCGTTTGGACAACACGCATTGGCCCGCCGCGCCTCGACCGACCCAGCACAGTATTTGACGCTATCAGAGACATGACCGCGTCTTTTCGGCCTGGGCGCAGCACCAAAGAAGGTCGATGCATCCCATCTGGCTCCATGAGTGTGACAAATTTGTTCACACACCCAAGGCGGCCAGCCATTCACCGGCCCGGCCAGCGCCGGAAAAGTCCGCCCCCCCCGGAAATGTGGCTCAGCCGATCGGGACGGAAACCCAGCCGGACAGGTGGCACGTCAGGAGGCCGGCCAGGAATTCCGCCAAAGACCGGCGAATCGCGCCTGGCGGGGTTCATCGGGTGTGCCAAGGTTGATCAGCAGCACGCCCACGGCACCTATTTCCCGCGCGGGCGGGTCGGGATCGAAGCGGTGCGGATCGGGTGCGCCCGGCAGAAAGCGCGTCATGACGGGTTGTTGCTGAGCGCGTTCGACAGCAGCCGGGCTGTGATGTCCACAATGGGGATGACCCGTTCATACGCCATGCGCGACGGCCCGATCACCCCCAGTGTGCCCACCACCTGGCCGTCCACACCGTAGGGTGCCGTGATCACCGACACGTCTTCCAGCGGCACCAGTTGCGAATCGCCACCGATGTATATCTGAACGCCTTGGGCGCGGCTGGACACGTCCAGCAATTGCAGCAGATCGGTCTTTTTCTCGAACAGGGCGAACATGCCGCGCAGGCGGTCCATGTCGGAGGCGATCTCGAAGATGTCCAGCAGCTTGCTTTCACCGGAAATGACCACGGTTTCGTCTGAATCGACCGGCGCGGTGCCCGCCTCGACCGCGGCCTGCATCAGACGCGAAATATCCTGCTGCAGCGAAACCAGCTCGCTCGCCATGGTGCCGCGCACCTGCTCGAACGACATGCCCGAGAAATGCTGATTGAAGAAATTGCCCGCCTCGATCAACTCCTGGTCTTGATAGTCGCGCTGGGCGAACAGGATGCGGTTCTGCACATCGCCATCGGGTGTGACGATGATCAGCAACACCCGCTTGTCCGACAGGCGGATGAATTCTATATGGCGAAAGACCTGGGTGCGCCGCGGCGTGAGCACCACGCCGGCGAACTGGGACAGATTGGACAGCAGCGCCGCGGCCGCGTTGATGGCCCGGGTCGGCTCGGCCGCGGGCAGCATTTGTCGCACCTGGCTGGCGGGCAAGGCCTCGAACTGCTGCACGGCGAGGAGGCGATCGACGAACATGCGATAGCCGCGCGGCGTGGGTACCCGACCGGCCGACGTATGGGGGCTGTGGATCAAGCCGAGCTCTTCCAGATCGGCCATGACATTGCGTATGGTGGCGGGAGAGAGGTCGAACATCTTCGACAGCGTGCGCGACCCCACGGGCTGGCCATCAGCTATGTAGCGCTCGATCAGCGCCTTGAGGAGGGCATTCGCTCTATCATCCATACGTCTATTTTATGCAATTCCCACCCACGCGCCCGACATTCCGCCGCTGGGGGCGGAAACCGGGCCCGCGGCCGCTGGTTTCCACGACTGCCGCAAGCCGTGGCGGCCACTTATAATCAATGCCACATCCACATTTTATCCGCGAGGCCCGCGCCCCATGCACTTCAAAACGGTCGCGTTCGTCGGCAGGCACCAGGACCACGGCCTCGATGGCCCGTTACGCACACTCGCGGCGCATCTGCGTCGCGCAGGTTGCGACGTCCTCGTCGAAACCGACACCGCCAGCAATACCCGCATCACGGAATACCCGGTATGCGGGTACGACGAAATCGGCGCGCGCGCCGATCTGGCCGTCATCATGGGTGGCGACGGCACCATGCTGGGCGCCGGCAGGCGTCTGGCAGGCACACGCGTTCCCCTCATCGGCATCAACCATGGGCGTCTCGGCTTCATCACCGACATCCCCCTGCAGAACGCCGTCGAAGCCCTCACCAGTGTCATAAACGGCAATTTCGAAGCCGAAGACCGCGTCCTGCTGGAAGGCCGCGTCGTGCGCGGCGACCAAACCCTGTATTCGGGCGTGGCCCTCAACGACGTCGTCATCAACCGCGCGGGCCGCGGCGGCATGATCGAATTGCGGGTCGAGCTCGATGGCACGTTCATGTACAGCCAGCGCGCCGACGGCCTCATCATGGCCACGCCCACCGGTTCCACGGCGTATTCGCTGTCGGCCAACGGCCCCATCCTGCACCCCAGCGTCAAGGCCATCGTCCTGGTGCCCGTGGCCCCGCAAACCCTGTCGAACCGTCCCATCGTCATCCCTGAAAGCGGCACGCTCAGCCTGACCATCACCGCGCTCGGGCGGGTAGACTCCGGCGCCAGCGTGCACTTCGACATGCAGACCTGGTCCGACTGCCAGCCCGGCGACCGCATCGACGTGCGTTGCGCGCCACACACCGTGCGCTTCATCCACCCCTCCGGCTACAGCTTTTTCTCGACACTGCGTCGCAAGCTGCACTGGAACCACATGCCCCGTCCCACCGACGAGGAAGACTAGAGCGAACAAGCCCCCGATGCTGCGCACCCTGCATATCCGCGACTTCGTCATCGTCGACCAGGCCGACATCCCATTCGAGCCCGGCTTCACGGTCTTTTCGGGTGAAACCGGCGCCGGCAAGTCCATCTTGATCGACGCCCTGTCATTGGCGCTGGGCGCGCGAACCGACCCGGGTGTCGTCCGCGAAGGCCGCCCGCGCGCCGATGTCAGCGCGGTCTTCGACGCCCCCGACACACTCCATGGCTGGTTGCGCGAGCGCGAACTCGATGGCGAGGACGACACGCTCATTCTTCGACGCGTGGTCGACACCCAGGCGCGCAGCCGCGCCTTCGTCAACGGCCTGCCCGTCACGCTGGCCCAGTTGCGCGAACTGGCTGAACACCTGGTCGACATCCACGGCCAACACGCCCACCAGAGCCTGCTCAAATCGTCCAGCCAGCGCAACCTGCTCGACGACCAGGGCGGGCACCAAGCCCTGGCCAGCGAAGTCCGCCAGGCGTGGCACGTCTGGCAGCAAGCCGACAAGGCCCTGCTCGCCGCCACACAAAACGCGGGGCGGATGCAGCAAGAGCGTGAGCGGCTGGCGTGGCAAACGGCCGAACTCGATCGCCTCGACCTGCACGAGGGCGAATGGGAAAAGGTGTCCAACGACCACAGCCGCCTGGCGCACGCACAGGCACTGCAAGATGGCGCCCGCCAGGCCCTGGCCGCGCTCGATGGCGACGACACCTCGGCCCAGCAGTTCCTCGGCGCGGCCGAACATCATCTCAAGAATCTGGTGCGCCACGACGCCCACCTGCAAGGCATTCTGGACACCTTGGCGTCGGCCCGCATCGCCGCCACCGACGCCGCGTCCGACCTCGGCGGCTATCTCGACCGCCTCGAACTCGACCCCGACAGTCTGGCGCGGGCCGAGCAGCGCATGTCGGCCATCTTCGAGACCGCGCGCAAGTTCCGGGTCGAGCCCGATGAGCTGCCGGCCTTGCGCCAATCACTGCATGACCAGTCGCAGGCCGCCCAAAGCGCCCACGATATTCCCGCGCTCACCGAGCGTGTCGCCGCCGCCCGCAATACCTATGACGCAGCCGCCGTTCGGCTGTCCGATGCCCGCAAAAAAGCCGGCAAGACGCTGGCGAAACAGGTCACCAAGGCCATGCAGACCCTCGCCATGCGGGGCGGGCGTTTCGACATCTCCCTGGAACCCTGTGAACCTGGCGCACACGGCAGCGAACAGGTGGAATTCCTGGTCGCCGCACACGAGGGCGTTACACCGCGTCCCTTGGCAAAGGTCGCGTCGGGCGGCGAATTGGCGCGCCTGTCTCTGGCGCTGTCAGTCATCGCCAGCCAGGCCGCCCGGGTGCCCACCCTCATTTTCGACGAGGTCGACGCCGGGGTCGGTGGCGCCGTGGCCGAGGTCGTGGGACGCCTGTTAAGAGAATTGGGCGAACGCCACCAGGTGCTGTGCGTGACGCACCTGCCGCAAGTGGCTGCGCGTGGCGCGCACCATTACGAAGTGCGCAAGGCCACGTCCGACGGCAGCACGTTATCGATGATCCAGGCGCTGAACCAGCAAGGCCGCGTCGACGAACTCGCCCGCATGCTGGGCGGCCTGACCATCACCGACACCACGCGCCGACATGCCCGCGAAATGCTGACTGAATGAATCCCTGCAGCCGCAAGCCGCAGATGCATGCGGCACGGTGGCTTGTTCAACGGATCCGCAGAAGGCCAGTTACCCCGCCCCCATTTGGACGATCAACGCCCGCCATGATGCGGCAGCTTGGCGCAGTCGGGGCAGATGCCGTAGAGCATCATGGTGTGGCTCTCCAGTGTGAAGCCGTTTTCCTTGGCCACCTTATGCTGGCGTTTCTCGATGTCGGTGTCGGTGAATTCCACCACCTTGCCACAGTTGGTGCAAATAAGGTGGTCGTGGTGATCGCCGTCGTTCAGTTCGAACACAGCCTTGCCGCCATCGAACTGGCTGCGCACCAGGATGCCCGCCTGCTCGAACTGCGTCAGCACGCGATACACCGTGGCCAGACCGATCTCGACCTCTTCGTTGATCAGGGCGCGATAGACGTCCTCGGCGCTCTGGTGGCGGTGGTCGGCCTTGCGGAAAACATCGAGAATCTTCAGGCGCGGAAAGGTCGCCTTCAACCCCATGGTTTTCAACTCGTTCTGTTCGTTCATAGCTAAAATGTCTCTGGCTGGAAGTAAGTGGCATCTTCACGCCTGGCCCGAACCGGATGGCGCCGCCGCAGGAAAGGCTGATGCGTTTATTCTTAAACCTTTATGATAACGGTTTTATCCGCTATGAATATCAGGGGCACTGTGTGCTGACAAAAGCAAAATCCCTACGCTCAACCTTGCGTGTGGCACTGGTGGCGGGCGCCACGGCGCTCACGCTGTCGGCCTGTGGCACGACCAATTGGGGCTTCCCCTATAAAATGGATGTCCAGCAAGGCAACTGGATCACCTCGGAACAGGTCGCGCAACTGCGCAAGGGCATGACACCCGACCAGGTCCGTTTCATCCTGGGCTCCCCCACCCTGCACGATGTGCTGCATGCCGACCGCTGGGACTACCCCTACCTGAACGAACCCGGATACGGAAAGCGGGAAGACCGCAATTTCACGGTCTGGTTCAAGAACGGCCTGCTCGACCACTGGAAGGGTGATGCCCAACCCGACCGGCAACCGTTCCAGAAGACCGATACCGGTGCCAAGGCAATCGAAAAATCGGGCTCGGGGGCCGGCGCGCCCGGGTCTGGTACAGCTGGCGCGTCATCCGAAAACGCGAAAACCGGCGCCACAGGCACAGAATCCGGCCAGGCCGCTCCGGTGAACAGCAGCAGCTACCACGCCCCGACCAACACACTCAAACCAGGCATTGCGCCGGCCAACAACACCACAGACAATCACGTGAGCCGGCAGTCCGACCTCCTGCTGAAGGCCCCCGCCCCCATCACCGACCCCTCCGCGGGGGGGGCCACAAGCCAGCCCTTGCGCTGACGGGGGCACCATGCGTATTGCCATCGCCGGAGCCAACGGCCGCATGGGCCGAATGCTCATCGAAGCCGTACTCGCCAGCCCCGACCTGACTCTCACGGTGGCGCTCGCCCCGCAGGGCGCCACCTGCCTGGGCGCCGACGCCGGCGCGTTCCTGGGCCGCGACTCGGGCGTGCGCATCACCGACGATCTGAGCGCCCTGGCCCAGGCCGACTGCCTCATCGATTTCACACGGCCAGCGGGTACGCTGAATCACCTGCTGGCCTGCCAGGAACACGGCACCCAATGCGTCATCGGCACCACGGGTTTCGATGAACAGGGCAAGCAAGCCATTCGCGAAGCCAGCAAGAAAATCGCCATCGTCTTTTCCGCCAACATGAGCGTTGGCGTCAACGTGACGCTCAAACTACTGAACATGGCCGCACACCTGCTGAATGGCGGCTACGATGTGGAAATCTTTGAGGCGCATCACCGCAACAAGGTTGACGCGCCGTCAGGCACCGCGCTGGCCATGGGCGAGGCCATCGCGGGTGCCTGGGATAAAAAACTGGAAGATATCGCCGACTGGGCCCGTCACGGCGAAACCGGTGCGCGCGAAACAGGAAGGATCGGGTTTTCATCGTTGCGTGGCGGCGATATCGTCGGTGATCACACCGTCTTCTTCTGCGGCACCGGCGAGCGCATCGAAATCAGCCACCGCTCCAGCAGCCGCGCCACCTATGCCCAGGGCAGCCTGCGCGCCGCGCGTTATCTTGCCGGCAAAGAGTCCGGCCTGTTCGACATGCAGGACGTGTTGCAGACCTGATGGCCAGCCGACCTGACGACTTGCCGGCCTGATGACTGCCAAGCCAACGTGCCAGCCTCGATGAACCGTCACAACAGTGTGCGTGCAATGATGTCGTGGCCGGGGTCGGGCCACATGCCAGCCTCAATGGACCGCCACGGGCTCCTGTTCCAGCTCCACGCCAAATCGGGCTGACACATCGCCCCTGACCCGGTTGGCGAGATCAGCCACCGCTTCGGCATCCGCGCCGCCGTAATTGACCAGCACCAGGGCCTGGCGCTCGTGCACACCCACCGACCCCAGGCGCCGGCCCTTCCAGCCCGCCCGTTCGACCAGCCAACCCGCCGCCAGCTTGTAGGTGTCGTTCTCCTGTGGGTATGCCACCAGATCCGGCCAACGCGTTTTCAGGGCATGGAAACGATCGGCCGACACCACGGGGTTCTTGAAAAAACTGCCGACATTGCCTAATCGGGAGGGATCGGGCAGCTTGCGCCGCCGAATGTCGCTGACCGCGTCGAACACTTGGCGCGGCGCGACTTGCAATGGCGATTCGCCAAAATAGCGTTTCAGGTCGGGATAATCGAGCACGGGCCGCCATTGCTTGGGCAGGCGGAAGCGCACCGACACGATCAGCCAGCGACCCGGTGGTGCTTGCTTGAATACACTGTCGCGATACGAGAACCGGCAGTCGGTGGGTGTCATGTCGACGAGGCAACCGCCGCGCATGTCCCATGCCTGCAGGCTGTGGAAACGATCCTTCAGCTCAACCCCGTACGCGCCAATGTTCTGCACCGGCGCCGCGCCAACCGTTCCGGGGATCAGCGCCAGATTTTCAAGGCCATGCCAGCCGTTCGCGATGCAATGGGCCACGAAATCGTGCCAGACCTCGCCCGCCTGCGCCTCGATCACCCAATCATCGGGGGATTCGTCGTGGACACGCACGCCCCGGGATTCCACCTTCACCACCAGACTGTCCAGATGAGGCGCCAGCACAACGTTGCTGCCGCCGCCCAGCACAAACACGCGGTCGTGCGCCTTCGCCACGTTGGACAGGCCGGCCAATTCCGACATGGACGAGTACCGCCACAGCGCCGACGCCCGCGAAGGCAGGCCAAACGTATTGAACGCCGTCAAATCCTGGTTGAAACGCTGCGCCGCACTACCGTTTACTGTCATTGTCCGCACACAAAAAAACACCGCTCGATCGTCAGAATGAGGAAACAAGACCTCAAAACCCGCACACCGCCTGCTTGTTTGACTTGGATTTGACAGGCTAGGCCGGGGTCATGCTATGATTCCGCTCCCTGCTTGAATGTTACTTGATTTTCAGTGGGCGCGGCCAAGTTGGTTCACCCAGCCGGTTGCCGAAGCTGAAAACTTCATATAGAATGCAGGGCTTGCTTGATTCAGCCTAAACTTGCGATACGCAGACAGTTTCGCGGAAAGATTGCGGGTATAGGGTTACAGCAGGGTTACAGCAGGATTGCAGCAACGCGGGAATAGCTCAGTTGGTAGAGCGCAACCTTGCCAAGGTTGAGGTCGCGAGTTCGAGACTCGTTTCCCGCTCCAGATTCAAAAAAGGCCCAAACTTCGGTTTGGGCCTTTTTTTCGAATGGCGATTCTCTGACCACCTTCACAATACACCGGACAACCTCTTCAAACGACCGGATCACACCGATTGAACGAATCGAACGATTTGAGTACACTGACCTCATAGACTTGCACGAGGCGTTGAAATGCAAACCTTTACCGCCAATGAGGCAAAAACTCGATTCGGTGAACTGATAGACCGGGTGCAGCGCGAGCCCATCCAAGTCACGCGGCGCAACCGTGTCGTCGGCGTCATGGTTTCCGCTGAAGACTACCACGCGATGCGTGAGTTCTATGCGGATCGGCTACGGCGCACCTTGAGGCAAAGTGCCGAAGAAGCTGTGGCCAAGGGATTGACGGACGAGAAGCTGCAGCAGATCCTGGCCGATGAGGATTGAACGCGCCGTCATCGACACCAACGTCTTGATAAGCGCCGCGCTATCGCCCCGGTCCGCGCCAGCTCAGATCGTGGATTGCCTTCTGCGGCACGCTACTCTGGTCTTTTCAAGAGAAACCTTCGAGGAACTCGAAACCAGGCTCTGGCGTCCGAAATTCGACCGCTATCTGGACATTGATCGCCGACGCCTGCTATTGCATGACTTCGCCGCAGTGGCCCAATGGGTGGATCTGCCTGTGTCGCCCAGGCCAACGTACAGCCGCGATCCCGATGACGACGTGTTCCTCCACACCGCCTTGCTTGGCAAGGCTGAATGGTTGGTAAGTGGCGACAGGGATTTGCTGGAGCTCGCTGCTGGCGACTGGGGGTTCGAAATCCTATCGCCAGCTCAGGCTCTGAAAAAATGGCATCAAAAATGAGCAAAGCCCAATCCACATCGAAGTCTAACCTGACGGAATTCCTGCATTTCTGCGATCAAGTTGTTTTTTTGGCCCAGGAAGCAGGGTTGGTCGTCATGCTTAGCCACGCCTTATAGTCACAAACCAGCACGCCCCGCATCATCGGGAAATCGAAGCCAGTATCGAACCCCCCTGTCGCCACCTCCCGCCGCGACATGCAATCGAGGGTTCAGCGTACAATCCCCTCTCGCGTTTCCTCAATGGGTTCCCTCACCCCATCCATCAAAAAGGCTCATCATGACCCCGCTGCCCGTTCCGCGATCGCGGATTTCCCACTCCCTCGCCCTGCTGGTGGCGTTCCACGTCCTGGTCATCATCTCCAGCAACTATCTCGTGCAGTTGCCCATCGATCTGTTCGGCTTTCACAGCACCTGGGGCGCCTTCAGCTTTCCCTTCATTTTCCTAGCCACCGACCTCACTGTGCGCCTGATCGGCAAGACCGAGGCGCGTATCGTGATCGCCAAGGCCATGGTGCCGGCGCTGATCGCGTCCTACGTCGTCTCGGTGCTGTTCCACGCCGGCCGGTTCAACGGCTTTGGCGCCCTGGGCGACTTCAACGGCTTCGTGTTCCGCATCGCCCTCGCCAGCTTCACCGCCTACGTGCTGGGTCAGTTGCTGGATGTGCAGGTGTTCGACCGCATGCGCCGCAGCCACATGCAGTGGTGGCTGGCGCCGGCGGCATCTTCCGCGCTCGGACAGGCGCTGGACACGGCCGCCTTCTTCAGCGTCGCGTTCTGGCACAGCGACAACCCCTTCATGACCGAGCATTGGCCCGAGATCGCGCTCGTCGACTACGTCATCAAACTGACTGTCAGCCTGCTGTTGTTCCTGCCCTTGTACGGCATCGCCCTGAACGCCATCATCCGGTTCATGAAACGGCACGAGATCAGGCTGGCCGGGGCATGATCATGGCCGGGAAACACCAGCGCCGCGCCCTG
>DASTNK010000005.1:0-3466 GCA_035720945.1 Burkholderiaceae bacterium
GCCCGCGATCAGGCGGCGACTTTCGCCGAGTATTCCTTGACCAGGCGCGTGACGGCCGGCGACAGTTGCGCACCGTTGTCCGACCAGTACTGCACGCGGTCAAGCGAAATACGCAGATTTTCCTGCCCTTCATTGCCAACCGGGTTGTAAAAACCCACGCGTTCAATGAAACGGCCATCGCGCCGGTTGCGCGAATCAGCAGCCACAAGGTTGTAAAAGGGACGTTTCTTCGAGCCACCACGGGCAAGACGAATCACCACCATAGGTAATCCTTTGATAATGTTTTGAAAAACAAAAGATTCTAGCATCTTGCGGCCATGCAAGGCAAACGCAAGACATCCAATCCGCCACAAATCCCGCCCAATCGGAATCAACGTGTTTCGTCAACGCCTGGCCAGGTAATGCTCCATGCTCGCGCCCTTATCGACCTGCGCCAGCAACGTGTTGCCGGTCTGGCGGGCGAAGGCCTGGAAATCGGTCACGGCGTGGGTATCGGTGGTGATCACTTTGAGCACCGCGCCGCTTTCCAACCGAGCCAGCGCTTTCTTCGCCCGCAGTATGGGCAATGGGCATTTCAAGCCCGAGGTGTCGATTTCCAGGGTGGGGGCCGGAAGATCCCCCGTGTTGCCATCCATCATGATGCCTAGTCTAGTGTGCTGTTTGATTAATTCGACTACTCAACTTCGGCGACTGGACTAGCCAAACAGCACACTAGTCCACCGCGGCAGCCACCCCAAAAGGGATGGCCCGGAATCCATTCAAGCCAGGCGTTCACGCACCCAGGCTTCCACGCCCGCCACGGCACCCGGCAGCGCGGCGGCATCCACGCCACCGCCCATCGCCATGTCGGGGCGCCCGCCCCCCTTGCCACCGATCTTGCCAGCCACCATGCCGACCAGATCGCCCGCCTTCACACGCGACGACAGGTCGGGCGTCACGCCAGCGACCAGGCTGATCTTGCCTTCGGCCTCGGCCGTCAGCAGAACGATGGCCGACTTGAGCCGGTTCTTGAGCTGATCGACCATGCTGCGCAGTATCTTGGGGTCGGTGCCCGTGAGAGTGCCGACCAGCAGTTTGGAATCCCCTTGCAGCACAATCGCGGCCCGATCGGCCAGATCATTGCCGGCCTGCACCGCCAGCTTGGTGCGGGCTTGCTCGAGATCGCGTTCGGCTGTTTTCAACTGAGCCTGCAGTTGCGCGATGCGTTCGCCAAGCTCGGCGGGCTGAACCTTGAGTTGATCGGCCGCATGGGCCAGCGTGCCGCTGGTTTCCTGCACCCAGGCCAGCGCGTTCTCGCCCGTGACTGCTTCGACACGGCGCACGCCCGCCGCCACGCCACCCTCGGAAATGATCTTGAACAGGCCGATGTCGCCCGTGCGCGCCACGTGGGTGCCGCCGCACAGCTCGCGTGAAAAACCAATATCCAGCACCCGGACGGTGTCGCCGTATTTTTCGCCGAACAGCGCCATGGCCCCGCCTTCGACCGCCTGGTCGTAGGGCATGACGCGTGTGGCGACGGCCTGGTTGGCGAGGATCTGTTCATTGACGATGCGCTCGACCCGGGCGATGTCGTCGGACGAAATGGGCGCGTCGTGCGCGAAGTCAAAGCGCGTCTTGTCGGGATCGACCAGGGAACCGCGCTGCTGCACGTGATCGCCCAGCACCTGGCGCAATGCCTTGTGCATCAGGTGCGTGGCCGAGTGGTTGCGCATGGTGCGTTGGCGGCGTGCGCCATCGACTTGCGCGTCGAGCGAATCGCCCACTTTCAGCGAACCGCTTTCCAGGACGCCATGGTGGCCGAAGACATTGTTCTGGATCTTCTGCGTGTCGGAGACCGTGAAGCGGACGCCACCAGCCAGCAATTCCCCGGCATCGCCCACCTGCCCACCCGATTCCGCATAGAACGGCGTGGCGTCCAGCACCACGATGGCTTGCTGGCCGGGCGACACGGTTTCCACCGCCGCGCCATCCACGTACAGCCCGGTGATGTTTCCCGTTCCCCGCAGATGCTCGTAACCGTCGAAGCGGGTGGCCGCGCCGTGGTAATCGAGCTCATCGGTCGCCTTGAACTTGCCGGCGGCACGGGCTTGGTCACGCTGGTGCGCCATGGCGTGGTCGAAGCCTTCGTGATCGACCCCGACTTCGCGTTCGCGGCAGATGTCGGCCGTGAGGTCGACCGGAAACCCGTACGTGTCGTAGAGCGTGAACAAGGTATCGCCATCGAGGACGTCACCCTTCCTCACTCCGACCAGCGCCGACTCCAGGATCTTCAGCCCATTCTCCAGGGTTTCGCTGAACCGCTCTTCTTCCTGGCGCAGCACCTGCTCCACCCGGTTTTGCAGCCGGGCGAGCTCGGGGTACGCCGCACCCATTTCCTGAGCCAGGTCGGCGACCAGGCGATGAAAGAACGGTTTGGTCTGACCCAGCTTGTGCCCATGACGCAACGCGCGGCGCACAATGCGCCGCAACACATAGCCACGCCCCTCATTACCCGGAATGATGCCGTCGACGATAAGGAAGCCGCATGCCCGGATATGGTCGGCGATGACCTTGAGCGAGCTGTTGGCCAGATCCGACGTGCCGGTCTCGCGCGCCGCGGCGCGGATCAGGTTCTGGAAAAGATCGATGTCGTAATTGGAATGCACGTGCTGCAGCACGGCCGCGATGCGTTCCAGGCCCATGCCCGTGTCGACACAGGGCTTGGGCAGGCGCGGCATGTTGCCTTCGGCGTCGCGCTCGAATTGCATGAACACCAGGTTCCAGATCTCGATGTAGCGATCGCCGTCTTCCTCGGGCGACCCCGGGGGGCCGCCCCAGATTTCCGGGCCGTGGTCGTAGAAGATCTCGGAACACGGACCGCAGGGACCAGTGTCGGCCATCTGCCAGAAATTGTCGGACGCGTAGCGCGCCCCCTTGTTGTCGCCGATGCGGATGATGCGCTCGGGCGGCACGCCGATTTCGTCGGCCCAGATGCCATAGGCCTCGTCGTCTTCCTGGTAGACCGTCACCCAGAGCTTCTCAGTCGGCAGCCCGTATACCTTGGTCAGCAGCTCCCAGGCGTTCGTGATGGCCTCGCGCTTGAAGTAATCGCCGAAGCTGAAATTGCCCAGCATCTCGAAGAACGTGTGGTGCCGCGCCGTGTAGCCCACGTTTTCCAGGTCGTTGTGCTTGCCCCCGGCGCGCACGCAGCGCTGCGAGGAGGTGGCGCGGCTGTAGGGCCGGGTTTCCTTGCCGGTGAACACATTCTTGAACTGCACCATGCCCGAGTTGGTGAACAGCAAGGTCGGGTCGTTGGCCGGCACCAGGGAAGACGACGGCACGATCTGGTGCCCCCTGGACTCGAAAAAGGAGAGGAATTTCTGACGGATCTCGGAGGTCTTCATTGCGGAATGGCGCGATTTGAACAGGTAACGTTTGATTATAGAGGGAGTTGGCCGGGCAACCCCTATTCCACGCACAGGTAGCC
>DASTNK010000006.1:0-14382 GCA_035720945.1 Burkholderiaceae bacterium
ACGCGTGACTGGGCACCGAAGGCCGCGATGTCGACATGCCCCTGCACCGCGTCATGGATGAGGGCACGCGCGCGCGACGCTTCAATCTGAACCTGCCCGCCGGGGCGACGCGACACGCGTGCCAGAGCCCAGGGGATCAGCAGGGCGCACGCCAGCAAGGTGGCGGTGACCGACCACGCCAACACTGGCGCGTACACACCGACCAGCAGGCCGAACATAAGGCCGGCGACGATGGCGGTCAGCGCAGGCGCCACGATGAGCAAGAACAAGGTGTCCAGGGTGTCCACGTCGCCGATCAGGCGGGCGACCAGATCGCCGTCGCGGTAACGGGCGAGCTGCGCCGGGCTCAAGGCCATGACACGGGCGAACACCGCGGTGCGTAAATCGGCAAGGAGATCCAGGGTGGCGGCATGGCCGGTGACACGCTCGGCATAACGGGAACCGATGCGCAGGAAAGAAAGGCCTCTCACCAACGCGGAGGGAGCGAACAGGTCGAAAGCCAAGGACGCACCCGCCAGAAAGGCGCCGGTGATAAACCAGCCCGCCACCGCGAACAGACCCACACCGGCCCAGACCGTGACAGCGGCGAGCAACACGGCGCCGGCCAGACGGCGTCTATGCCGGACCAGCCAGGGCCACAACAGATCAAGCGCGTTCAAGCAGGCCTCCATCGCGTTCGATGTGCAACACACGCCCCATGCGTGCGGCGATGCGCAGGTCGTGCGTGGCGATCAGCAAGGTACGACCCGCGCAAAACGCCAGGATCGCATCCACGACCCGCATCCTGGTCCCCGCATCCAGGTGCGCGGCCGGCTCATCCAGCAACACCAGGTCAGGGTCCAGCAGAAAGACCCGGGCCAGCGCCAATCGATGGAGCTGGCCTCCAGACAGGCCATGACCATCCCTCCCCAGGCACGTTTGCATTCCGTCGGGGGCGGTAGCCACGAAGTCGGCGGCACACGCTTGCGCCAGAGCCCGGGTCAACCGGGCGTCGTCGGCGTCCGGGCAGGCCATGCGCAGATTGTCGGCAATGGAATCGGAGGAAAAGAATGGACGCTGGTCAAGCAGGGCGACGCCGTTCCCCAGGCCTGGATCGACCCCGCTCGTCACTGGCCGGCCCAGCACGCGGATGCTTCCGTTCGACACCGGACGCAAGCCCGCCAGCGCTTCCAGCAGCGTTGTCTTCCCCGATCCGCTCGGTCCCATGAGGGCGACGGTATCGCCACGCCGGATATCCAGTGATGCGTCGCGGAGCACCGGACGCTCTCTACCCGCCGCGTGAATCGTGAGATCGCGCACGTGGACGACAATGGAGTTTCCCACACTCCCCGCATTCCGCGCGCCATCATCGGCGCATGACGGAACCCCGCCCGGAACCGCTACGGGATACGGTGGACGACCCGAGGCCATCGAGTCGGAAACCTGGCTCTCCGATGCGCCATAGGAAAGCGTCGACGCGCCGGCAGGCGTCGGATCCACGGCGGGCAGGCCGTCAAACATGGCGGCGATCTGCCCCACCGCGGCGCGCGCGGCGGCGCGATCATGATAGTTGGCGGCGAACTGGCGCAAGGGGTTGTAGACCTCCGGCGCCATGAACAGCGCGAACAACCCCAGGGGCAGGCTCAAGGCATCCCCTCGTAGATGAACATAGCCCAGATAGGTCAACCCCACATAGAGCGCGACCCCCGCCACGCCCAGCGCGGCGAAGAACTCCAGCACGGCGGAGGATAGAAACGCAATGCGCAGCACCGCCATGTTGCGCCGACTGAGATCCACGCTGGCGACGCGCACAGCCTGAATCTCGGCGTCGGCGCGACCGAAAAGCTTGAGCGTGAACGCCCCGCGCAACCGATCGCCAAACAACCCTGACAGTCGGGTCAGCTCACGTTGATGCCGCCGGCTGGCGGCCTCGGCCCCCCAACCCACCAGGGCCATGAACACGGGAATGAGGGGCGCGCTCGCAAGCAGAATGAGCGCAGCCACCCAGTCGAGCGGCAGCAACACCACACCGAACGCGACGGGCAAGAAGGCCGCGGCAATGGACGATGGCAGATAGCGAGTGAAGAAGCCATCCAGGTGCTCGACCTGATCCACGATGGTGCTGCCCAGCTCACCCGAAACACGCTCACGCGTCCAGCGTGGCCCCAGCGCCAGAAGACGTTGAAATAATGCCTCGCGCAGTTCGCGCTTGATGGTTTCGCTGCCGCGACCCGCCGCGCGCTCTCCCGACCACGACAGCACGGCTCGAACCAGAATCAGGCCTACGACACCTAATATGTACGGGGTGGATTGGCCGACCGGCAGGCTCTCGGCGACCACCCCGCCCAGTGCCTGGGCAAGCAGCCAGACCTGCGCCACCAGCAGCCCCCCTGCGAAGAGCGGAGCCAGGATGGCCCAGGCGAACCCGACGCGTGAACACCGCCACAGGGAGGACAACCAGCGGGACTGTCCGCGATCGGCCCCGCTGGGCGACCGGCTCGCGCCTTCTTGCACATTCGGCATGGCGTCGCCTCAAGCCCTCGACCGTCGCATCACTCGCGGCACCACCGCATCACAACGAGTCCGAGCCATCGTTGTACATGCCCGGATTACGGAAATTATGCGATTCGCCCTCGCGCAGCTCGAACCACATGGCGTTCAGGACGGAGAACGCGCAGGCCAGACCCAGCCCTAATATCCAGGAAAAATACCACATGTGTCACCTCGACAAATAACCGGACGGTTGCCCGAAGAACCTTTCATTGCACACGTGCCGTGCCCCACACCCCACATGTGCGGCACATCAATAGGCATGCCCGCCACCCACAGTCTTGTCCGTCACCTTGCCCCGCATCACCCGATACACCCAGGCGGTGTAGAGCATCACGAGTGGCAGCAACAGGCAGGTGGCCAGCAACATGATCCAGAGCGACATATGGCTGGACGACGCGTCCCACACGGTGAGACTGACATCCGGCGCCACTGAAGAAGGCAAGAGAAACGGGAACAGGCTCAGGCCGAATGTCCAGACGACACCGACCACGCTGATCGATGAGGCCAGGAACGCCGGCGCGCACGAGCGCAAGCCCGCCAGCCCCACCGCGAGCAGCGCGCCCGCCACACCCATTGCCGGCGCGATCCAGATGAGGGGCCAGCGGGCATAGTTGCGCATCCAGCCGCCCGACGTCACCGCCACCGCTTTATCCAGGGGGTTGGAGGCCAGACCGGTGTGCACCGCGCCGACGATCGAGAACCCGTCCACGCCACGCGCCACCCACACACCGGCCAGGATGAACAACACGACGGTGATCACCCCGAACACCCGGACACAGCGGCGGGCGCGAACCGCCACCAGCCCCTCGGTCTTCCAGGCCAGCAACACCGCGCCATGCATAGCCAGCATGCAGACGCTGATCACGCCGCACAAGACGGGAAACGGCATGAACAACCCGAAGAAACCGCCTTGGTAGATGGGCCGCATGGTGTCGAGCGCGAACACGAACGGCACACCCACGATCACGTTACCCACCGCCACGCCGAACACCAAGGCCGCCACCAGCCCGCACAGACACAGCAGCGCGTCCCAGGTGGACCGCCAGCGCGCATCGGGCATCTTGCTGCGATACTTAAAGCAGATGGGGCGCAGGATCAGCGCGATCAACAACAGCATCATGGCCAGATAGAAACCCGAGAACGCCATGGCGTACAGCAGCGGCCATGCCGCGAACACCACGCCGCCGCCCACGATCAGCCACACCTGGTTGCCTTCCCATACCGGACCGAGCACATTGAAAACCACGCGGCGCTCGACGTCGGTGCGCGACACCAGCGGCAGCACCGTGGCCACGCCCAGATCGAAACCATCCATGACCGCGAAGGCCGCCAGCAGGAAACCCAGCAGCGCCCACCAGATGACGCGCAGCGTCGTGTAATCGAGGGGAATGAGTTGTTCCATGAAGGGTCTCCTCAAATGGCGCGCGGCGCGGTGGCGGCGGTGGTTGATCCCGGAATGGCGGCGGGGGGCGCGTCATCCCTCGGCGAACCCGCGGGTTCCGTAGGCCCGGAACGGATGGCGCGCAGCATGACTTTCCCGCCGACGATGGCCAGGGCGGTGTACAGCACGGCGAAGATGGTCAGGCTGGTGGCCAGGTCGGCGACCGTCAAACCGGAAGCCGCATAGAAGGTGGGGAGCACCCCTTCTATCACCCAGGGTTGGCGCCCGAACTCGGCCACGAACCAGCCAGACTCGATCGCCAGCCACGGCAGGGGCAGTGTCCACAAAGCGATCCGCAGGAAACGCGGATGCTGGGCCAGGCGCCCCGTGGAGGCCAGCCAGAACGCGAAGGCGAAGAAAAAGATGAAATAGAAACCAAGCCCCACCATGATCCGGAACGTCCAGTACAAAGGCGCCACCTGCGGCACGGTGCTTTCCGCCGCCTTGACGATATCCTGCGGCGTGGCTTTGGCGATGTCAGGCGTGAAGCGCTTGAGCAACAGCGCGTAGCCAAGATCCCGCCAGTGCGCATCGAATTTCGCGCGCGCCACCTTGTCGTCCCGATCCGCCCGCACTTTCTGCAATGCCTTGTAAGCGAGGATCCCATTCTTGACGCGCACCTCCGCGCGCTTGACCAGGTCATTGATGCCCAGCAGCGGGGTGGTCAGGGAACGGGTGCCGATGATGCCCATGACATAGGGGATCTCGACAGCGAAATGGTTGGTGTGATGCTTCTGGTCGGGGATCGCGAACAGATTGAAACTGGCCGGCGCCGGCTCGGTCTGCCACATCGCCTCGATAGCGGCGATCTTCATTTTCTGATGCTCGGTGGTCAGGTAACCGCTTTCATCGCCCAGCACGACCACTGACAGCGCGGCTGCCAGCCCGAAGCTGGCCGCCACCACCATGGAACGCTTGGCCAGTTCACTGTGACGGCCACGCAACAAGTACCAGGCGCTGACACCCATCACGAACACGGCGCCCATCACATAGCCGGCGCTGACCGTGTGGACGAACTTGGCCTGGGCAACCGGATTGAAAATGACAGTGGCGAAGTCCGTCATCTCCATGCGCATGGTGTCCGGATTGAACACAGCCCCCACCGGGTTCTGCATCCAGCCATTGGCGATGAGAATCCAGAGCGCGGAAAGGTTGGTTCCCAGCGCCACCAACCAGGTCACGGTCAGGTGCCCCACCTTCGAGAGGCGGTCCCAACCGAAGAAGAACAATCCGACGAACGTGGCTTCGAGGAAGAACGCCATCAGACCCTCGATGGCCAACGGCGCACCGAAAACATCGCCCACATAATGGCTGTAGTAAGCCCAGTTCATGCCGAACTGGAACTCCATGACCACGCCGGTCGCCACGCCCAGCGCGAAATTGATGCCGAACAGCCCCCCCCAGAACACCGTCATGCGACGCCAGATGTCGCGACCGCTCATCACATAGACGCTCTCCATGATGGCGATGAGAAACGACAGCCCCAGCGTCAAGGGCACGAAAAGAAAGTGGTACATCACCGTCGCGGCGAACTGGAACCGCGACAAGTCCACGACTGTCAGATTGAACATGAAGCGCTCCTGCGCATGATTTATTACCGAACTATTTATTACCGTATTATTTATTACTGCACTATTTATTGTGATGACGACGCCTTGCGCAAAACCGTGTGGCGGGTGACAACACCGGCCGCGCCGGCTATTTCCGCAACTTGCCAGCCAGCCCCAGCACTTTCTGCACCTTGGTGCCCAGACGCATGAGGCTTTTGATCGTCTCCGGCGGCAGGCGGTGGACCTCGTCGAACCAGGCCGTGCTGAGCTCGACGAGCTCGAGCATTTCGTTGATGCGCTTCTGCCCGTGGATTTCGTCTTCCGTGGTGGGCTCTTCGAGCAGGACGTCGCGCAGCATGGTCACGGTGGGATCGATCTCGCGCCGACGCTTTTCCTCGGCCAGGACACGAAAAATCTCCCATACATCGTCCGGCGCCTGGAAGTAGTCGCGCCGGTCACCGATCTGATGAACCATGTGCACCAGCCGCCAGGACTGCAGCTCGCGCAACCCCATGCTCACATTGGAGCGGGAGAAACCCAGGGTCTCGGCGATTTCATCGGCGTGCAGCGCGCGGGGCGACAGGAAAACCAGGGCGTATATCTGCCCCACCGTGCGGTTCACGCCCCAGCGCCCCCCCATTTCCCCGAAATGCAGGATGAACCGTTCCGCCTGTGGGCCGAGCTTCATGAAGTTTTCCAATTTTCTGTTATTGCGGTAATTTCAGTAATTACTGAAATCAAAGTAACGCAAGAATACTCCAAGCACAGCATGCATGGCAAGCGAACCCATGCCCTTGCCCGTACTCACGTTAAAATCGGACAATGGAAAACCCCGCCCGCCAAGTCCCGGCCTCCGCGATCGACTCCGCGCATCGCACCTTCCGCACCGAAATCATCGCCCTGCAAGCGCTCGACGCGCGTCTCGACGGCGCGTTCGAACAAGCGGTCGCATTGATACTCGAATGCCGGGGCCGGATCGTCGCCACTGGCATAGGCAAGACCGGCCACATCGCGCGCAAGCTGGCGGCCACACTGGCCTCCACCGGCACGCCGGCGTTCTTCATGCACGGCACAGAAGCCGTGCATGGCGATTTGGGCATGCTGACTGGCGAAGACATCCTGTTGGCCATTTCTTATTCCGGCACCGGTCAGGAACTCTTGACGCTGGTCCCCCCCACCAAACGGCTGGGGGCCAGGCTCATCGCCATCACCGGGAATCCCGACTCCGAACTGGCCCGCGCCGCGGATGTGCACCTGAACGCCCACGTCGACCAGGAAGCCTGCCCGCTGAATCTCGCCCCCACCGCGAGCACCACCGCCGCACTGGTGCTGGGCGACGCCATCGCCGTCGCCTGCCTCGAGGCGCGCGGTTTCGATGCCGACGATTTCGCCCGATCCCACCCGGGCGGCGCCCTGGGGCGTCGACTCCTGACACATGTGCGGGACGTCATGCGCATCGGCGACGAACTTCCCTTGGTCGACATCGCCACCCCCGTCACGCAGGCGCTGGCCGTGATGTCCGAAAAGCGCATGGGCATGGCCATCGTCGTGGACGACGCGGGCCACCCCGTCGGTCTCTTCACCGATGGCGATCTGCGACGACTCATCGCCCGTGACGGCGACATCCGTCCACTGACCGTGAGCGACGGCATGACCCACTCGCCCCGGACCATCTCCCCCAACGCATTGGCCGCCGAGGCCGCGGCGCGCATGGACACCGGCCGCCTGAATCAAATGCTCGTGGTGGACGATACCGGGCTATTATTGGGGGCTTTGCATATGCACGATCTGCTTGCCGCGAAGGTGATCTGAACATGGGAACACCCCACACCCCACACCCGGCCGAAGCCATGCTTCTGGCGAAAGTCGCCCCGGCTCTCCTTGAACGCTTGCGCGCCGTTCGGCTGATGGCGTTCGACGTGGACGGCATACTCACCGACGGTAGCCTGTGGTATGGTGAAAGTGGCGAAATGCTCAAGCGTTTCAACGCCCTCGACGGCCACGGCCTGCGTCTCCTGGGCGAAGGCGGCATCGTGGTGGCGTTGGTCACCGGGCGCCAGGGCCCCATCATCTCGCGCCGCGCCGCGGATCTGGGCATCTCGATCGTGCACCAAAGCGTCCGCGACAAGTCCGGCACGCTCGATACGTTGGCCCGCGAGCACGGTTTCACCATCAACCAGGTCGGCTATATGGGCGATGACATCATCGATCTGCCCGCCATGCAGCGCGCTGGCTTTGCGGCCAGCGTGCCGAACGCCCCTGCCTACGTGGCGCAAGCCGCCCACTGGGTCGCGTCGCACAGCGGTGGCGCGGGCGCCGTCCGCGAGTGCTGCGACCTCATCCTCGCGGCCCAGGGGCGGCTCGGCGCCTGTCTCGCCCCCAATGCATTCATCCTCAGAGGGATGAGCCAGTAACCCCATGAAGGAACGCGCACCCGCCATCATCGCCGTCGTACTATTGTTGTCACTGGTTCTGGGGACCTGGTGGGCGGCCGAGTACGCGCAAAAGTCCATTCCCATCGACCCGCCGGCCCGCATCACCCACGACCCCGACTCCTGGGCAGAAAATTTCGTGATGATTCGCACCGACCTGAAAGGAGTGGCCATCAACCGCCTCGAGGGAAATTACCTACAACATTATCCGGACGACGACTCATACAAGATCACCGCGCCCACCGCCATAGGACAGCGCCCCGGCGACCCCATCACGGTGGGCACATCGCGCACCGCCACCATGGACAAGAACGGAACGCGCATCGTCATGATCGGTGACGCGCATGTGCATCGGCGCAGCGACAAGGATCATGCCCCCCTCGATGTCACCAGCCAGCAACTGACGCTGCTGCCCAACCAGGACGTGGTGTTCACCGACCACCCAGCGGTGGTCATCAACGGAAACTCGAAAATGCACGGAAAGGGCATGCGATACAACAACAAGACCCAGGTACTGCAGGTGTTTTCCGCAAGCGACGTCAAGATATCGGGTGCCGATGTCGCCAAGAGGCGGGCGGCCAATTCCGACCAGCCGGCAAAACCCACGAACAATCCAGCCAAGACACCATGAAATCATCGTCTTTTTCCCGGTTCGCGCCCTGGCTTGCGTCAGGCTTCGCCTTGATCCTGCAGGCCGGAATGCCCGTGTGGGCGGCCAGCCCGGCGAACGCGGCAAGCATGACGGCGCCGTCCGCGGCGACCACCCCTTCGACAGCCAAATCCCAAGGCCAGGACAAGAACACGGCCGGAAAGCCCGCAGCGGAACCCGACACCGTCATCCTGTCCGACACCCTGCATTACGACGACAAAGACAAGACCAGCGTCTTCACAGGCAACGTGTTGATGACCCGTGGCCAGATGACGCTGCGCGCCGACAAACTCGTCGCGCACCAAGACGCCCAGGGCAACCAATCCGGCACCGCCACCATGAACACACCCGGCAAGCTGGTTTACGTGCGTGAAGACAACCCCCTGAAATTCGAAGTCGTCGAAGCCCGCGGGTTGCGCGCCCAGTACGACGGCAAGACCAGCGAAATCGAGATGATCGGCCAGGCGGTGGTGACCCGTTTCATCTGCGGCACGGCGTTCGACAAGATCAGCGGGGAACGCGTGCGATACAACCAGAAGACCGATGTCTACGAAGCGTTCAGCGGGCCGCAATCCCCCACCCGGGACCGGCGTGTCCGTTCCGTGGCCCAGCCACAGGCCAAGATCGACGCCGCCATCGCCGAATGCCGGAAGAAATCCGGTCCGGCCACCCCGGCCCACAAGACGGACGCCCACGGAAACCCGCACCACGAAACACCTCATCAGGGCAAGACAGCCAAAAACTGACTCCGCCTCCCCGCGCCCGCCCCCACCCCTTGCGATTCATGCCAGACAACGCCACACCGAAGCCCGGAACCCTCAGACCCCCATCCAGCGTGCATGGCAGCCTGCGCGCCACGGGATTGCGTAAAACCTACGGCAAGAGAACAGTCGTGCACGACGTTTCGCTCTCTGTGGACAGCGGCGAGGTGGTGGGGTTGCTGGGTCCCAATGGCGCGGGCAAGACGACCAGCTTCTATATGATCGTCGGCATCGTCCCGACCGACGCCGGCCGCATCGAGATCGACGACACGCCCATCACCAGCATGCCCATGCACAAACGGGCCAGGATGGGTCTGTCGTACCTGCCGCAGGATGCCTCGGTGTTCCGACGCCTCACGGTCGAAGAGAACATCCGCGCCGTGCTGGAACTGCAGATCGACGACGACGGCCGCCCCTATTCCTCCGCCAAGATCGGCCAGAACCTCGATACGCTGATCGATGAGCTCCAGATCGACCATATCCGCCGCAACACCGCCATCTCGCTATCGGGGGGAGAACGGCGACGCGTGGAGATCGCGCGGGCCCTGGCCACACACCCCCGCTTCATCCTCCTGGATGAACCCTTCGCGGGCGTGGACCCGATCGCGGTCATTGAAATCCAGCGCATCGTGCATTTCCTCAAAGGGCGCAACATCGGGGTGCTGATCACCGACCACAACGTCCGGGAAACGCTGGGTATCTGCGACCGGGCGTACATCATCAGCGAAGGCAAGGTCTTGACCGACGGGCATCCCCGGGAAATCATCGACAACGACGCGGTTCGCAAGGTTTATCTGGGCAAGAATTTCAAAATGTGACGAGCCTGCTGCCCGACTGGGTCGCGCATCCAAATCCGGATGCGTGTCAGACCAGGCATTGGCGCGGCACACTGTAGAACGTCACCCCCCACGCCGACGACCAAAAGTAACCGCCCCGCAGGGCACTTGATTTACTCTCCATAATCTATAAACTGAACTCGATACCAACTCATCAAGGAGGTTTCCCTTTCCCTGAAACGCGCGTCGCGCACCCATATTTGCTTTTGATAGGAGAGCAACAATATGAACCTGAGCATTACTGGTCGACACCTCGAAGTCACTCCCGCCATCCACGAATACGTGCTGAACAAGCTGGCCCGAGTCGCTCGACACTTTGATAACGTCATTGACACCCAGGTCATGCTCTCGGTAGAGCGCTTGAAGCACTCGGCGGAAGTCACCATGCGCCTGCGTGGCAAAGACATCCACTGCGAAGCCACCGACGACAATCTGTACTCTGCCATTGACTTGCTGGCCGACAAGATCGACCGCCAGGTCATAAAATACAAGACCAAGGTTCAGAACCACGCACACGAACCCGTCAAACGACAGGAAGCCACTGTCGAATAACCCACAAGCCGGCACGCGCCGCGACACCATCGACCCCCAGGGGTATCAGACAGGTGGCACGGTGACCAAACCGCTTGTTTCGGCCTCAATCCCGAGCAGGATTGGGGCCTTGGTGTTTCTGGGCGCAGCCAGCCAGCGAAAAGGTTTTCTCCCTATAATGGCCCTCTATGAACCTGATGTCCCGAATCCTGCCACCGCGGAACGTGGTGCTCGACCTGGAAGCCACCAGCAAGAAGCGCGCGTTCGAACAGGCGGGCCTGCTCTTCGAGAACCACCACGGCATCGCCCGGACGGCCGTCTTCCATAGCCTGATCGCGCGTGAACGTCTGGGTTCCACAGCCCTGGGGCACCTCATCGCGGTTCCGCACGGTCGGCTGAAGAACCTGAAAGAGCCCTGCGCGGCGTTCTTCCGCCTGGCCCACCCGGTGCGCTTCGACGCCAGCGACGGACGCATGGCCAGCCTGCTGTTTTTCCTGCTCGTCCCGGAAAGCACCACCCAGATGCACCTGGACATGCTGGCCGAAATCGCCCGCCTGACCTCCGACGCCGCCCTGCGCCAGGCACTGGCCACCGAAACAGATTCCGCAGCCGTCCATCGCCTGCTCACCACCTCGCTGACCGAAACGGACTAGGCCCCAGCCATGCTAACCATTCAAGAACTCGTCGGCGACAATGCCGACAAAATCCCGTTCACATGGGTGGCCGGCACCGGCGCGGCGCATCGGCTGATCCCCGACACAGGCATGGCCGCCGCCGACCTGGTGGGCCACCTGAATCTCATCCACCCGTCGCGCATTCAGGTCTTTGGCAAGGAGGAGCTGTCTTACTACCTCCGTTTCGAATCCAAGCGCCGCCACCATCACCTGGAAGATCTGGTCACTGGTGGTGTCCCGGCCATCCTGATCGCCGAGAATCTCCAAGCCCCCGAAGATCTTCAAGAGTTCTGCAACCTGCAACAGGTTCCGCTGCTTTCCACGACCATCGAAGCAGCCCAATTGATCGACCTTCTGCGCATTTACCTGGGCAAGCGCCTGGCACCGAAAACCACCGTGCATGGGGTGTTCATGGACGTCCTGGGCGTGGGCGTGTTGATCATGGGGGAATCGGGGCTCGGCAAGAGCGAACTCGCCCTGGAACTGATTTCGCGCGGCCACGGCCTGGTGGCCGACGACGCGGTGGAACTGTCCCGCAGCGCGCCCCACGTCATCGAGGGACAGTGTCCCTCCCTGCTGCAGAACCTGCTGGAAGTGCGGGGGCTGGGGCTGCTGGATATCCGGACCATCTTCGGGGAAACCTCGGTGCGGCGCAAGATGAAGCTGAAGCTGATCGTGCAGCTTGTGCGCTCGAACGCCGACAACTTCGAGCGCCTGCCCGAACGCGACGAGACCCAGGACATCCTGGGTATTTCCATCCGGCGTGTCATGCTGCAGGTGGCGGCGGGTAGAAACCTGGCCGTGCTGGTCGAGGCCGCCGTGCGCAACACCATCCTGACCCTGCGCGGGATCGACACCATGGGCGAGTTCATCGAACGCCAGGCATTGGCCATCATGCAGAACAGCCGCCCGGACTGACATGCTCAATATCGTACTCATCACCGGCATCTCCGGCTCCGGCAAATCGGTCGCGTTGCGCTTTCTGGAAGACGCAGGCTATACCTGTGTGGACAACCTGCCGGTGCGGTTCCTGCACGAGTTCATCGCCGACACGCGCGAGAACGAGCTCGAGCGCGTGGCGATCTCGATCGACGTGCGCACACCCGGCGAACTGGCGGGGCTGCCCGACGTGATCACCAGCCTGCGAGCCCGGGGCACGGTGTTCAAGGTGATCTTCCTGGACGCCAGCGACCACACCCTGCTGCAGCGCTATTCCGAATCGCGCCGACGCCACCCCCTGACCGACAAACTGCAACGGGGCGGCACCCCGCCTTCGCTGCAGGAATGCATCAACACCGAACGCGAACTGCTGGCGCCGCTGCGCAATCAGGAACACGTGATAGACACGTCCGATCTCACCCCGGGGCAGTTGCGCACCTGGATGCGCGACCTGATCCAGACCGACCGGGCACCAGTGGTGCTGACGTTCGAATCATTCGCCTACAAGCGTGGTGTGCCAGGCGACGCGGACCTGGTCTTCGACGTGCGCTGCCTGCCCAACCCCCACTATGACCGCACCCTGCGGCCGCTTACCGGCCGCGACGAGCCCGTCGCCCAATGGCTGAGGCAATTCGGCAGCGTCGAAACCATGATCGACGACATCGCCGGCTTCATTCGCCGCTGGCTGCCGCTGTACATGCAGGACACTCGGAACTATCTGACCATCGCCATAGGCTGCACTGGCGGACAGCACCGGTCAGTCTATGTCGTGGAGCAATTGGCCAGGAAGTTCGCCGATCACTCTCCACTGTTGATACGACACCGCAACCAACTGTTCAACAGGAACCCATGACGCGACGACGCTCCTACTCCATCGCCCTGACCTTCCTCAGCCTGCTGATCCTCGCCGGGTGCTCGACCCCCGGCAAATATGCGCGCGGCGGCTACTACCAGAACGATGGCCCGGGAGCCAACCCACCCGCCAATGTCGCCTCGCTGCCCGATGCCGTCCCTCGGGTCGAAACCTATCTCAGCAGCACGAGCAAGCCCTACGAGGTCTTCGGCAAGGAATACGTGCCGGTCAAACCCGACCAACCCTACAAGAAACGCGGCACCGCCACGTGGTACGGACGCCAATTCAATGGCCAGAAAACCGCGAGCGGCGAACGCTACAACATGTACGCCATGACGGCGGCCCATCCGACGCTGCCCATTCCCAGTTACGCCCGGGTGACACGGGTTTCCACCGGGAAATCCATCGTCGTCCGCATCAATGACCGGGGGCCCTTCCACAGTAATCGCATCATCGACCTGTCATACGCGGCGGCGGCCAAGCTGGGGCTCATCCGGCATGGCAGCGACCAGGTGCTTGTCCAAGCCATCACGAACGACGATATCCGCAGGGGTGATCAAGACCTGGCCAGCAATGCGCCACAGTCCGCGCCGCCAACCATCAGCAGCACCACGCGGTCGACGACACCCGATGTGCTGGCGGCGCTCGGCGAGCCCCGAGGGACGATCTCGGTCGCGCATCCGGCCACCGGCGCGGATATCAAACGGGCGGATCGGGCGCGAGCCGGAAGCACTTCGTCGTCGGGTGCCGAGCAATTGGCCTACGCCGATGTGCCAAGCGACACTGGGGATTCAGGCAATGCGTCGTGGTCCGCGAACACCGTCCGCGACACGACTTCCGCCCCTGGGAATGCATCACGCTCGAATGGGGGGGTGTACCTGCAGTTCGGGGCGTTCAGCGGTGAACAAAATGCCCAGCACCTGGCAAGCAAGCTGAACCGGCAGATGGCAAAGATGGACAGTCCGCCCGCCACGGTCGATCCGGGCGCGCATCTCTATCGGGTGCAGGTCGGCCCATATCCCAACCGCACAGCGGCAGCCCATGCCGCGCGGCGCATACATGAGGCCACTGGGTCGACCTCTACTGTGACTGAGCGCTGACGAACCGTATATTGTTTGAACCGTTTTGGCCAAGGCGATTCCATTTGACTTGCCGCAGGGTATTTAACACGCCCCAGGGTGGCG
>DASTNK010000007.1:0-12522 GCA_035720945.1 Burkholderiaceae bacterium
CGTGCTCAAGCGGGAATCAGCGCAATGGCTAGCAGGCCGGCGACTAGCGCGGCCAGGTAGCCCCATATTTTCACCAGCCCTTTGTTCGGGTCGATCTCGGTGATGATGCCGGTGGCGTAATAGCCCAGGCCCACCGGGGGCGCGAACAGGCCTATTCCCATCGCCAGGACGACCACGATGCCATAGCGCACGTCGCTGATTCCCAGGGTGCGGGCGATCGGAAACAGAATCGGGCCGAACAGCACCAGGATGGGGATGCCTTCGAGGAAACTGCCCAGCACGATCATCAGGAAGATGGACCCGAGCATGAAGCCGATGGGGCCGCCGGGCAGCGCCAGCATCAGGTGGGTGATGTCCTCGGCGAAGCCCGACTGGGTCAGTGTCCAGCTCATGGCGGTGGCGACGGCGATGATGAACATGATGGCGCCTGAAAGCCCCACGGCTTTGGACAACGACGCATAGAGGGCCGAGAGTCGAAAGCCGCCATAGAACACCCAACCGAGCAGCAAGGCGTAGACAATGCCGATGGTGGCGATTTCCGTCGCGGTGGCGATTCCGTCGATGACGCAGAACCGGATCACGAAGGGCAGGACCAGCGCCGGCAGTCCGTAAAGGAAGCTGCGCAACACTTGCCCGGCGGAGGGGCGCACGCCGGTTGCCATGTGGCCGCCGGCCCAGAAGCGCGCGAGCACGGCCAGGATGACAGCCAGGATAATGGCTGGCATCAGTCCCGCTTCGAACAAGGCGGTGATGGATGTGCTGGTGACCGCCCCGATGATGATGAGCACGATCGAGGGGGGGATGGTTTCTGCCATCGCGCCACAGCTTGCCGTGACCGCCAGGATATGTCCGTCATCGATCTTGTGGCGTTTCATCTCTGGAACGACGATGGGGGCCACCGCCGCCAGGTCCGCCGTCTTGGCGCCCGATATGCCCGACACCAGCAGAATGCCGCCTATCAACACATAGAACAGGCCGCCTTTGACCTGTCCAAACATGTCCGATAGAAAGCGCATCATGGCCGGGGCAAGGCGCGTGACGGTCAACAGACCGCCCAACAACACGAAGAGGGGTACGGCAAGCAGGATGATGGAACTCGTGCCTTGTTCCACCTGGCTTGCCATCACACCGAGCGGCGCGCTACCGGTGACCAGCAGATAGAAAATGCTGCAGAAGCCAAAAGCGAAGGCGATGGGTACGCCGATCAGCACGGCGGAGAACAACAGCACCACGAAGACAAAGACGACTTCGAACAACGTGTTGTCAGAGAGGGCCAGGCCGGCCAGAAAGGCGGCGCCAATCACCACCACGACGCTGATTCCCCCGCGCCAGAGGTCGCCACGGCTGCGCCGAAGCAGGCCGCCCACCAGATAAGCCGCCATCAAAACAAAACCCACAACCAGGCCGGCGGCTTCCCAGGCGCTGGAAATACCCAGTTGCGACAATGATGACAGTTGTTCGATCTGAAGGAACGCCAGGCTCGGTTCCACCATCGCCAGCACGGCCAGCAACTGCATCAGGTCGGCGGCGGCGCCCAGCCACCCTTGCCACGAAGAGGGCAAGCGGTGGGTGAATGCTGTCATCCGCATGTGCTGGTCGTCGCGCACCGCGACCACGGCCCCCACCATGGTCAGCCAGACGAAAACGAGCCGGGCGAACTCCGTCGACCAGATCAACGGATGGACAAACACAGTCCGCGCGACGATGCCGGCAAACAGCACGAGCACTTCCGTCGCCAGCAATACCACGCCGGCCCCATCCAGGCCCGCATCGGCGATTTTGCGCCATGGATAGCCCTTGGCGCGGGGCGTCACGCCGCCCGTATCGGATTTCATGATTCCCGCGCCTCCCGCCACATCGGTTTTCACCATTTCTGCCTCCCTTCGCCACAACGACGGTGTGCACACCACCGGACTCCGACGGGGCACACCACCGGACTCCGATGAGGCACACCCCTCCTCAAGGCATGACGATCATTCGAGTTTTATTCCAGCGCCCCGGAGGTTTTTTCGAGCAGCGCCCAGGCTTTCCCGCCGAACTTGTCCTTCCAGTGGGGGTAGTAATCCGTCTTGACCAGGGCGCCCCGGAACGCGCTCTTGTCGACGTTCACAATGTTCATGCCCTTGGCCGCAAGCTTGCCTTTCAACGAATCGCTCAGTTGCGCGATATCGGCTCGTTCCTTGCGTCCGGCATCGGAAAACGCTTCGGTGACGATGTCCTGCCATTTCTTCGGCAGCCTCGCGAAGGCCGGCTTGTTGCCGATGATGAGGTAACCGTCCCAGGCATGCTCCGTCATGCTCAAGTACTTCTGGACGTCGTACAGCTTGGCGGTGTAGATGATCGGCAGCGGGTTCTCCTGCCCGTCCACCACATGATTCTCCAGGGAGGTGTAGACCTCGCTGAAATCCATCGAGGTCGGCGCGGCATGGAATGCCGCGAACATCGACGACAGAATCGGCGCATCGGGTACGCGAATCTTGAAATTGCGGAGATCCGCGGGGGTTTTGACCGGCCTCGTTCCAGAGGTGACGTTGCGGAACCCGTTTTCCCACGACAGGCCAATCTGATGCATGCCGTGCTGGTCGATTTCATTGGCGATATGGTGGCCAAGCGCGCCATCGATCGCCGACCACACATCTTTCGGCTCGAGAAATGCGTACCCAATGTTGACGATGCCCGCGGCGGGGATCGTGCCCGCCAGGACGGAGCTGGCCATGTTCATGATCTGAACGCCGCCCAACCGAGTCTGGGCGATGAGCTGCTTGTCGGTACCCAGTTGCGCGGCAGGATAGAGCTTGATGTCCAGCCCACCGTTTGTCTCCTTTTTGATCCGGGCGATCGCCTCGGCGGCGCGGACATTCACGGGATGCGTCGGTTCCTGGCCCGTGGCCATTTTCCAGCGGAACTGCGCCGCGTCGCTTTGGCGGGGAAGCATGCCGAACGCCGCGGTGGCAGCGATACCTTGCAACAACGCCCGGCGACTGATATGGGGCTGCGTCATGACTTTGTCTCCTTTCTATTTAATTATGAAACGTGGTGTCAGATCCCACGCCCGGCGCTATTCCCGTCGATGCGCGAACCTGCCCAGAATTGAGTTTTTCCTGCGGGCCCGGGCCCGCCCTGTCTTGCCGGGCGTCACAACCACTCCCAGATCCGCCCTGCCTTGCCTAACGTCACAACCACTCCTTGATCCGCCCTGCCTTGCCAGGCGTCACAACCATTCCTTGATCCGCCCTGCCTTGCCAGGCGTCACAACCATTCCTTGATACGCCGGGCCATCGCTTCCGACGAAATGCCGTAGCGGTCATGCAGGGTGGGCAACGCGCCCGCATCCAGGAAGGCATCGGGCAGAGCGATCTGTCGGAACGCGGGTGCCACGCCCGAACGCAAGAGCAGACTGGCCACGGCCTCTCCCAGGCCACCGATGACGGAATGGTTCTCGGCCACGACAACCAGTCGCCCGTGCCGCTTCACTTCCCGCAGGATGGTCTCTTCGTCAAGAGGCTTGATCGTCGGCACGTGCAGCACCGCGACGTCCACACTGTCGCTGGCCAGCGCCTTGGCCGCTTCGAGCGCGCGCATCGTCATCAGGCCGCACGAAATGACCAAAACATCCCGGCCGTCCCGGATCAGGCTGCCTTTGCCCAGTTCAAACCGGTAGTCGTATTCGTCCAGGACCAGGGGCACCTGGCCGCGCAGCAATCGCATGTACACCGGCCCGTCGTGCGCCGCGATGGCGGGAACCGCCTGTTCGATGTCCAGCGCGTCGCAAGGGTCGATGATGGTCAGGCCCGGCACACCGCGCAGGATCGAGATGTCCTCGGTGGCCTGATGGCTGGGGCCATATCCCGTGGTCAACCCCGGAAGGGCGCAGCATATCTTGACGTTGAGGTGCTCCTCGGCAATGATCTGGTGGATGAAATCATAGGCGCGCCGGGTTGCGAACACCGCGTACGTGGTGGCAAACGGGACGAACCCCTCTTTTGCCATGCCCCCCGCCGCCGCCATCAGCAATTGTTCGGCCATGCCCATTTGAAAGAACCGCTCGGGGAAGGCCTTCTGGAAGACATGCAAGTCCGTGTATTTGGACAGATCCGCCGTCATGCCGACAATGTCCGCGCGCCGTTCGGCCAATTCCACCAGCGCGTGTCCGAAGGGTGCCGCCTGGGTTCGTTGTCCTTCACCCGCAATCGAGGCGATCATCGCCGATGTCGTGAGACGCGGCTTGTTGGCTGTTGTCTGACTCATTTTTCCGCTCCATCGCGTTGCGCCGCATCCAGAATATCGATCGCCATCCGCCACTCCGGGGCGTCCACTCTGATGAAGTGATTTCTTTCACGCTGCTCCAGGAACGGAACCCCTTTTCCTATCAAGGTATCGAACAGGATCACACGAGGCTGGTCCCCATCGTGATGGCGTGCGCGGTCGAAAGCGTCGAGCACGGCGGCCAGATCATTCCCATCGACACGCTGGACGAACCACCCGAAGGCGGCCCATTTATCGACCAACGGCTCGAAGCCGAGCACATCACGGGATGGACCATCGGCCTGCTGGTTGTTGATGTCGACCAGGGCGATCATGTTCGCAAGCCGGTATTGGCTGGCGGACATGGCGGCCTCCCACGTCGCGCCCTCGTCTAATTCACCGTCGGACATCGAGACAACCACGCGGGCCGGATTCTTTTTTTGCCTCAGGCCCAAGGCCATGCCAACGCCAATGCCCAGCCCCTGCCCCAGGGACCCGCCGGAAATCTCCATTCCGGGGGTATAACTCGCCATTCCGGACATGGGCAGGCGGCTGTCATCGCTTCCGTAGGTGGCCAGTTCATCCAGCGGAATGACCCCCGCCTCGATCAGCGCGGCATAGTAGGCGATGGCATAGTGGCCATGGGAAAGCAGGAACCGGTCCCGCCCCTCCCAGTCCGGATCCTCCGGACGCAGGTTGAGCGCATGGCAATACGCCACCGCGAGCACATCGGCGATGCCCAGTGCCTGGCCTATATAGCCCTGCCCTTGGACCTCGCCCATTTGCAGCGCGTAGCGGCGAATGCGGTAGGCGCTGTCGGCGAGCCGGCGCAATTCAGCCCCGGCACGAACTTCTGTCACTGCGGGTGTGTTCATTTCATTCTCGTCCATGAGTCGGTGAATCCAGTCAGTGGATCAACATGCCGCCGTTCACATCGATGACCGCTCCCGTGATGTAGGAAGACAGATCCGATGCCAGGAACAGGTAGGCACTGGCCACGTCCTGCGCCTCCCCCAGGCGGTTCAGTGGTATTCCTTTCAGGATGTCGACCCGCATGGCGTCAGTCAGCTTGCCGCCGGTGATGTCCGTCTGGATCAGCCCCGGCGTGACGCAGTTGACCCGGATGTTGTCCGGCCCCAATTCACGGGCCATGGCCTTGGCCAGGCCCAGCACGCCCGCCTTGGCCGCTGAATAATGCGGGCCGCCGAAAATCCCCCCTCCCCGCTGGGCGGAAACAGACGACATGCACGCGATGGAGCCCGATTTCCGGGCCCGCATATGCGGAATGACCGCCTGGCTCAAATACAGAACGCCACCCAGATTCACGTCAAGAACACGCCGCCAGTTGTCCGGATCGATGTCCATCGTTTTCAACGGCTGCGTGATGCCCGCGTTGTTGATCAGCACGTCGATGCGCCCGTACCTCTCCACGACGGCCGCGACGGCCTGCTCGCACGCTTGCTTGTCAGCAACGTCACAAGCCAGCCCGACATGATGGCCGGCCCCGAGAGATGCTGCTGCCTGCGCTGCGGATGATGCATCCAGGTCAAGAATCGCCACGGTGGCGCCATGGGCGGCGAACAGCCGGGCCGTCGCGAGCCCTATTCCTCGAATGCTGGCCGCCCCCGATATCGCAACGATCTTGTCCTTCAAAAGCATTTCATGTCTCCTGAGAATGGTTAGGCTTGATAGTTGAAATAGTAGGTGGCGAAAACCCTCTGGACAAACGATATGTCTGCAATAAATAATGAATTCAGTTCACCAATCATCCTCCAGGGCCATCATGTTCCAGAACGTACCTCTGTCGATGTTGCGGGCGTTTGAAGCGTCCGGACGCACGGGCTCATTCCGCAACGCGGCCGAGGAGCTGTGCTTGTCGCCCAGCGCGGTCAGCCACGCCATTCGCGGTCTTGAGGAACACCTGGGTATCCGGCTGTTCCTGCGGAGTACCCGGAAGATTCAGCTCACTCCCGAAGGCGAGGCGCTGTTCACGCATATCCGGCGGGGGTTCGAGGATCTGCGCCACGGCATGGAGCTGGTGTCGGCGCGTGGGCCCACCGTGCTGCGCCTGCACTCCGCCCCCAGTTTCGCGGCGCAGTGGCTGGTCCCCCGGTTGGCGCGATTTTTCACCGAGCACCCCCGCATCGATCTGAGATTGGCGGCCAATACCGATTACGCGCGCTTCGAAGCGGACGAGTTCGACCTGGACATCGTTTATGGCCAGCCCAAATCAACCGGCACCGTTGTCGTCCCTTTGGGCGAAGAATTGTTGACACCGCTGTGCTCCCCCGAAACGGCCACCCGCATCAAATCGCCCAAAGACCTGATTGGATTGCGATTAATTCAGAGCGAATCCAAGCAGATCCGTTGGCCAACCTGGCTCGAAGCGAACAAGCTTCCCATCAACACGACGCAAGGGGCCAGATTCGATCGCAGCTTTCTGGCCATCGCCGCAGCGGCGGATGGCCTGGGTGTGGCCTTGGAGTCAACGCGGCTGGCCGAGCGGGAACTGAAGAACGGGCGTCTCGTCCGGCCCCTGGCCGGGCAGGAACACGAAATCCGGTACAACGGGCATTACCTGGCCTATTCCAGTGCGGCGCATCAACGCCACACAATCGGCGTGTTCAGAGAATGGTTGCTCGCCGAACTGGCGGACGGATCATTGGCGTCGCAATGAGGCAACGTTCCCACACGCGACGCTGCTTGCAATGATTGCACTCTCTGGCTAAAATGCAATCATTGCAAGCACACAGGAGATCATCATGACCGCCAACCTGGTCGTTCGCAACATCGAGCCTGAAGTCGTGCAGGCCCTCAAGCAAGCCGCAGCCCGCCACGGGCGTAGCGCCGAGGCCGAGCATCGGGAAATCCTGCGCGCGCAACTGACCCGCCCCGCGCGCCGGTCTTTCAAGGACGTGCTGGGCGGCATGCCGAACGTCGGCACCGACGAAGACTTCAATTTCCGCAACGCGCAGCCTTGATGTATCTCATCGACACCAATATCCTCAGTGAGGCCCGCAAGGGCGTCAGGGCCAACGCCGGGGTGCGCGACTTCTTTGAGAAGCAAGACAGCCAGCACCTGTTTCTTTCCGTACTGACCGTCGGGGAAATCCGCCGGGGACTCGAGCATATTCGGTGTCGTGGCGATCTCGCCCAGGCCCTCCGCCTGGAAACGTGGCTGGACGATCTCGTCGTCGAATTCGACGATCACATTCTCACGTTCGACATGGCGTGCGCCCAAGTGTGGGGCAAATTGATGTCGCCCAACGCCCAGCACGCGATCGACAAGCAGATTGCGGCCACCGCCCTGATCTTTGATCTGACGGTGGTCACGCGCAACCTGGCGGATTTCCAATCGACCGGGGCCAGGCTCATCAACCCGTTTCGATGATGTCGCGCTTGACCAACCCGATTCGCTCCCCCAAGCCATTCCACGGTCACGCTTTCATCCCACAGGCGTTTGCGCGCGCGGGCTATACAATGCTAGCCTCGTGCTTTTTGAACGTGCCGCCTGGCGGCATGGCCATGAGCCATGTTTACTTGCACCCCGATACATCCCGAAGCGCCAGATCGGCACCGGCAGGATACTGTGTAGCGCATGACTGACCAACCCTCTTCAACGACTGATCCCGTGCTGCGCCTGGACGGCGTGGCGCTGGGCTATGGCGATGTCACCGTGCTCAACGGCATCGACATGGCCATCGCGCCCGGCCGCGTCGTGGCGGTCATGGGGGGGTCGGGTTCGGGCAAGACCACGTTGTTGCGGGCCGCCACAGGGCAGATCCACCCCCTGGCCGGCACTATCCAGGCCTTCGGCCACGACGTCGCCAGCGCCGACACCAACGGCTTGCAGAAGCTGCGCCAGCGCATGGGGGTGTTGTTCCAGCAAGGCGCCCTGTTCACCGACTTGAACGTCTTCGAGAACGTGGCGTTTCCGCTGCGCGAACACCGGCACTTGCCGGAGGACGACGTCACCCGCCAGGTGCTGGACAAGCTCGATGCGGTGGGGTTGCGCGCCGCCGCTCACCTGAATATTTCCGAGATCTCGGGCGGCATGGCGCGCCGGGTGGCGCTGGCGCGCGCCATCGTGCTGGAGCCCGAGCTCATTCTGTACGACGAGCCCTTCGCGGGGCTGGACCCGATCTCGCTGGGCATCACGGCACAACTCATCCGCGGCATGACCGATCGCCTGCACTGCGCGTCCGTACTCATCACCCACGACGTGGCCGAATCCTTCGCCATCGCCGACCATGTCTACATGGTCGGGCAAGGCAAACTGATCGCCAGCGGCACGCCCGACGAACTGTCGGCGTCCACAGACCCGTACGTGCGGCAGTTCCTGGACGCCAAGCCCGACGGCCCGATCGCCTTCAACTATCCCGAGACGTCCCGGTTCCAGCAATGGCTGTCGTCCCGACTCAAAGGCCGCCCATGACGCTCGTCGCCCCCATCTCGTCGATCGGGCGTTTCGTGCGCCTGCGCATCACCGGCCTGGGCGCGTTCGCGCGCTTTTTCTGGACGCTGCTGGCGCGCAGCGCGCTGGTCGTGCGCCGACCTGGCCTGGTCAGCCAGCAGGTGCATTTCATTGGCAACTATTCGCTGCTGATCATCTCGGTGTCGGGCCTGTTCGTGGGGTTCGTGCTGGGGCTGCAGGGCTATTACACGCTGAACCGCTACGGCTCGGAGCAGGCGCTGGGCCTGTTGGTCGCGTTGTCGCTGGTGCGCGAGCTGGGGCCGGTGATCACCGCGCTGCTGTTCGCGGGGCGCGCCGGCACCTCGCTCACGGCCGAGATCGGCCTGATGAAGGCGGGCGAGCAACTGGCGGCCATGGAGGTCATGGCGGTCGACCCATTCCGGCGCGTGCTGGTGCCGCGTTTCTGGGGCGGCGTGATCGCCATGCCTATTCTTGCGGCCGTGTTCTCCATGGTGGGGATCCTGGGTGGCTGGTTCGTGGGGGTGGTGCTCATCGGCATCGACCCCGGCACGTTCTGGTCGCAGATGCAAAGCGGTGTCGACGTGTTCAAAGACATCGGCAACGGGGTGTTCAAAAGCATTGTTTTCGGGGTGGCGGTGACCTTGATCGCGCTGTACCAGGGCTGGACCGCCAAGGCCACGCCCGAGGGGGTGGCGCGCGCCACGACCCGCACGGTGGTCAGCGGCGCCCTGGTGGTGCTGGGGCTGGACTTCCTGCTCACCGCGCTGATGTTCAGCAATTGAGGCCGGGCTAGTTCACGCATGACGCATGCACGCCACCCACGCGACGCCTGTAACGGATAAATCGACGGACAAACAATCATGACGCGAGAAAAAACAGATTTCTGGGTGGGGCTGTTCGTACTGCTTGGCATCATTGCCCTGGTGTTCCTGGCCCTGCGCGCCGGCAACCTGAGCTCGTTTTCCTTCGCCCCCACCTACCAGGTGACGGCGCGCTTCGACAACGTGGGCAGCCTCAAGGTGCGCGCGCCGGTCAAGAGCAGTGGCGTGGTGGTGGGCCGCGTAGAAAACATCGCCTTCGACAACAAGCTGTACCAGGCCCAGGTCACGCTCGAACTCCAAAAGCAGTACCAGTTCGACGACGAAACCTCGGCGTCCATCCTGACCTCGGGCCTGCTGGGAGAACAATACGTGGGGTTGACGCCCGGCGGCGGCGACAAGATGCTGGCCCAGGGCAGCCGCATCAAGTACACGCAAAGCGCCATCGTGCTGGAAGACCTGATCAGCAAGTTCCTGTACAGCTCGGCCAACAAACAGGGTACGGCCAGCGGCTCGTCGGGTGGCGGGTCGGGTGGCGGGTCGGGTGGCGCGTCGTCCGGCGGGTCGCTGTCGGCGCCGGGCGCGGCACCCGCGAAGCACTGAGGCATCGAAGCCCCGAAACGCCGCCTCGCCGGGGACGTCACAACGCTGAAACAGTGAATTCAACATACTGGAACAATGGCTTGATCCTGTCGATATATACTTTCAAAACACGGCAAGCCGCCGCAACCATCCTATAAATACAATGAACCGGCCTTCCCCCGCTCTTCCATTTCCGCCCGCCGCCCAAGCGGGCCGGCGTCTCGCGCGCCTGGCCCCCATGCTGGCGATCACGCTGGTCGCCGCGGGGTGCGCAACCGTCAAGCACCCCAACCCCAACGACCCGTGGGAAAGCTATAACCGCGGCATGTACGCGTTCAACACCAAGGTCGACGACGTGGTCTTCAAGCCCATCGCCAAGGGCTACGAGGCTGTCACGCCCAAGCCGGTGCGCACCTGCGTCCACAACATGTTCAACAACGTGGAAGACCTCTGGTCGGCGCTCAACAGCTTCATCCAGGGCCGTGGGGTGGATTTCTTCAACACCCTGGGCCGGTTCCTGGTCAACACCACCCTGGGGCTGGGTGGTTGCTTCGACGTAAACAGCCAGTTGGGCGGCCAGCGCGTCGTCAACGATTTCGGCACCACGCTGGGTGTCTGGGGCCTGGGCAGCGGGCCATATGTCGTGCTGCCCATCCTGGGCCCCAGCACCGTGCGCGACACTGCCGCCTGGGCCACCACGGCGGCCGCCACGTTCTCCGAGAACTCCCAGTTCTTCTCGCCGCTGGCGCCCATCATGGCCATCCGCAACATCCCCGTGCGCAACGGCGTGCTGGCGTTGCAGGTCATCGATGCACGCGCCAATCTGCTCGACGCCGAAAAACTCGTCAACCAGATCGCGCTCGACAAATACAGTTTCATCCGCGATGCCTTCCTGCAACGGCGCCACGCCCTGCTGGAAAGCAAGCTGCATGGCAAGAGCGCCAACGCGCTGCCCAACTACGGCGACCAGGCGCTGCCGAACTATTCCGAGCCCGCGCTGCCCAAGTACGACGATCCCGACAAACCGGGGTACACGGGTGTCGTGCCGGTGAAGGCCCAGCCAGCGGCCGCGCCCGCCAAGTCCGGCGGGCAAGCCGCCACCGGTGCGCCGGCCACATCCGCGAAACATTAAGGAGTTCTCTATGTCTCTGTCTTCTCTGGTGTGCCGTTGGGGTGATTCGAACACTCAACTTCGGCGCATGAGTTCGCCACTCGCCCTTGCGCGCCGCGTCATGCTGGCGGGCCTGCTGGGGCTGGGCCTGGTGGCCGTGGCGCAGGCTGACGAACCCGTGAATGCCAATGGCGCGCCCAACGCCTTCGTGCAGGCCGTGGGCGACAACGCGCTGCAGGCCATCAAGCAGGCCCATGTCAAACAGGGCGACGTCGCCAAGATCAACCAGATCGTCGACCAATACGTGCTGCCTTACGTCGACATGAAGAAAACCACGCGCCTGTCGGCCGGCCGCTACTGGCGCCAGGCCACACCCAAGCAGCAGGCCGAACTGGTCAATGCCTTCAAGGGCACGCTCATACGCACCTACAGCGGCGCCTTCACCAAGGTGGACCCCACCTCGAAGTTGGAAGTCCTGCCGTTCCGCGGCGACCCCAAAGCCGACGACCTGGCCGTGCGCTCGACGCTCACGCAGACCAACTCTCCTTCCATCAATATCGACTACCGCCTTGAAAAAACCGCGCAAGGCTGGAAAATCTACGACCTGAACGTGGAAGGCATCTGGCTCATCCAGAACTACCGCAACCAGTTCGCCGAGCAAATCACCAGCAACGGCATAGACGGTCTCATCCAGGCGCTGAACAACCAGAACAAGTAAGAACGTCCGCCGGCAGCCTGGTCATCGGCGGCGCCCCGCTCAATACCTTATATAATGGTCGGTCCGGCCTTTTTCGGCCGGACCCGCTTTCACTATGCCCGCCCTTTCCCTGGAAAACATCTCGAAGATCTACCCGCATCGCTCCGGCGGCTGGCGAAAATGGCTGTCGACGCCGGCTTCCGGCGCCGGCTTCCAGGCACTGGATGATGTCAGCCTGAGCATCGATTACGGTGAGTTCTTCGGGTTGCTGGGCCCCAACGGCGCGGGCAAGACCACCCTCATTTCCATCCTCGCGGGCCTGTCGCGCGCCACGAAGGGGCGTGCCAGCGTCTGTGGCCACGATGTGCTGACCGATTTCAAGCAGTCGCGCCGGGCGCTGGGCGTGGTGCCACAGGAAATCGTCTACGACCCGTTCTTCACCGTGCGCGAAACGCTGCGCATCCAGTCCGGCTACTTCGGCCTGCGCCGCAATGACGACTGGATCGACGAAGTCCTCAGCAACCTGGGCCTGGCCGACAAGGCCGACGCCAACATGCGCGCGCTGTCGGGGGGCATGAAGCGGCGCGTGCTGGTGGCGCAGGCCCTGGTGCACCGGCCACCGGTCATCGTGCTC
>DASTNK010000008.1:0-7851 GCA_035720945.1 Burkholderiaceae bacterium
CCGCGCGTTGTGTGCGCAGCGATTCGCGCGCCTGCGCGACGCGGTCTTCGAGCAGATCGAGCGCCAGTACCTTGCGGCCGGTGTCGAGCAACCCCTGGGCCAGCGCCAGGCCAATGCCCGACGCCCCGCCGGTGACCACGACCACGTCATTGTTCGAACTCATCTTGTCTCCTGTACGGGTTTACCTGCTCTCTGAAAATCGGCCTGTGGCCTTTTCGACTTCTTTTCGCAATTTGTCTGTGGCTTCACTCATCGCCCAGCCAGCGGTTCTTTGCAGGCGACGGAGCGTGACGCGGCGCCACACGGCGAGTCACGCTCCGTCGCGTCACGACGCAGTCAAACAGTGATCCACCACCCATTCCTCGATGACGGCCTCGACGGTCATGCACGCGGGGTTGCGCCCCGACGCGAAGCGGCCCGCTCGGAACGTGCCGTCCATACCCATCACCATGCCGGTGATGCAGGACACGGGATTGCCCGACGCATCGTTGCTGATTTCACCGTTCATGTTCAGGATCTCCACGGCGGGCCCGGGCAGGTCGACCTGCTTGTCGGCGCCGCATTCCAGACTGCAATGCGCCAGGCTGCCCACGCTGCTGCGCACGATGGCGCGCGACAGGCCGGCTTCGATGAAAGTCTTTTCCAGACTCTGCACCAGATCTTCGTTGGGGTGGATACGGACGTAGAAAATCCGGCCGGTGTGGCCTTCTTCAATGGTGGTCATGTCATGCCTCACAGTATTTCGGTTGGAATACCGGCGTCTTGATTTCGGGATCGACGCCAATCACCAGGTCCATGTAGCCGAGCGCGCTCAGGTACGCCACGCCGTCTTCGGCGACGACGCACTGGTCGGTCAGGAAATGCCCCCCGACCATATCGCCCGAGTCGGTGACGACCAGGCCATGACAGTGGATGGCCAGATCGCCGCGGTCGTTGGCCCCGACCGTGGCGCCCGCCCCCACCAGCATGGCGTGCTCTTCGAGATGCAAGGCGGTGGTGTAGTGGGCCACCTGCTCCACATCGGGACTGGAGGTGATCAGGAAATAACTGATACGGCTGAACGTGACATGTTCGATGTTCAAGGCGGCTGCCTTGAGGTTCAGCGATGCCATGGCCTCGGCCACGCAGGCATATAGCGTGGCGCCCTGGCGCAGGGCGATTCGGTACGTCTTTTGGTTCCGGCCAGCCATCACGTCTCGCCTTGTGGGCGCGACGGGACCCGGATGCTTCAATAGCTGGACTGTCGATGCGGGTGTCATCATGATGTCCTTGGGTTGATATGGGGATCCATCCGCGCTGGATGGGGTGTCGCGCGGGTGGATCCGGGTGTTCCCTTCGGCTGACGCGTGGGCGAGCCAAACGGAACGCCAGCATGCTGTCCGTTGGATACCGCGGGACGGCGCACTAGCTCTTCAGTAAAGAACCGCGTTGCAATAGCTCCTGGTAGATGATTTTCTTGGTGATCTTGCCGTAGCCGGACTTGGGCAGCTCTGGCCAGATGAAGACTTGGCGCGGATGCTTGTAGCGCGCCACGTTGTCATCGAGCCAGGCCTGGAACGCCTGCTCGCTCCATTGCGCGCCATCCTTGAGCACTCCGACCATGACGCCGACCTCGCCCCATTTGTCATCGGGAACGCCCAGCACGCAGACTTCCTTGATGGCATCGTAGGTGAGGATTTTTTCCTCGATTTCGCGTGGATAGATGTTGGAGCCGCCCGAAATGTACATGTCGGACTCGCGCCCCGTGATGTACAGATAGCCTTGGTCGTCGAGATAGCCCAGGTCGCCGGTGCGGAACCAGCCATCGCGGAAGGCCTTGCGGTTGGCCTCGGGGTTGTTGTGGTAGCCGGCGAACACCGCCGGGCCGCTCACGCAGATCTCGCCCTGCCGGCCGGCCTCGAGCGGTGTGCCGTCGGCGTCCTGGATGGAGAGCTCCATGCCCGTGCGGGCGTAGCCACAAGAGCCCAGCTTGGGCATGCCATCGTCTTCAGGGGAGTGCTCGTGTGGCGGCAGCACGGTGATGTTGCCGGTGACCTCGCCCAGGCCGAAGTATTGCACCAGCACCGGGCCCAGCTTGCGCAGGGCGAGCTTCTGGTCGGCCCGGTACATGGGCGCGCCGGCGTAGATGATGTAGCGCAGCGACGAGTGATCGTACCGGTCCACGCTGTCGTGCTCGACCATGAACTTGAGGATGGTGGGCACCGTGAAAAAATTGGTGACCCGGTACTGCTCGATGGCGGCCCAGGCGGCTTCGGCCGAGAACTTCGGCAGCGCCGAAAACACGGTGACCACGCCGCGCACGACCTGGGTCAGGTAATGAATGCCCGCGCCGTGTGACAGGGGCGCGACCACCAGGCTGGCGTCCTGATCGGTGGTGCCAGGCATCAGGTCGCACAGATGGTTGGTCAGGACGAACGTCATCTGCCCGTGCGTGAGCACGGCGGCCTTGGGTTTGCCCGTGGTGCCGGACGTGAAGAAGAACCAGCATGGGTCGTCGTAGTCCACGCGCTGAGCGTGAGGCATCATCGCATCGCCCTCTTCGAGGCGCCGGCTGATTTGCGCATCCAACCCCGCCACGCCCCCGGTTTCAGGACCCACGCTGGCCACGAACTTGAGGTTCGCCACGCCGTCGGCCAGCTTCGCGTGCGCCGGAAAATCGGTATGGCAAATGAAAGCCGACACCCCCGCGCTTTCCGCCAGGTAGGCCACATCGTCAGGGGTTATGCGGAAATTCGTGGGCACCCACACCGCGCCGATGCGGAACGTGGCCAGCATGACTTCCAGCAGTTCGCGGCAATTCGACGAATGAATGAGGATGCGATCGCCCTTCTGTAACCCGCCTTCGAGGAAAATGCGGGACAGGGCCTGAACCCGTTGCTCGAGCTCGGACCAGGTTGTGACCTGTCCGTCGATGACCAGCGCCGCGCAGTCCGGCAGGCGCGCGGCGGCCTGGCTCAGGAACGTGGCCAGGTTCATGACGCGCCGGGACACGGGCGCCAGGCCACCCACCGGGTCTTGTTGCGACAACCGGGTCATTTGACGCGCTCCAGGATGCTGACGTAATTGGCCACGGCCGCGCCACCCATGTTGAACACGCCGGCCAATTGCGCATTGGGGATCTGCATGTCGCCGGCGGTGCCGGTGAGCTGCATGCAGGCCATCACATGCATGGATACCCCGGTGGCGCCCACGGGATGCCCCTTGGACTTCAGCCCGCCCGACGGGTTCACCGGCAGGCGGCCATCCTTCTGGGTGATGCCTTCGCGAATGACCTTGTAGCCTTCGCCGCGCTTGGCCAGCCCCATGGCTTCGTATTCGATCAGTTCGGCGATGGTGAAGCAATCGTGGGTTTCGACCAGGCTCAGGTCGTTCAGCGTGAGGCCCGCGGCGTCGAGCGCCTGCCTCCAGGCGCGCGAGGCCCCTTCGAAGGCGATGGGGTCGCGGCGGCTGAGCGGCATGATGTCGTTGACATGGCGACGGGCGCGAAACCCAACGGCGCGCTGCAGTTGCGCGGCGTATTCCTCGTCGGCCAGGACGATGGCGGCGGCGCCGTCGGACACCAGGGAGCAATCGGTGCGGCGCAGGGGTTCGGCCACGTAGGGATTCTTTTCCGACACCTGGTCACAGAACTCCACGCCCAGATCCTTGCGGATCTGCGCATAAGGGTTGCTGACCCCGTTGTGATGGTTCTTCGCGGCGATCATCGCCAGTTCGTGGCTCTTGTCGCCGTAGCGCGAGAAATACTCGCTGGCGATGCGGCCGAACACGCCGGCGAAACCACCCTTGATCTCGGCCTCTTCCTTGCGGTAGCTGGCGTTGAGCAGGATGTCGCCGATTTCGGCGTTGGGGCGCGTCGTCATTTTCTCGGCGCCCACCACCAGCGCGACGCGGCCGCGGCCCGATTCAATGAAGTCCATGGCCGTGTATAACGCGGCCGACCCCGTGGCACACGCGTTTTCAAGGCGCGTGGCCGGCACATAGGCCAGGTCGGGATTGGCCAGCGCCACCAGGGCGCCCTGGAAATCCTGCTTCTGGAATCCACTGTTCATCACGCCCACGTAGATGCCATCGACATCCTTGCCGGTGATGCCCGCATGTTCGAGCGCGCTGTTCGACACCTGCGCCATGAGGGTTTCGGTGTCGGGTTCGACCAGTTTGCCAAACGGGATGTGCGACCATCCCACGATGACTGCTTTCTTTGCCATGACTAGTGTCCTTGCATTGCATTGCGATTGAGTGAAGATTGCCGCATCGGGCGGCCCTCCGTGGAAGAGTTCATGTCGGGAACGCGCAGGCCATCGGGGATGCGCCCTCACGCCACGAGTGCGCGCAGCGGGCCGTCGGCCCCAACCTGCTTTTCGATTTCGTCGGCTTCGCGTCGCAGCCATTGATACAGCTGCGCTTCGCGTTCGGGATTCATGCGGCTTTCGACCGTGGCGATGCTGAGCGCACCCAGGACCTGGCCATCGGCCCCGCGCACCACCACCCCCAGGCCCCACGAACCCGCCAGCACCAGCCCGGGGTTGAGCGCGTAACCTTTTTCCCGCGTCTGGCGCACCAGGTCGAGCAGGAGTTCACGTGTGTAGCGCGGATACAGGCGTGCGAGGTCGGCCTTGTTCTGCTCGAGGCAATATTCCACCTCGGCATCGCTGAGCGCGGCCAGCATGGCCTGACTGCCGCTGCCCACCCCCAGCGGGTGTTGGTCTCCCGCCATGAGCACACGCGACTTGAGCGGGAAGTCGCCTTCTTCGCGCATGAGGCACAGCGAATAGGCGTCCTGCCGCACGGAAAAGAACGCGGCATCACCGGTTTCACGAGCCAGGCGGGCCACAGGGCGCGCAGCGAACTTGTGCAGCCCGAAACGGTCGGACGCCACCAGGCCCAGCGCATGGCACTCCGCCCCCAGGAAATAACGCCGGGAGGCTTCATCTTGCTGCACCAGCCCTTCGCTGATGAGGGCGTTCGTGAGCCTGTGCACCGTGGATTTGATCAGGCCAGTCTGGCGGCAGATGCCGGACAGCCCAACCCCTTCATTGCGACTGCGGGCGATGCAGCGCAACACCTTGATGGCGCGATGGATCGCCTGCGTTCCCGACACACGGGCCGAAGACGCCGGTGCCGCTGAATGTTCCATATCATGGACCTATTAATTTATTTAGTCTGTCTCGCTAGACTCAATTCTACGTAACACCCTAGTATTGTCAATGAATTTTGGAAGAATTTATTTTTTTAATGTTCCACAAGATAGAATTTGAGGATACAATAATTTCGCTATTCTTAATGGTGGACGGTCCGGCTGTCACGCAACAAGTGGTTCGTGCTACCTTCTGATACGCGCGCTTCCCGCGCTCCCTCTGCAACATAAATAGATCATTCATGATCAAGGAGACAAACAGATGAGGTTTTCCCGTCGCTCATTCATGCTTTCGGCCGCTGGCGTCGCAGGCGCCGCCGCCGTGGGCGCGCCCATGTCCGCATTCGCCGCCAAAACGTTCCGCTACAAGTACGCGAACAATCTCACGCCGTCGCACCCCATGAACAAACGGGCCAAGGAAATGGCCCGCGCCATCGAAGAAGAAACCCACGGCGAGTTCAAGCTGCAGATCTTCCCCAACAGCCAGTTGGGCTCCGACACTGAAACGCTCAATCAGTTGCGCTCCGGCGCCGTGCAGTTCTTCACACTGTCCGGGCTCATTCTGCAAACACTGGTCCCCGACGCGGCCCTCAGCGGCATCGGCTTCGCGTTCCCCGACTACGCCAGCGTCTGGAAAGCCATGGATGGCAAGCTGGGCGCGTTCATCCGCGGCAAGATCAAGTCGCATGGCCTGGAGGTCATGGACAAGATCTGGGACAACGGCTTCCGCGAAGTCACCACCAGCACGCATCCCATCGTCACCCCCGCCGACTTCCACGACTTGAAAATCCGCGTGCCGGTCAGTCCGCTCTGGACATCCATGTTCAAGGCGCTGGGCGCCGCGCCCACCAGCATCAACTTCAACGAAGTCTATTCGGCCCTGCAGACCAAGGTCGTCGACGCCCAGGAAAACCCGCTGGCCATCATCCAGACGGCCAAGCTCTACGAAGTCCAGAAGTACTGCTCGCTCACCAACCACATGTGGGACGGCTTCTGGTTCCTGGGCAACCAAGACGCCTGGAACAAACTGCCGAAAGACATTCAAACCGTGGTGGCCAAGCACATCAACGAAGCCGGCATGCTTGAACGCACCGACGTCGCGGCCCTCAACGACGAACTCCAGAAGAAGCTCTCGGCCGAAGGCATGAAATTCAACACGCCCGACCCCAAACCCATCCGCGACGCGCTGCGCAAGGGGGGGTTCTATGGTGAATGGAAGAAGAAATTCGGCGACGACGCCTGGTCGGTCCTGGAAGGCTCGGTCGGCACGCTGACCTGATAGGCGCACCATGGCATCGCAAGCATCCGCGCAGCTTCAAACTGCCGATGGCTCGCGTGCGCCGCGGCCATGGATATCCCGGTTGGATGCCTTTCTCGGGCATCTGATCGAGATACCCGTCGCCATTCTGGTGCTCGCGGAAATCGTCATTTTGTTCGCCGGCATATTCGCCCGCTTCGTCCTCAATTCGCCGCTGATCTGGTCCGACGAACTGGCGTCCCTGCTGTTTCTCTGGCTGGCGATGCTGGGTGCCGCCGTGGCGTTCCGACGCGGCGAGCACATGCGCATGACGGCATTCGTCAACAAAGCGTCGCCCACCACGCAGGCGTTCCTAAACGTCTTCGCCATCATGGTGTCGCTGGCGTTCGTGCTGCTGGTGCTGATCCCCAGCTTCGAAGCCACCATCGTCCAGTCGGTCATCCATACCGCCGCCATGGGAATCAGCCGCTCGTGGCGCACCGCGGCGCTGCCCACCGGCCTGTCGTTCATGGCGATCTTCGCCATCCTGCGCCTGATCGAAGTCTCGAACTGGCGGGTGGTTCTCAAGGCGCTGGGCCTGATCGTCCTCATCGGCGCCGTGCTCTATGCCCTTTCCCCGCTCTTCGAAGACCTGGGCAACTACAACCTGCTCATCTTCTTCGTGGGCCTGGTGGCACTGGGGGTCTTCACCGGCGTCCCCATCGCGTTCTCGTTCGGCATCGCCACCTACGCGTACCTGCTGCTCAGCGCCCAGGTGCCGCTCACCGTCCTGGTTGGTCGCATGGACGAAGGCATGTCGCACCTGATCCTGCTGGCCGTGCCGCTCTTCGTCTTCCTGGGCCTGCTCATCGAAATGACCAGCATGGCGCACAAGATGGTGTCGTTCCTGGCCAGCCTGCTGGGCCACGTGCGCGGCGGTCTGTCCTACGTATTGGTCGGCGCCATGTATCTCGTATCGGGCATTTCTGGCGCCAAGGCGGCCGACATGGCGGCCATCGCGCCGGTGCTGTTCCCCGAAATGAAAAAACGCGGCGCCGACGAGGGCGAGCTCATCGCACTGCTCTCGGCCGCGGGCGCGCAAACGGAAACCGTGCCGCCCAGCCTGGTGCTCATCACCATCGGCTCGGTCACCAGCGTGTCCATCACCGCGTTGTTCAAAGGCGGCCTGCTGCCCAGCGCGGTGCTGGGCCTCATGCTCTGCATGGTGGTCTGGTGGCGCAACCGCCACCAGAAGCTCGACCACGTCGAACGCCAACCGAAGCTGGAGATCCTCAAGAGCTTCATCATCGCCTTCCCCGCGCTGACGCTGCCTTTCGTCATCCGCGCGGCGGTCGTCGAGGGGGTGGCCACGGCCACCGAGGTCTCCACCATCGGCATCGTGTATTCGTGCTTCATCGGCATCTTCGTGTACCGGTGCTTCAACGTGAAGCGCCTGTACCCCATGCTCATTGACACGGCC
>DASTNK010000009.1:0-15068 GCA_035720945.1 Burkholderiaceae bacterium
TAATTGAGCAGCCGGTCGTGCCAGGTCTTGTAGGTGTGGGTCCCGGGTTGCGCCAGCGCGTTGTGGATCCCCACGCGCTGCAGGCTGTAGTGCTCGGCGAATTCCCAGGCCAGGTCATCGCAGGTGACGAACTGCCCGAGACCGGGGTGGAACGGCCCCACATGATAGTCCTCGAGATAGACCTCGATGAAGGTTTTCCAGTTGTAGTGGCATCTGTGGATTTCCACATGGTCCAGCACATAGTCCGAGAAATCGAATTCGGGGCGATCAAACAAGGGGGCCAAGTCGCGCGCTGGGTTGCGCGGGCCTTCGAACAGCAGCCCATGGCACTGCTTGAGCGTGAATCGTGGCAGATCGAGGCAGGGCGTTTCGGGGAATTGCGGGGCGCCCAGCAGTTTTCCTTGCGAGTTGTAAGTCCAGCGGTGGACCGGGCAGACGATGTTGCCCCCGGTGTCGCCCAGGTTGCCGCAGGCCTTGTGCGGACTGGTGACATTGCCGGCTTCGCCACCCAGGATGATGGCTTGGCGGTGTCGGCAGACGTTCGAGATCAGTTCCACGCCCGTGGCTCCGCGCACCAGCACCCGCCCCGCGTCTTCATGGGCGAGCGTGCGCCAGTCACCGGTTTCGGGTACCAGTTTTTCGTGCCCGATATAGCGGGCGGACCGCTGAAATATGCGTTCTTGTTCTAGAGCGAAAATACGCTCGTCGAAATAGTTGCTGACGGACAGTTGAGTTTGTGCCGGCGCGACGTGCGCTTCCCGACCGACGTCGGTCATGGGTCCCCCCGCTTATGGCAGAACCGGGGCGGCTAGGTGGGCGGTCGTGGCGCCGGCCCGGCTCCGGTGCGAAGAAAAAAACGGCGTGGCCGATGGAAAATTTGGAGTCATAAATTGTACCCGAAATTTTTTCTTATAAAACAATGCGTATTGACAACGACGGGCTATTTCGCGCGTATCCCTTACAATTGAGGCATGAATCCGCGCCGCGCGACCGGACCCGGGCGTGCGGGTGGCTTGCGGCCCGATCGGGCCGCAGCGGCGCTTTCCCAAAACTGGACACACTTATGGTGGAAAAAACGACGGGTGCGCCTGCGAAACAGGCAGACTCTGGTGGTACACACGGCCCGCAAGGTGCCGATGATCTGCCGCAGGATTTCGAAACCGCGCTGGCGCGGCTCGAGGGGCTGGTGGCGCAAATGGAAGACGGCTCGCTCCCCCTCGAGCAGTCGCTGGCTGCCTATCAGAAGGGCGTCGAGCTGGCCAGAATCTGCCAGAGGCGCCTGGATGCCGCTGAACAGCAGGTACGGGTATTGCAGGAGGCGCTGCTGGTTCCGCTGAATGACGCGACCCGCGCCGACGGGGATTGATCATGCCGGTGCGGTCGGTCGCATTCGAAGCGTGGCTCGCCGCGCGTGCGCAGCATGTCGATGCCATGCTCGACCAGTCTCTGCCCGAAGCCTCGACGGTTCCCCAAACTCTGCACCAGGCCATGCGCTATGCGACGCTTGGCGGTGGAAAGCGGGTGCGCGCGGCGTTGGTGTATGCCGCCGGGGAAGCGGCTCTTCCCGCCGGCACAGCGGTTTCGGCCCAGGAGATCGCGCTCGACCATGCCGCGGCGGCTGTCGAGATGGTTCACGCCTACTCTCTGGTGCATGATGATCTGCCCTGCATGGACGACGATGCGCTGCGTCGAGGCCGGCCCACTGTCCATGTGCGCTTCAATGAGGCCACGGCGCTGCTCGTGGGCGATGCCTTGCAGCCGCTGGCCTTCGATCTGCTATCGCAAATGCCCGTGGCACCGGCGCTCATCGTGCAGGCCACGCAGATACTGGCACGAGCGGCCGGTAGTCAGGGCATGGCGGGCGGGCAAGCCATCGACTGCGAGAGCACCGGCCTGACCTTGACCAGTGAAGAGCTTCAGGTCATGCACGCCATGAAGACCGGCGCCATGCTCGAAGCCAGCGTGCTGCTGGGTGGCGTGGTCGCCGGTGCCAGTTCCACAGTGCGCCGAGGGCTCGAGGACTACGCGGCGGCCATTGGCCTGGCGTTCCAGATCGTGGACGATATCCTGGATGTCACGTCGGACACGGCTACGCTGGGCAAGACGGCGGGTAAGGATGCCGTGGTGGACAAACCCACGTATGTATCGGTGCTTGGTCTGGAACGTTCACGCGAATTGCTGGAATCGCTGCGCGACCAGGCGCACGACGCGTTGCGCCCCCTGGGGTCCGCCAGCCGACGCTTGGCCGAGGCGGCCGATTTCATCGTCGGCCGCGATCATTGATGTCATGTATTGCAAGATGCCACTCGTATGACTACCTTCACGCTCGATCAGATTCAATCTCCCGCCGACTTGCGCGCACTCGACCGACGAGAACTGCCGGCGGTCGCGGAAGCGTTGCGCGAGTTTGTCCTGCAGTCCGTGTCGCGCACGGGAGGGCACTTGTCGTCCAACCTGGGTACGGTCGAGCTTGCGATCGCGCTGCATTATGTGTTCAATACGCCCGATGACCGCCTGGTTTGGGATGTCGGGCATCAGTCCTATCCGCACAAGATCCTGACTGGCCGGCGCGAGGCCATGGCGCGGCTGCGCCAGCGCGGCGGCATTTCGGGTTTTCCGAAACGATCCGAATCCGAATACGACGCGTTCGGCACGGCCCATTCCTCCACCTCGATTTCGGCTGTGCTGGGCATGGCCGTCGCGTCGCGCAATCTGGGGATGGCACGACAGCACATCGCGGTCATCGGCGATGGCGCCATGACCGCTGGCATGGCCTTCGAGGCCCTGAACAACGCGGGTGTGACGCCAGGCGTGAACGTGCTGGTGGTGCTCAACGACAACGACATGTCTATCTCCCCCCCGGTCGGTGCGCTCAATCGCTATCTGGCCCGGCTGCTTTCGGGCGGCTTCTATGCCGCCGCCAAGAATGTCGGCAGGGCGGTGTTGCAGCATGTTCCGCCCATGCTGGAATTGGCCAGGCGGGTCGAAGGCCATGCCAAGGGGCTCGTGGTCAAGCCCGCCACCCTGTTCGAGGAGTTGGGCTTCAATTATGTGGGGCCCATCGATGGGCACGACCTCGATGCGCTGATCCCGACGCTCGATAATCTGCGCACCCTGGGCGGACTGCAGTTCCTGCACGTCATCACGCGGAAGGGCCAGGGCTACAAGCTGGCCGAGGCCGATCCGGTGCTCTACCACGGGCCTGGAAAGTTCGACCCCGAGGTGGGGATCCAGAAGCCCGCCACACCGCCCAAGCAGACCTTCACCAAGGTCTTCGGCCGTTGGCTGTGCGACATGGCCCAGGCCGACGACAAGCTGGTGGGCATTACGCCAGCCATGCGCGAAGGCAGTGGCCTGGTCGAATTCGAACAGCGGTTCCCCGACAGGTATTTCGATGTGGGAATCGCCGAACAGCATTCAGTCACCTTCGCGGCCGGGTTGGCCTGTGAGGGTCTCAAGCCGGTGGTGGCCATCTACTCGACATTCTTGCAGCGTGGATACGACCAGCTCATCCATGACGTGGCGCTGCAGAATCTGGACGTCACCTTCGCACTGGATCGGGCTGGCATCGTCGGGGCCGACGGAGCCACCCATGCGGGCAACTACGATGTGGCATTCCTGCGCTGCATCCCCAATATGGTGGTCGCTGCGCCCTCGGACGAAAACGAAGCCAGGTTGCTGCTCAGCACCTGCTACCGTCATCCCGGCCCCGCGTCTGTGCGCTACCCGCGCGGCGCCGGGTGCGGCGCCGAGGTGGCCGGTGGACTCGACGCGGTTGAGATCGGTAAAGGAGTGGTGCGGCTCGAAGGCCGGCGCATCGCCATCCTCGGGTTTGGCACGCTGGTTCCGGCGGCCCTCGATGCGGGGCGCCGACTCGGGGCCACCGTGGCCGATATGCGCTTCGTCAAGCCGTTGGACGAAGCGCTCATCCGTTCTTTGGTGGACACCCACGAGGCCTTCGTCACGGTCGAAGAAGCCTCGGTAATGGGCGGTGCAGGCAGCGCGGTGCTTGAATTCCTGAGTGCGCACGGGTTGCACACACCGGTGTTGCAACTGGGGTTGCCAGACCAATTCATCGATCATGGGGATCAGGTTGCGCTGCTACGGGAACTCGGGCTGGATGGCGACGGCATCGAGCGTTCCATCCGGGCGCGTTTCCCCGACGCGGCCCGGCCGCCATTGGTTGCCGGAATCTGAACGTGCAATAATTATCATTTACTTTTTCGTCAAGATGCTCCCTTCCACAAGGGGGCGCCTTCAAGGTTTGCTGGCATGAATTCCCCGATTGAATCCTCCCTGGCTTTGCCGGATGTGGCCATGCCAGACGTGCAGAGTGGTTTCGACACGCGGCGTCTGGCTATTCAACGCGTGGGCGTGCGTGGCCTGCGCCACCCGATGCTGGTGGCGCAGGCCGGCGCGGGCGCGTTGCCCACGGTGGCGCAGTGGGAGCTGACCGTTGCGCTCCCACCCGAGGAAAAGGGCACGCACATGTCGCGCTTTGTGGCATTGCTGGAAACCTATCGCCCCCGTCCCATGACGCCGGAATTGTTTTGCCGCATGGCACAGGACATGCTGCCGCTGCTCAACGCCGAACGTGGCGAGATTTCCGCGGCGTTTCCGTATTTCCTGTCGAAGAAGGCGCCGGTTTCCGGAGCTGAAAGCCTGCTTGACTACGACATCGTCTGGACTGCCCGCGCCGATGGCGGCGCGGTCGAGTTCGAGCTTTCCATGCAGGTTCCATTGACCAGCCTGTGTCCGTGCTCCAAGGCGATTTCGGACTACGGCGCGCATAACCAGCGCTCGCATGTCACCGTCACCGTGGCTTTCAACGATCCGGGGCGGGTGGATATGGACGCGTTGATACGCCTGACCGAACAGCAGGCGTCGTGCGAGCTTTGGGGGCTGTTGAAGCGCCCGGACGAAAAGTTCGTCACCGAGCAGGCTTATGACAACCCCAAGTTCGTCGAAGACCTGGTCCGCGATGTGGCGGTGCACGTGCGCACCGTGCCCGGCGTCCTGCGGTTCCGTGTCCAGGCCGAGAATTTCGAATCCATTCACAACCACTCCGCCTACGCGGTCATCGAGGGCTGAGGCCGCGTCGGCCACGCTGTTCATATGCCATGCGTTTTGCCAAGCAGGCGGAATTCATAGTAGAATACGCGGTTTCTTGCTCGATTCGAACGTTTTTCCCGACCCTGGCGCTTTCGTGTCAGGAAGGGTTGGCATCGGACGGGCTGACCCTTTCGCCATTTTTCTTTCGGCTTTGTGGCCGGTGATGGGCGGAAGACATCCTCAAGGAGTGTGGTTCATGCGTCACTACGAAGTAGTGTTCATTGTGCATCCCGACCAAAGCGAGCAGGTGCCCGCCATGGTCGAGCGCTATCAGGCGCTGGTCACCGGCAACGGCGGCCAGGTGCATCGTCTCGAAGACTGGGGCCGCCGGCAATTGGCGTATCCCATCCAGAAACTCGTCAAAGCCCATTATGTCTGCATGAATATCGAGTGCGGCCAGGAAACGCTGGACGAACTCGAGCATTCTTTCCGTTACAACGATGCCGTGTTGCGCCATCTCGTGTCGAAGGTCAAGCACGCGGAAACGGCAGCGTCCATCATGATGAAATCGGTTGAACGCGAGGAAGCCCGCAAGGCGACTTCGGAATCGGCCGGCGCGGCACAGGCAAAGTAAACGTACGGCTGCCAGGCCGCGGCGTGAATAAACTCGAACTGGACGCTTCGGTGGTTGAGATATCGCCGCTGCGCTACACCCCGGCGGGGGTGCCAGCCCTGGAAATGAAACTGGGGCATGCATCCGAAGTGGCCGAGGCGGGGGGAACCCGCCGTATCGAGCTTGAGGTCGCCGCGGTGGCGCTGGGTGACGTGGCGCTTATGCTGGGTAGTGTGGCCGCTGGCACGCTTCTGTCGGTAGAGGGGTTTCTCGCCCCCGCCCGCAAAGGCGCGACCAGATTGGTTTTACATATTCAGCAGGCGAATCGGCGCATCTAGCCGGCGGCACCAGGCGGGCCTGGGCCGGAAACGCGGCTCCGACCGTGGGTTTCCGATACGGTTGTTTACGATCAATGCGGATTGTGGGGCTCGGCCCCGAATAAATTTACGAGGCACATCATGGCTTTCTTCAAGAAAAACAAGGAAAAACGCAAGTTCACCCAGCAGAACCCGCTGTTCAAACGGCGCAAGTTCTGCCGTTTCACGGCTGCTGGCGTCGAGCAGATCGACTACAAAGATCTGGATACGCTGCGCGATTTCATCCAGGAAAACGGCAAGATCATTCCCGCCCGGCTTACCGGCACCAAGGCGCATTACCAGCGTCAGCTCGATACGGCCATCAAGCGCGCCCGTTTCCTGGCGCTGCTGCCGTACACCGACAACCACAAATAATCCGGGATCCTCGTCATGCAAGTCATTTTGCTCGAAAAAGTCGTCAAGCTGGGTAACCTCGGTGAAGTCGTGCGGGTTCGCGACGGCTACGCCCGCAACTTCCTGATTCCCCAGAAAATCGCGCGCCGCGCCACGGCCGCCGCTCTGAAAGAGTTTGAAGAGCGCCGTGCCGAGCACGAGAAGCATCAGGCCGAAAAACTGGCCGCGGCCCAGGCCGTGGGCGAGAAGCTCGCCGGTCATACGTTGACGATCTCCCAGAAGGCCGGCGTCGATGGCCGTCTGTTCGGTTCCGTCACCAACATGGACGTGGCGGCCGCGCTTGACGCGCAGGGCTTCGGCAGCTTCCAGAAAACCCAGGTTCGTCTGCCCGACGGTGCATTGAAGGCCGTGGGCGAGTATCCTGTGCAGGTTGCGCTGCACGCCGACGTGGTGGCCGACATCACGGTCGTGGTGCAGGGCGAAATGGCCTGAAGTCGTTCGCGGGCTGGCGCTCGCGCCGTTGCGGCGCGGTGCGCCCCCCGCGTGCCGTCCTCCGCAAAAAGCCGGCTTCACCGGCTTTTTGCATTTCAACGGTCCACTTTGCGAGGTGCTGGGATTGGAAAGCGTAGCGAGATTGGGCGGCGATCCGCAACTGGACAGCTTGAGGGTGCCCCCGCATTCAGTCGAGGCCGAACAATCGGTGCTGGGTGGGCTGCTGCTCGACAATGCCGCCTGGGATCGGATCACCGATGTCCTGACCGAGGACGATTTCTATCGGTTCGACCACCGCCTGATCTGGCAGCACGTCACACGGTTGATCGGACTGGCCCGGCCCGCCGACGTGGTCACCGTTCATGAGTCACTCTCCAGCGCGGGCAAGGCTGAAGACACTGGCGGTCTGGCGTACCTGAATGCGCTGGCGCACAACACGCCCTCGGCCGCCAACATTCGCCGCTATGCTGAAATCGTTCGCGAGCGGGCGATGCTGCGCAAGCTCATCACGGTGGCCGATGACATCGCGTCCACCGCGTTCAATCCGCAGGGCAAAGAGGCGCGCCAATTGCTGGATGAGGCCGAGTCGCGCGTGTTCCAGATCGCCCAGGAAGGCTCCCGCGGGGCCAGCGGCTTTCAGGAAATCAACCCGTTGCTCAAGTCGGTGGTCGAGCGCATCGATGAGCTCTACCATCGCGAGGGTGACAACGACGTCACGGGCGTGCCCACCGGCTTTGCCGACCTGGACCGCATGACGTCCGGCCTGCAGCCCGGAGACCTGGTCATCGTGGCCGGGCGGCCGTCCATGGGCAAGACCTCGTTCGCCATGAACATCGGGGAGCACGTCGCCATCAACGAGGGTCTCCCCATCGCGGTGTTTTCCATGGAAATGGGGGCTGTGCAGCTCGCGATGCGCATGGTGGGCTCGGTGGGGATGCTTGACCAGCACCGGATGCGCACTGGCAAGCTGAACAACGATGACTGGCCGCGCCTGACCAGCGCCGTGCAACGGGTGCAGGAAGCGCAAATCTATATCGACGAGACGCCGGCGCTCAACGCCATGGAAGTGCGCGCCCGATCGCGCCGTCTGGCGCGCCAGTGCGGGCAGCTTGGCCTGATCATCATTGACTATATGCAACTGATGTCGGCCTCGTCATCGGGCGAGAACCGCGCCACGGAAATCTCTGAAATCAGCCGTTCGCTGAAGAGCTTGGCCAAAGAATTGAATTGCCCGTTGATGGCCTTGTCGCAGCTCAACCGCAGCCTTGAACAACGCCCCAACAAGCGCCCCGTCATGAGCGACCTGCGCGAGTCGGGCGCCATCGAGCAGGACGCCGACTTGATCCTGTTCATCTACCGCGACGAAGTCTACAACCCAGACTCCCCCGACAAAGGCATGGCCGAGATCATCGTCGGCAAGCAGCGTAATGGCCCCATCGGCACGGTGCGCCTGACGTTCCAGGGGGCCAGTACGAAGTTCCTGAATTATGCGGGCGGGAGTTCGTACTGAGCTGATTCAGTTTCCGGGTGTGCCCGCGGAATTGAGCGTGTCGAATCGGCTCAAACAGTACCGCGGCTCATGTTCCACGCCATGGGCATTTCAAAGCCGAAGAGGCATTAATGCGTGGGTCGCGCCAACTCGCGTTCCACACGCCGGTCGGGGACAAGCCAAAGGCACGCGGTGCCGACATAGAACGCCCCGGACAGCCACGGCGAGATGAACGACGTGATGACGCCCAGCACATACAGCACAGGCGATATTCTGCCTTTGATATCGCGTCCGATGGCGCGCGCCAGTGTCGAATCCGGCCCTTGCAGGCAAATGATGCTGCGTTGCAATATTCCATAGGCGATGGCGCAGCATAATAGGTTGACGCCGTACAGAAACAGGGTGGCCTGGGCGAAATGGTTCTCGCCCATCCAACCGGTCGTGAATGGCAGCAGCGACAGCCAGAACAGCAGGTGCAGATTGCTCCACAGCACGCCACCGCCGATCTTGTCGGCCAAGTGCAGCATGTGGTGGTGGTTGTTCCAGTAGACCCCCACGTAGACAAAGCTCAGAACGTAGCTCAGGAAGACGGGGGCGACGTCGAGCAGCGCCCCGAAGGTTGGGGCGTGGGGCACTTTCAATTCGAGCACCATGATCGTGATGATGATGGCTATCACGCCGTCGCTGAATGCTTCGAGGCGGGTTTTTCCCATGGTGGGCTTTGCTTGTGTATGAGGAGTTTGGCTCCACAATTGTACAGGTGGCATCCCTCTGTAAACACGGCATGGCAGGTTCGTGCATGCAGACCAGGGCGCGGGAGCCAGCCAGACACGCAGCGCGCCGGGCGATCCGGCACGATGCGCGAGGGGCGTCGGTCAGCGCTGTTCCAGCCCCTTGCGCAAACGACCCCGTTTCCTCTTGGCAAGTGGTTCGCCGCCGGGAGTTGATTCCCCATGTGCAGGGTGCCCCCGCTTGGGCTGCGTGACCGGTCGTCGCGCATAGGCACCCGCGATCATGGCGCAAACCACCAATTGAATCTGATGGAAGATCATCAGGGGCAGCACGATCGCGCCGACGGCGTGGCCAGCGAATAGTATGTTGGCGATGGGGATGCCGCTGCTCAGGCTTTTCTTCGATCCGCAGAACAACAGCGTGATGCGGTCCTCCAGCGGGAATTTCAATACCCGGCCCAACATGTGGGTCAGGGCCAGCACGCAGAACAGCAGAGCGAGCAGGATACCCAGCAGCGCCAGCAGGGCCGACAGAGGGGTGTTCGCCCACAGGCCGCCGACCACGGCCTCTGAAAAAGCCGTGTAGACCACCAGCAGGATGGATCCTTGGTCCACGAGTTTCAGGAACTGGCTGTGCCGGGTTACCCAGCGGCCTATCCATGGACGCAGAAGCTGGCCGGCGACGAACGGCAGCAGCAGCTGTTCCATGATTTTTCCGATGGCGTCGAGCGAGAACACGGTGGAATGGGTCGTGGCCTGGCCCGCCATGACCACTCCAACCAGGAGCGGTGTCAGGAAGACACCCAACAGGCTAGAGGCCGAGGCGCTGCACACCGCCGCCGACACATTGCCGCGCGCGATGGACGTGAATGCGATGGACGACTGGACGGTGGATGGCAGGCAGCACAGGAACAGAATGCCCAGGTACAGATCCCGGGTGACCCACGGCGTGACGAGCGGCCCGATCAGCACACCCAGAATCGGAAACAGCAGGAACGTAGCCGAGAATATCGCCACGTGCAGGCGCCAGCGCGACATCCCCGCAATCACGGCTTCGCGTGAAAGGCGGGCGCCGTGCAGGAAGAACAGTAGGGCGATGGCGAGGTCGGTGATCCAGCCGAATGCGATGGCGCCCGAGCCGTGTGCCGGCAGCAGGCTGGCCAGGACCAGGACAACAAGAAGTTTGACCAGGAAGGGGTCGGGGGAAAAGCGAAAAGTCATCTGAGATGAGGTAAGCGCTGGAAAACGAAACCAAACGCATACCCGCATGGGCCGCCAGGTGGCCACGGGGGTGATGCGACGGGAATCCGGGGGGAAGTCAGGCGCGGGCTGGCGCTGAAGTCATGTCGAGCGCTAGATTATAGGCTTCCCGAAGCGAATCGGGGTTGGCCACACCTTGTCCGGCGATGTCGAAGGCCGTGCCGTGGTCAACGCTGGTGCGCACGAACGGCAGACCGATGGTGACGTTGACGCCGTGGTCCACGCCCAAATACTTGACGGGTATCAGGCCCTGATCGTGATACTGAGCGACCACCACGTCGAATTCCCCGTTCCGGGCCCGCATGAAAACCGTGTCGCCGGGCCAGGGGCCACTGGCCTCGATGCCCTCGGTTCGGGCCTGTGCGATGGCGGGCGCGATGATCTGAATGTCTTCCTGGCCGAAACGCCCGTTCTCGCCGGCGTGGGGGTTGAGTCCCGCGACCGCCACGCGCGGGGCTACGATGCCGGCTTGGCGGCATGCCTCGTGGGCGAGGCGGATCACGGTCAGCTCGGTTTCAGTGGTGATCAGCGTCGGCACCGCCGAGAGTGGTGCGTGGATGGTCGCCAGCACAACGCGCAGTTCGCGGTTTGCGAGCATCATGGCGTAGTGCTGCGTGTGCGTGCGTTCGGCGAGGATCTCGGTGTGGCCGGCGTAATGGATGCCTCCGGCTCCCATGGCTTCTTTGTTCAGGGGGGCGGTGACGATCGCGCGCAGCCGCCCCGCGCTGGCGTCGTCGATGGCCTGGCACAGATATTCGTAGGCGGCCCGTCCGGCGCGTGCGTCCAGCTTGCCAGGCGCCAGGTCGGCTGGTAGAGGAAGCCATCGGTTCACGACCGGTATCACGCCCTTGTCCGCTGAACCCTCTCCAGGCCCGGCGACGGGACGGACCGTGAGTCGATCCTGCAGCCCAAGACGTTGGATGGTGGTCGACAGTACGCCGGCGTCACCATAGACCACGCCCGGGAACGGCAGCCCGGCGTGATAGAGCTTGACAATGATTTCGGGGCCGATGCCCGCCGCATCGCCCAAGGTGATGGCGACGGGGCGGGCGGGCATGGAGGGAGGGGTCATGAGCATTGAGCGGTGGCGCCGGCGTGAGTGGGCGCCACCGTGTTACAAGGCCTCGTTGGCATAGTCGGACAGGCGCGAGCGTTCGCCGCGCTGAAGGGTGACGTGCCCGGCGTGCGGCCACCCCTTGAATCGGTCCACCACATAGGTGAGCCCCGAACTGCCTTCGGTCAGGTAGGGGGTGTCGATCTGGGCGATGTTTCCCAGGCAGATGATCTTGGTGCCGGGGCCGGCGCGCGTCACCAGGGTTTTCATTTGCTTGGGTGTCAGGTTCTGCGCTTCGTCGATGATGAGGTATTTGTTCAGGAACGTGCGCCCGCGCATGAAGTTGAGCGACTTGACCTTGATGCGGGAGCGAATGAGCTCCATGGTCGAGTTCTTGGTCCAGTCGTTGCCCGGTTGCTGCGCGGAGGCGGTGTCCGCGCTGTTGGCGCCGAGGTGCAGGACCTCGAGATTGTCTTCCAGGGCGCCCATCCAGGGCAGCATTTTTTCTTCTTCCGTGCCGGGCAGGAACCCGATGTCGTCCCCCACCGGCACCGTGGCCCGGGTGATGATGATTTCGTTGTAGCGTTTGGTCTCCAGCGTTTGCGTCAGGCCGGCTGCCAGCGCCAGCAGTGTCTTGCCGGTCCCCGCCTGGCCAAGCAGCGAGACGAAATCGCATTCAGGATTCATGAGCAGGTTCAGGGCGAAGTTCTGTTCCCGATTGCGCGCCGTGATGCCCCAGACGTTGTTCTTGCCGTGGCTGTAGTCGCGCAGCGTGGCCAGTACGGCGCTCTTGCCGTTGACCTCGCGCACTTGCGCGTACAGGGGCAGGTCACCCTCGAAATAGACGAATTCGTTGACGATGAATTCTGCGCACAGCGGGCCCTTGACGCGGTAGAACGTGGTGCCCCCTTGTTGCCAGGATTCGACATCCTTGCCGTGGCGGGTCCAGAAGTTCTCCGGCAGCGCCATGGCGCCCTCGTACAGCAGGTCGGAGTCGTCGAGGACATGGTCGTTGTAATAGTCCTCGGCGTGCAGGCCCAGTGCGCGCGCCTTGAGCCGCATGTTGATGTCCTTGGACACCAGGATGACGTCGCGCTTCGCGTATTGGCCCTGCAGGGCGTGCACGACGGTCAGGATGGCGTTGTCCGCCTTCCCCACGGGCAGTTCGATGGGCAGCGATGCGTGGATGGCGGTGGTCTGGAAGTGCAGGGTGCCCAGCGCCTCGACGTTCCCGGCCGAATCGAGCTCCACCCCTTTTTCGAGGCTGGTGGAACCCGCGACCAGGCTGTCGAGGTAGCGGCTGACCTGGCGCGCGTTGCGGGCCACTTCCGACATGCCTTTTTTCTGATGGTCGAGCTCTTCGAGCACGATCATGGGCAGGAAGATGTCGTGTTCCTCGAACTTGAACAGGGAACTGGAGTCGTGCAGCAGCACATTCGTGTCGAGCACGAACAGCTTGCGCCGGGAAGACGCCAGGCGCGTCTTGCGGCGTCGCGGGGAGGCCACGACGGCCAGGCGCGGCGTGACGGTTGGTTTTCCTGGGCGGACGGTGGGGGCCTCGGCCGTTTTGCCTGTGGGCTCGGTGTTTCCGGGCGTTGGTGTCGCGATCGGTTCCAGGAGGGGGGCGCTTGCTTCAGGCATGGCCTCCGCCACAGCGGCGGACTGGATGGATCCGCCCATTCGGGTGGGGAGCGAAGGTAGGGGCATACGGGAAGGCTCCTGGCAGAGGGATGGTCTGGGTCGGGGATGGTGTCGGTCAGGCGATGCCGTGCACCGCCTGAAGCACCTCGTCGACATGGCCCGGAACACGCAAGCCACGCCATTCCTGGACGAGAATGCCATGGGCATCGATGAGAAACGTGCTGCGCTCGATGCCGCGGACTTGCCGCCCGTACATGTTCTTGAGCTTGATGACGCCGAACATCTGGCAGAGGGCTTCTTCGGTGTCGGCGATCAGCGGGAAGGGCAGATTCTGCTTCTCGGTGAAATTCAGGTGGGATTTCAGGGAGTCGCGCGAGACGCCGATGATCTGGCAGCGGGCCGAGACGTAATCCTGATAACGATCGCGGAAATTCTGGGCTTCGGTGGTGCAGCCGGGGGTGTTGTCCTTGGGGTAGAAATACAGCACGGCCCGGTTGCCTTTGAGCGACGCGGTGCTGATGTCGCCCTGGGTGCTCTGGGCGGAAAAGGCGGGTAGGGATTTTCCTATGGCTGCCAGACTCATTGTTGCGTTTCCTCGTGCGGGAGCAGCGCCACGACGACGTGACGCCCCTCGGCCATCAAGATGTTGTAGGTGCGTGCCGCCGCCTGGGTGGTCATGGCCTCGACGCCGATGCCCAGGCGCGTCAGGGTTCGGACGGCGTCGGGGGCAAGGAACCGTTGCGTCAGTCCGGTGCCGACCAGAATGACTTCCGGCGCGTTGTCGGGCTTGGCTGGCGCCGCGTCGGCATCGAGGAACGCCAGGGGATCGCTCCCGCTTTCGTTCAGACCGGCGATCTTCTTGAGCAATGCCTCGGTGAAGTCGGCCGCACAGGTGGCTTCAAGGGGAGTGACCGCGCCATCTGGAGCGAAATAGACAGCATGTTCGTAGTGCACGGCATTGATTTCGACGTAGCCCTGGCCGTAGGCCGTGACGGTGTTGAGCGTGGGATTTGATTCGGATTGCAGCAGCACATGAGCCCCCAATAGTCCTCTGCATGATAGCGCAATCCGTTTTGTAAAATGATGGCGAAAGAAATTTTTCCCATCGTATAAACTACTGAATTCCGCGTCTTTCCGGCATTCCGGCGCCGCCGCGCGGCGGCGGCGCACGTTTCCTCCGTTCCGTCCATATCTGGGATGTATGTCCATGACCCGCTTTCCTCGCATAGAGCGCTTGCCTCCCTATGTCTTCAACATCACTGGTGAGCTCAAGATGGCGGCGCGCCGCCGGGGCGAGGACATCATCGACATGTCGATGGGCAACCCCGACGGCCCCACCCCCCCCCACATCGTCGAAAAACTGGTCCAGGTGGCCAACCGCCCCGATACCCATGGCTATTCGGTGTCCAAGGGCATTCCGCGCTTGCGCCGGGCGATTTCGGGCTGGTACGAGCGACGCTACGGTGTTTCGTTCAATCCGGACTCCGAGGCCATTGTCACCATTGGTTCCAAAGAAGGCTTGGCGCACTTGATGCTGGCTACGCTGGATCGCGGCGACACGGTGCTGGTGCCCAATCCAAGCTATCCCATCCACATTTACGGCGCGGTCATCGCCGGCGCCAACATTCGCTCGGTGCCCATGACCCCGGGGCTCGATTTCTTCGTTGAAATCGAGCGTGCCGTGCGCGAAAGCATTCCCAAGCCCAAGATGATGATTCTGGGTTTCCCCAGCAATCCCACGGCGCAGTGCGTCGACCTGGCCTTCTTCGAGCGCGTGGTGGCGTTGGCCCGCGAGCACGAAATCCTGGTCGTGCACGACCTGGCCTACGCCGACATCACCTTCGACGGCTATGTGGCGCCGTCCATCATGCAGGTCGAGGGCGCTCGCGACGTGGCGGTGGAGTTCTTCACCATGAGCAAGAGCTACAACATGGCCGGATGGCGTGTCGGGTTCATGGTGGGCAATGCGGAACTGGTCAACGCGCTGGCGCGCATCAAGAGCTACCACGATTACGGGACGTTCACG
>DASTNK010000010.1:0-9892 GCA_035720945.1 Burkholderiaceae bacterium
ATCGCCGCCGGCACACGCGGATTGATCAGGTAGCAGTACCAGGCCACCACCAGACCCGCGACCAGCAGCAGGAACGCCGTGGACGTGAACCCCTCCAGCGCGTATTCGAGCCAGCCATGCCAGTGTTCGGTGATGTCGGCCATCGCCGGATGGATGGGCAGCACTTCGATGGCGTGCTTGAAGTAGCCACCGAAAAGCAGCGGGTCGATGAAGAGGGCCCCCGCGACCACCGACGGAATGGCCAGCAGCACCAAGGGCAGCGTGACCACCCATGGCGACTCCTTCGGGTGCCCGCCGTGGCCATGCGTATCGTGCGCGTCATGGTTGTCGTGGTCGTCATGTGCATGCGCCGCGTGCTCGCCGTACTGGGGATCGTGGAATCGTTCCTTGCCGTGGAACACCAGGAAATACACCCGGAACGAATACAGCGAGGTCACGAACACGCCACCCAGGGTGCAGTAATACGCGAAGTGCGCGCCCCAGATGTTGGCGGCGCCAACCGCCTCGACGATGTGTTCCTTGGAATAGAATCCGGCGAAGAACGGCGTGCCCACCAGCGCCAGCGTGGCCAGCAGGAACGTGATGGCGGTGATGGGCATGTACTTGCCCAGCCCGCCCATGTTGCGGATGTCCTGGTCGTGATGCATGCCCAGGATGACCGAGCCCGCGCCCAGGAACAGCAGCGCCTTGAAGAACGCGTGCGTCATCAGGTGGAAGATCGCGACCGAATACGCCGAGGCCCCGAGCGCGACCGTCATGTAGCCCAGCTGCGAGAGCGTGGAATACGCGATCACGCGCTTGATATCGTTCTGGATGATGCCCAGGATGCCCATGAACAGCGCGCCGATGGCCCCGATGACCAGCATGACCGACAGCGCCGTGTCGGAATGCTCGAACACGGGCGAGAACCGCGCCACCATGAAGATGCCGGCCGTCACCATCGTGGCGGCGTGGATCAGGGCCGAAATGGGGGTCGGGCCTTCCATGGAATCAGGCAGCCAGGCATGCAGCGGCACCTGTGCCGATTTACCCATGGCGCCCACGAACAGGCACAGGCAGGCGACCGTGATCATGTGCCAGTCGGTGCCCGGGAACGCCACGCCGGCCAGCTTGTCGGCCTGGCCGAACACATCGGCGTAGTGCATGCTGCCGGCGTAGCCGAACAGCAGGCCGATGCCCAGGATGAAGCCGAAGTCACCCACGCGGTTGAGCAGGAACGCCTTCAAGTTGGCGAAGATGGCCGTGGGCTTCGTGTACCAGAAACCGATCAGTAGGTACGACACCAGGCCCACCGCCTCCCAGCCGAAGAACAACTGGAGCATGTTGTTGGACATGACCAGCATCAGCATCGAGAACGTGAACAGCGAGATGTACGCGAAGAAGCGGTTGTAGCCAGGATCGTCGGCCATGTAGCCGATGGTGTAGATGTGCACCATGAGCGACACGAACGTGACCACCGCCATCATCAGCGCCGACAGCGGGTCGATGAGGAAACCGATGTTGAGCTTGGAGGTGCCGATCAGTGTCCAGGTGTAGATGGTGCCGTCAAACGTGTGGCCGTTCAACACCTGGGACAGGACCGCGAGCGACCCCAGGAAGGAAATGAACACGCACAGGATGGTGATGCGGTGCGTAGCTTTGCGGCCCAGTTGGCTGCCCAGGAACCCGGTGCCGAAAAAGCCCGCGAGAATGGCCCCGACCAGGGGGGCCAGCGCGATGACGAGATAAAGCGTAGTGGAACTCATGTCTGTGCCGCCCCCATCAACCCTTGAGATGATCAAGTTCTTCAACATTGATCGTGTTCAGATTGCGGAACAGCAATACCAGGATCGCCAGCCCGATGGCCGCCTCCGCCGCCGCGACGGTGAGAATGAAGAAAACGAACACCTGCCCCGCCGTGTCGCCCGACCAGCTCGAGAACGCCACGAAATTCATGTTGGCCGCCAGCAGGATCAGCTCGATGGACATGAGCAGAATGATCAGGTTGCGGCGATTCAGGAAGAAGCCGAAGATGCCGATGGCGAACAGGATGGCGCCCAGCACCAGGTAGTGCGCTAGTGTGATGGTCATTTGCTTTCCCCTTTGGCCAGGCCCGCTTCCATAGATGCCGCCGGCGTTGAATCGGCCCGAGGCTCGGTCTGCGATTCGATGCTGACTATGCGCAGACGGTCGCGCTTGTGCACCCGGACCTGATCGCCCGGACGCTGGTATTTGACGTCACGCCGATGGCGCAGCGTCAGCGCGATGGCCGCCACCATGCCCACCAGAAGCACCACCGCGCCGACTTCCACGGCGAACACGTAGTGCGTGTACATGGCCACACCCAGCGCATGGGTGTTGTCGTAATTGGCCGGCAGTGATTTCGGCGCGCCGGCGCCCGTCCAGGACTTGACCACCACGAACGCCATCTCCAGCACCATGATGATGCCGACGATCAGCCCCAGCGGCAGATAGGTCTTGAGCCCTTCGCGCGGGGTGCCATGGCGGAAGTCCAGCATCATGACGACGAACAGGAACAGCACCATGACGGCGCCCACGTAGACCAGCACCAGCAGCAGCGCCAGGAATTCCGCATCGAGCAGCATCCAAAGCATGGACGCGGTGAAGAACGCCAGGATCAGGTGCAGCACGGCCGTGACCGGGTTGCTTGCCGTGATGACGCGGATCGACGCGATCACCAGCACCAGCGAGAACAGGTAGAACAGGACAGTTGAGAAAATCATGGGTATCGGGTCCTGGCTTCAGCGGTAAGGGGCGTCGGCGGCGCGGCGTTCGGCGATCTCGGCTTCATAGCGGTCGCCCACGGCCAGCAGCATGTCCTTGGTGAAGTACAGGTCTCCCCGCTCTTCCCCGTGGTATTCGGAAATATGCGTCTCGACGATGGAGTCCACCGGGCAGCTTTCCTCGCAGAAGCCGCAGAAGATGCACTTGTATAGGTCGATGTCGTAACGCGTGGTGCGGCGCGAACCGTCTTCCCGCTCGGCCGACTCGATGGTGATGGCCAGCGCCGGGCAGACCGCCTCGCACAATTTACAGGCGATGCAGCGCTCTTCGCCATTGGGGTAGCGGCGCAACGCGTGCAGGCCGCGGAAGCGCGGTGACTTGGGCGTCTTCTCGTTCGGATAGCGCAGCGTGATCTTGCGCTTGAAGAAATACTTGCCCGTGAGGCGCAGGCCCTCGAACATCTCGGTCAGCATCAGGCTGCTGAAAAAATCTTTGATTGCTTCCATGATTGGTCTCCGGGCGCGATCAGTGCCAGATATTCCAGGGCGTTTGCATCCAGATCGCCACCACCAGCAGCCACACGCCGGTGAGGGGGATGAAAATCTTCCAGCCCAGACGCATGATCTGGTCGTAACGATAACGGGGGAACGTGGCGCGGAACCAGATGAACATCGACACCACGATGAACGTCTTGATGCCCAGCCAGATCCAGCCTGGAATCCAGGTGAACGGCGCGAAATCGAGCGGCGACATCCAACCGCCCAGGAACATGACAGACGCCAGCGCCGACAACAGGATCATGTTGGCGTATTCGGCCAGGAAGAACAGGGCGAAACTCATGCCCGAGTATTCCACCATGTGCCCGGCGACGATTTCCGATTCGCCCTCGACCACGTCGAACGGCAGGCGGTTGGTCTCGGCCACGGCCGAAATCACGTAGATGACGAACAACGGCAGCAGCGGCAGCCAGTTCCACGACAGGAAGGTCAAGCCGTGCGACGCGAACCAGCCACGGCCCTGCCCCATCACGATGCCGTTCATGTTGAGCGTGCCCGACACCAGCAGCACCGTGATCATGACGAAGCCCACCGGCAGTTCGTACGAGATCATTTGCGCCGACGCGCGCAGCGCGCCCAGGAAGGCGTACTTGGAATTCGACGCCCAGCCCGCGACGATCACCCCGTACACGCCCAGCGAGGTGATGGCCATCACGTACAGCAGCCCGGCGTTGACGTTGGACAGCACGGCTTCGGGGCCGAACGGAATCACCGCCCACGCCGCCAGCGCGGGCATCAGCGTGACGACCGGCGCCAGCAGGTACAGCACCTTGTTGGATTTCGCCGGCTGGATGATTTCCTTGAGCAGCAGCTTGAACACGTCGGCGAACGGCTGCAGCAGGCCCTTGTAGCCCACCCGCGTCGGCCCCAGGCGCACGTGCATGGCACCGATCATCTTGCGTTCCCAGTACGTGAGGTAGGCCACGCACAGAATGATGGGAACGGCGATGATGACGATCTTGATGAGGGTCCAGACCACCAGCCAGAGCGTGGGCCCCAGCAGGCCCGAGCCGGCCCCTTCGAACGCTGTCAACCAATTCATGCCGCTTGCTCCACGGTGATGTGTTCAAACGCGCCACCCAGCGCCGCGGTTTCGGCGAAGCCGGCCGAAACGCGCACGCAACCCGGCGCCACGGTGTCGTCGTTCAGTGCCGTGAGGACGACCTCGCCCTGCCCGGAACGCACCCGGACCCTTGCGCCGGAGGCCACGCCCAGCTTGCGCAGGGTGTCGGCCGCCATGCGGGCCTCGGGCAGGCGGGACGCGTCGGATTCCTGCAGCGGCGCCGAGCGCCGCACGATGGGATCGGTGCGGTAAATGGGCCAATCCGCCACGCGCTCGAGCCCGTCGTGCGGCCGGCTCGCGCCCACCGCGACGCGAATCTCGTTCGAGAGCCGGCCCTGCACGCCTTCGACCAGAACGCCGTCGCGCACGGATTCGGAGGTTTCATCCTCGAAGCCCGGCAACTGGAACAGATTGCCCAGCACGCGCAGCACCTTCCACGCGGGGCGCGTGTCGCCATAGGCTTCCACCGTGCCCTTGAAGCTTTGCACCCGCCCTTCCGCATTGACGAACGTGCCGGAGGTTTCCGTGAACGGCGAGATCGGCAGCATGACGTGCGCCCAGTCCTCGGCCGCCGACCGGTAGGACGTCAGCGCCACGGCGAACTCAGCCGATCGCAGCGTCGCGACGGCACGGGCACCATTGTCAGCGTCCAGGGCGGGCTCGGCATGCACCACCAGATAGGCCTTGAGCGGTTGCGCCAGCATCTGTTCGGCGCTCAGGCCACCTTCGCGCGGCGTCGCGCCGGCCAGGTAGCCGCCCACCGTGTTACCACCGGCGGTGAGGAACCCGAACCGCGCACCCGCCAGCGTGGCCAGCGCCGAAGCGTTGGCGGCGATGAGCGAGGCCTGCGGCGACGCAATGGCCACGTTGCCCATCAGCACCGCTGTCTTCTGGCCGGAGGCCAGGCTGGCCGCGATGCGCTGGGCCTCGGCGGAGGGGGTGATATCCGCGAGGGCTTCCGGCACGGACTGGCCCGACGCCTGCGCGGCCGCGACCAGCACCTCGGCCACTGCATTGGCCAGGACGCTGGGCGCCACGGTCATGCGACCATGTACCGACGTGAACAGCGGATCGTCGGCGACCGGGCCGATGAACGACACCTGGGTACCGTGCTTGACAGCTTGGCGCAAGCGTTGCGCCATGAGAGGATGGTCTTTGCGCAGGAACGAGCCCACCACCAGCACGCGATCGAGCTGGCCGAGCTCGGCCACCGGCAGACCCAGCCAGGGCACACCGGCCAGCGCCTGGTCAAACCCGGCGTCGGTCTGGCGCAGGCGGAAATCCACGTTCTGCGAGCCCAGGGCGCGCGTCAGGCGCGCCAGCAGGGCGAGTTCCTCGGTCGTGGCGATGGGGCTGGCGATGGCGCCAAGCTGGTCGTCGCCGTGCTGTTCACGCACGCGGCCGATCCCCTTGACCACCGCCTGCAGCGCGTCGCTCCATGACGCCTCGCGCCACTGCCCGCCTTCCTTGATCATGGGATGGGTCAGGCGGTCTTCGACATACAGCCCTTCATAGGCGAAGCGATCGCGGTCGCTGATCCAGCATTCGTTGACGTCCTCGTTGTCGAACGGCACCACGCGGCGCACGACATGGTCCTTGACCTGCACGACGAGGTTCGCGCCCAGGCTGTCATGCGGGCTGACCGACCTGCGCCGCGCCAGTTCCCAGGTGCGGGCGTTGAAACGGAACGGCTTGGACGTGAGCGCGCCCACCGGACAGACGTCGATCATGTTGCCGGAGAGCTCGGATTCGACCGCGCGACCCACGAATGAGGTGATCTCGGCGTGTTCACCGCGGTTGATCATGCCCACTTCCATGATGCCGCCGATCTCGCGCCCGAACCGCACGCAACGCGTGCAATGGATGCAGCGCTGCATTTCCTCGGCCGACACCAGCGGCCCCATTTCCTTGGACACCACCACGCGCTTGGGTTCTTGATAGCGCGAGGCCGAGGCGCCATAGCCCACGGCCAGATCCTGCAACTGGCATTCGCCACCCTGGTCGCACACGGGGCAATCGAGCGGATGGTTGATCAGCAGGAATTCCATGACGCTCTTCTGCGCGTCCACGGCCTTCTGTGAATGGGTGTAGACCACCATGCCGTTGGTGACGGGCGTGGCGCAGGCCGGCACGGCCTTGGGCGCCTTTTCCACTTCGACCAGGCACATGCGGCAGTTCGCCGCCACGGTGAGCTTCTTGTGATAACAGAAATGCGGCACGTACACCCCGGCGCTGTGCGCGGCCTGTATGACCATGCTGCCTTCGGGGGCTTCGACCTTGACGCCGTCGATGGTGAGTTCAACCATGAGCTGTATCCTGACCTACAAATATTTGGGCACCACGCAGCACTTGTGCTCGATGTGGTGTGCGAACTCGTCGCGGAAATGCTTGATGAAGCTGCGCACCGGCATGGCCGCCGCGTCGCCGAAGGCGCAGATGGTGCGTCCCATGATGTTGTGGGCCACGGAATCGAGCACTTCCAGGTCTTCAGGCCGGCCTTCACCGTGCTCGATGCGGTTGACCATGCGGTAGAGCCAGCCCGTGCCTTCGCGGCAAGGCGTGCATTGCCCGCAGCTTTCCTCGAAATAGAAGTACGACAGGCGCAGCAGCGACTTCACCATGCAGCGCGTGTCGTCCATGACGATGACCGCGCCCGAACCCAGCATGGAGCCCGCCTTGGCGATGGCGTCATAGTCCATGGTGAGGCCCATCATGATGTCGGCGGGCAGCACCGGCGCGCTGGACCCGCCGGGGATCACCGCCTTGAGCTTGCGCCCCTCGCGCATGCCGCCGGCCAGCTCCAGCAATTCGGAGAACGGCGTGCCCAATGGGACTTCGTAGTTGCCGGGAAGGCGGACGTCCCCCGTGACCGAGAAGATCTTGGTGCCGCCCGCGTTGGGCAGGCCAAGCTCAAGGAATTCCCTGGCGCTGTTGCGGAAAATCCAGGGCACCGCCGCGAAGGTTTCGGTGTTGTTGATGGTGGTGGGCTTGCCGTACATGCCGAAGCCGGCGGGAAACGGCGGCTTGAAGCGCGGCTGGCCTTTCTTGCCCTCCAGCGATTCCAACATGGCGGTTTCCTCGCCGCAGATGTAGGCGCCGTAGCCATGGAACCCGTGCAGTTGGAAATTGAAGCCCGACCCAAGAATGTTGTCGCCCAGCAAACCCGCCGCGCGGGCTTCCTCGAGCGCTTCCTCGAAGCGTTCGTACACCTCGAAGATTTCGCCGTGGATGTAGTTGTAGCCCACGCTGATGCCCATGGCGTAGGCACCGATGGCCATGCCCTCGATCACGCTGTGGGGGTTGAAACGCAGGATGTCGCGATCCTTGAATGTGCCCGGCTCGCCTTCGTCGGAGTTGCACACCAGGTACTTCTGCCCCGGCAGCGTGCGCGGCATGAAGCTCCATTTCAGCCCGGTGGGGAAACCCGCGCCGCCACGCCCGCGCAGGCTGGACGCCTTGACCTCGGCGATGACGTCTTCGGGCTTCATGCCTGTGGACAGGATCTTGCGCAGGGCCTCGTAGCCGCCACGCTTGACGTAATCTTCCAGACGCCAGTTGTCGCCATCGAGCCCATCGAAAATCAACGGATTGATATGGCGCCCATGGAACATCATGCTGTTGGACAGATCCCCCCCCGGGGCGCCGTCCAGGCCTTGAGAAAACTGGCTGAGCAGTGGCGCGGTCATGCCTTGCCCTCCTGCTGGATCAGGTCGATCATGGCGTCGAGCTTGTCTTCCGACATGCGCACGCACATCTGCTTGTTGTTGACCAGCACCAGCGGCGCATCGCCGCAGGCGCCCATGCACTCGGCCTCGATCACCGTGAACAGGCCATCGGCCGTGGTTTCACCCAGGTCGACGCCGAGCTTCTTCCGCACATGGGCCAGCGCCTCTTCGGATCCACGCAGGGCACAGGGCAGATTGGTGCACACCGACAGCTTGTAGCGGCCCACCGGCTTGGTGTCGAGCATGTTGTAGAACGAGGCGACTTCCTGCACCGCGATGGGCGGCTGGCCCAGGTAATTGGCCACGTCCTCGATGACCTCGGGCGAGACCCAGCCTTTTTCATCCTGGGCGATGGTCAGCGACGCCAGGATGGCGGACCGCTTCTTTTCGGCCGGAAACTTGGTGAGCTCCCGGTCGATCTTTCGATAGGCTTGTTCAGAAAGCAGCATAATTCGAACCTGGTAGTATCTTCGATGCCCGGCCGGTCAACGGTCGATCTCACCGAACACGATGTCTTGCGTGCCGATCAGGGTGACCACGTCGGCGATCATGTGGCCGCGCGCCATTTCGTCCAGCGACTGCAAGTGCACGAAGCCCGGCGCGCGGATCTTCAGACGGTACGGTTTGTTGGCGCCGTCGGACACCATATAAATGCCAAACTCGCCCTTGGGATGCTCGATGCTGGCGTAGACCTCGCCCTCGGGCACGTGCATACCCTCGGAGAACAGCTTGAAGTGGTGGATGAGGTCTTCCATGCCGGTCTTCATGTGTTCGCGCGAGGGCGGCGCCACCTTGTGGTTGTCGACGATGACCGGACCCGGGTTGTTGCGCAGCCAGTTCACGCACTGGGCGATGATGCGATTGCTTTCACGCATCTCGGTGACGCGCACCAGATAGCGGTCGTAGCAGTCACCATTGGTGCCCACCGGAATGTCGAACTGCACACGGTCGTAGACTTCGTAGGGCTGCATCTTGCGCAGATCCCATTCCACGCCCGAGCCGCGCAGCATGGGGCCGGTGAAGCCCAGGGCCTTGGCGCGGTCGGGCGAGACCACGCCTATGCCCACCAGGCGCTGCTTCCAGATACGGTTTTCCGTCAGCAGGGTTTCGTATTCGTCCACACACTTGGGGAAGCGGTTGGTGAAGTCTTCGATGAAATCCAGCAGCGTGCCCGAACGCGCATCGTTCATGACGCGCAATTCCTTGGCGCCGCGATACTTGCTGGTTTCGCCATACTGCGGCATGGAATCCGGCAGGTCGCGGTACACGCCGCCCGGCCGGTAATAGGCCGCGTGCATGCGCGCGCCCGACACCGCCTCGTAGCAGTCCATCAGGTCTTCACGTTCACGGAACGCGTACAGGAACACGCCCATGGCGCCCACGTCGAGCGCGTGCGAGCCCAGGAACATCAGGTGGTTCAATATGCGCGTGATCTCATCGAACATGACGCGGATGTACTGCGCGCGCAGCGGCACCTGGACGCCCATCAGCTTCTCGATGGCCATCACATAGGCGTGCTTGTTGCACATCATGGAAACATAATCCAGGCGGTCCATGTAGGGCAGCGCCTGGAGGAATGTCTTGTGCTCGGCCAGCTTTTCGGTAGCCCGGTGCAGCAGGCCGATGTGCGGATCGGCGCGTTGCACGACTTCGCCGTCGAGCTCCAGCACCAGGCGCAGCACACCGTGCGCCGCCGGGTGCTGCGGCCCGAAGTTCAGGGTGTAATTCTTGATTTCGGCCATGCTCTAGCGCCCTATTCCGTAGTTCTCTTCACGCACCACGCGAGGCGTGACTTCACGCGGCTCGATGGTGACGGGCTGGTA
>DASTNK010000011.1:0-19238 GCA_035720945.1 Burkholderiaceae bacterium
GCCCCGTACGCGGGGCGCACCACTTTGGGGGATATGCAAGAATGCAGGGTTTTCGCATACTCTTGGCCGCCGATGGGCGCGGTATGACGCGGAACCGGGTCAGCCCCTGGACCGATGCGGGGCACGGACGCGGCGCCTGTCAGGCGCGGGCGAGCGCACAACTAAACAAAGCGGAATATGGAAAAACGCGTCGTCTTCTCTCATAAAACACTGCCCTACCTTTTGCTGATCCCGCAACTGGCCGTCACCGTTGTCTTCTTCTTCCTGCCGGCCGGCCAGGCCATGTGGCAGTCGTTCCGTCTCGAAGACGCGTTCGGCCTGTCCTCCCAATTCGTAGGTTGGCAGAACTTCATCGACCTGTTCTCGAATCCGGACTACATCAATTCCTTCAAGGTGACCACCGAGTTTTCGTTGCTGGTCGCCATTTCCGGCCTGGCCATTGCCCTGCTGCTGGCCGTCATGGCCAACCGCGTTGTCAAGGGCGCCGGGCTGTACAAGACCCTGTTGATCTGGCCTTACGCCGTGGCGCCCGCCGTGGCCGGCGTGCTGTGGCTGTTCCTGTTTTCACCGGCTGTCGGTATCCTGGCCGTGTATCTGGCCGAAATGGGCTTTCACTGGAATCCGCGGCTCAACGGCCACGATGCCATGACGCTGGTGGTGCTCACGTCGGTGTGGAAGCAGATTTCCTATAACTTCCTGTTCTTCCTGGCCGGGCTTCAGTCCATTCCGCGATCACTGATCGAAGCGGCCGCCATCGACGGAGCGTCGCCGTTCCGGCGCTTCTGGACCATCGTGTTCCCCCTGTTGTCGCCCACGACCTTCTTCCTGCTGATCATCAACGTCATCTATTCGTTCTTCGACACCTTCGCCATCATCGACGTCATGACCCAGGGTGGCCCGGGCAACTCCACGTCCATCCTGGTCTACCAGGTGTACAACGCGGGGTTCAAGGGTATGGACATCGGGTCATCCGCCGCCCAGTCGGTGATCCTGATGATCATCGTCGTGGCGCTGACCGTGATCCAGTTCCGCTACATCGACCGAAAGGTCAATTACTGACACGGCCCTCAAGGCACCACCATGATCGAACGCCGCCCCTATCTGGACATCTTCTCCCACGTCATCCTGCTTCTTGGCGTGGCCATCGTGGCCTTTCCACTGTATGTCACGTTCGTGGCCTCCACGCAGACGGCACAGGAAGTGGCCCGCGCCCCGATGTCGCTGCTGCCCGGCAGCCACTTCCTGCAGAACTACGCATCCGTGCTGTTCGGGCAGGGCAGCGGCTCGGTGCCCGTGGCCCGCATGATGTGGGTCAGCACCGTCATGGCCCTGGTGATCGCCATCGGCAAGATCGTCATTTCCATGCTGTCGGCCTTCGCCGTGGTGTACTTCCGCTTCCGCTTCCGGATGTTCTTCTTCTGGATGATTTTCGTCACGCTCATGCTGCCGGTGGAAGTCCGCATCGCTCCCACCTACAAGGTGGTGGCCGACCTGGGCATGCTGAACACCTACGCGGGCCTGACACTGCCGCTTATCGCGTCGGCAACAGCCACTTTCCTGTTCCGGCAGTTTTTCCTGACCATCCCCGACGAGCTCATCGAAGCGGCGCGCATCGACGGTGCCGGCCCCATGAGATTTTTCCGCGACATTCTTTTCCCACTTTCCAAGACCAGCATCGCGGCGTTGTTCGTGATCCAGTTCATTTACGGCTGGAACCAGTATCTGTGGCCTTTGATCATCACCACGCACGAGGACATGTACCCCATCGTGATCGGCATCCAGCGCATGATCGCGGGGGGTGACAGTGTGACATCATGGAATCTGGTCATGGCCACGGCGCTGCTGGCCATGCTGCCGCCCGCGGCGGTCGTCATCCTGATGCAGAAATGGTTCGTCAAGGGCCTGGTCGACGCCGAAAAATAGCCAGCCCCACATTCTTCCGAACATCACTGAAACACCGGAATCCAGACAACATGGCCACACTGAATTTTCGCAACGTCACCAAAACCTATGCCGGCGGCGTTGCCGTGATCCACGGCATCAGCATGGATGTCACCGATGGCGAATTCATCGTCATCGTGGGACCGTCCGGTTGTGGAAAATCCACGCTGATGCGCATGGTCGCGGGCCTCGAGACGGTCACCGGCGGCGACATCGTCATTGGCGACAAGGTCGTCAACACGCTGGAGCCGGCCGAGCGCGACATCGCAATGGTGTTCCAGAACTATGCCCTGTACCCGCACATGTCGGTGTTCCAGAACATGGCCTACGGATTGAAGATCCGCAAGCTCGACAAGGAAGACATCAAGCGCCGCGTGGACAGCGCGGCCGAGATCCTCGAAATCGGCCATCTGCTCGAGCGCCGACCCGGCCAATTGTCCGGCGGGCAGCGCCAGCGTGTGGCCATGGGGCGCGCCATCGTGCGCGAACCCAAGGTATTCCTGTTCGACGAACCGCTGTCAAACCTCGACGCCAAATTGCGCGTGCAGATGCGCCTGGAAATCCAGAAGCTGCATCGCCGGCTCAAGACCACCAGCCTCTACGTCACGCACGACCAGGTCGAGGCGATGACGCTCGCCCAGCGCATGGTGGTCATGAACAAAGGGGTGGCTGAACAGATCGGGACACCCATCGAGGTGTTTGAAAACCCCGCGTCTACGTTCGTCGCCAGCTTCATCGGGTCGCCACCCATGAATCTGATTCCCGTCGAGATCAGCCCGGAAAGAACCCTCCGCGGCGTGGACGGTACGCCGTTCGATCTCGAACCCGCCCAGGTGCCGGCGGATCTGGCCGGCCGCAAGGCCATCCTGGGCATTCGGCCCGAGCACATGCGGCTGCGCAAGCCCGGCATCCCGGTGGACATCGAAATGGTCGAAGTGCTGGGATCCGAGCAACTGATACACGGCCGCATCGGCGATACACAACTGGTGGTGCGCTGTCCCGTCAGCCTGACGCGCGATCAACCGGTGCGCGTGGGTGATGCATTCCCGGTTGGTTCAGACGGGGTGCATCCGCTGCACTGGTTCGACGCCGGGACGGGCAAACGTATAGTCGAATGAGCATCTGACCTACAAAGCAGCGTCCCCTCAATAATCGGTAAAAAAGCCGCCAACCCTGAAACGGACTGGCGGCTTCTTTACGTCGGCCCGCGCAAACCGCCCTATCCGGGGCTGGTGCGCGAGCCCGCCGATTATTAATAAACGGTCTTGGAACCGTCCTTGTGCCAGACAAAAACGTCGAACTTGAACTGGGTCAGATCGCCCTGTTTGTTCCAGGCGACTTTGCCAATGGGGGTGTTGACGGGATGGGAGTGCAGGTAGGCGGCGACCTTGACGGGGTCGTCGACACCGGCACCCTTGATGCCGGCCACGATGGATTCCATGGCAGCATACGAGGTGAGCTGGAACGCCCCACCGGGATCACGCCCCTTGTCCTTGAACGCTTTGACGATGGCCGCGTTCTCTGGGTTCTTGGTGAAGTCGGCCGGCAGCGTGAGCAGCATGCCTTCCACCGCGGGACCGGCGATGCCTGCGATTTGTGAATTGCCCACACCCTCGGGCCCCATGAAGCGGGCTTTCAAGCCTTGCTCCGAGCCCTGGCGCAGCAGCAGGCCCATTTCGGGATGGTAGCCGCCGTAGTAGACGAAATCGACATTGAGCGACTTGAGCTTGGTGATGACGGCGGAATAATCGTTTTCGCCGGCATTGATGCCTTCGAACAGAACGACGTCGACGCCATCTTTCTTCAGCTCGTTCTTCACAGCCGTGGCGATACCCTGGCCATACGACTGCTTGTCATGCAGGACGGCCACGCGCTTGGGCTTGATCTTGTCGGCGATGAACTTGCCGGCCACCGGGCCTTGCTGATCGTCGCGACCGATGGTGCGGAAGATCATGTCGTAGTGCTTGCCATCCGTGACCAGCGGCGACGTGGCCGACGGCGAGATCATCAGCACCCCGTTGTTGTTGTAGATGTCGGTGGCGGCGATGGTGGCGCCCGAGCACACATGGCCCACAACGTAATGGATGTCGTCATTGACGACGCGGTTGGCCACCACCGGCGCCTGCTTGGGCTCGCAGCCATCGTCCATGACGACTACCTCGAGCTTCTTCCCGAGAACGCCGCCGGCGGCGTTCACTTTTTCGACTTCAGTGTCGACGCCCTGCTTGACCATGCCGCCGTATTGCGTGAGAGGCCCCGTGAACGGACCCGCGACAGCGATCTTGATGGTGCCGGCCGCATTGGCTCCGGAAGAAACCAGCATGCCAACAGTGATGCCCAACGCAGCAACGATAGGCGTGAAACGAATTTTCATAAAGCCTCCCTTTTTAGTTCCGGGCAAGGATACACTAAAAAGGCACCGCGAAAAACCGGCGCCGACACCGGTTTTGGGCCCAGGCGATCAGGCCTCGACCAATTCGTGCGCTTGCGCGTCGCTGACGTAATTCACCCCGGGCAAGCCACAGGCGTGCACGGAAGTGATCAGCGCCTCGATAGCCGTGGGACGAGGGAAACTCTTGCGCCACACCAGCACCACACGCCGGTCGGGCACCGGCGTCTTGAACGGGATGTAGGCCAGCAGATCGCTCTGCATGCCCGGCATCGACAGTGAACTGGCGGGCAGCACCGTGATGCCAATGCCCGCCGCGACCATATGCCGGATGGTCTCGAGCGAGGAACCCTCGAAGGTGCGTTGTATCCCTTCACTAGAGGCCGAGTACCGCGAAAGCTCGGGGCAGACCTCGAGCACCTGATCGCGGAAACAATGCCCGGTTCCCAGCAGCAACATGGTTTCATCCTTGAGCTCGGATGAATGGATTTCCTTGCGTTTCGCCCAGGCGTGATGGCGCGGCACGGCCACAAGAAACGGCTCGTCATATAGCGGCCGCACCATCAGGCCGTACTCCGGCAGGGGAAGCGCCACGATGGCGCAGTCGATCTCGCCCTGACGCAGCAATTCGAGCAATCGTGTGGTGTAGTTCTCTTGCAGCAGCAGCGGCATCTGAGGTGTGGCTGCGATCTGAGTGGGCACGAGACGGGGCAGCAGGTAAGGCCCGATGGTGTAGATCACACCCACGCGCAACGGCCCAGCCAACGGGTCATGGCCTTGGCGGGCGATCTCGCGCAGATTGGCGCCCTCTTCCAGAACACGTTGCGCCTGGGTGACGACCCGCAAGCCGATTGGTGTGATGCCCACCTCGGAACCACCGCGCTCGAACAGCACCACACCCAGTTCATCCTCGAGTTTGCGGATCGCGACGGACAAGGTGGGCTGACTCACGAAACAAGCCTCGGCGGCGCGCCCGAAATGACGCTCCCGGGCCACCGCCACAATGTATTTGAGTTCCGTCAGAGTCATATCGCTTTCCAGAGTGAAATAAGGCTGTGCACATCAACTGCGCAGGAAATCCTCCCGGCCACGGGCCCAGCGCCGCAAATGCACGCCGGCCCAGTCCGGGAAATGATTGTTCAATTCCGCCGCCGCCTCGCGCGCCAGCTCGACCAGTTGTCCGTCGGTTTCGAAATTCGCAAAGCGAAACAGTGTGGCGCCAGACTGCCGCACCCCCAGGAACTCTCCGGGGCCGCGCTGCTCCAGATCGCGGCGGGCGATCTCGAAACCATCCGTCGTTTCGTACATGGCGCGCAGACGCTGCCGCGCGATCAGGGACAGTGGCGCCTGGTACAGCAGCACGCAGGCCGATCGGGCCGATCCCCGGCCAACCCGGCCGCGCAGTTGGTGCAACTGCGCCAGACCGAACCGTTCAGCGTGCTCGATCACCATCAGCGAGGCGTTGGGCACGTCCACGCCGACTTCGATCACGGTCGTGGCCACCAGAACGTCGATGTCACCAGCCTGGAACGCGTGCATGACCTGGTTCTTGTCCGATGCCGGCAACCGCCCGTGAACCAATCCCACACGTAAATCTGGCAAGGCGGCCGTCAACGCCAGATGAGTGTCCACGGCGGTCTGCAACTGCAGGGCCTCGCTTTCCTCGACCAGCGGGCAGACCCAGTAGGCTTGCCTGCCCTGGCGCACCTCATCGGCGACGTGATCGAGCACCTCGTCGCGGCGTGTATCGACCACCAGCTTGGTCAGCACGGGTTGGCGCCCTGGCGGCAACTGGTCTATGACCGAGACGTCGAGGTCGGCGAGGAACGTCATGGCCAGACTACGGGGAATCGGCGTGGCGCTCATGTGCAACTGGTGCGGAACCCACTCGTCCAATGGGGAACCGGCTTCACCCTTGCGGCTCAGGCTCAATCGCTGATCGACACCGAACCGGTGCTGTTCGTCGAGAATGACCAGGCCCAGATCCGCGAACTCGACCTTGTCTTGAATGAGCGCCTGAGTGCCCACCACCAGTTGTGCGTCACCATTGGCGATGCGTCCAGCGCTGGCGCGGCGCTCCCCGGTCTTCTGACTTCCGGTGAGCCAGGCGACCCGAACGCCCAGCGGCTCCAGCCACCCGACGAGTTTGCGAAAATGCTGTTCCGCCAGAATTTCAGTCGGGGCCATGATCGCCACCTGCGCGCCAGCATCCATGGCTTGCGCCGCGGCCAAGGCGGCCACGACAGTCTTGCCGCTGCCCACATCCCCCTGCAACAGGCGCAGCATGGGGAAATCGCGGCCGAGATCGGCACCGATCTCGGCCACCACGCGAATCTGTGCCGGCGTCAATGAAAATGGCAGGCTGCCCCGAAAACGATCGACCAGCCCTTTGTCAGCCAACAGAGGCCGGGCATGCTGCGCGCGCCGCCGTGCCCTGGCCGCCGCCAGCGCCAGCTGCTGCGCCAACAATTCGTCGAACTTGATACGACGCCAGGCTGGATGTTCATGCTCGACCAATTCGGAATACGAAATGTCCGGCGGCGGATGATGAAGGAATTCGATGGCCTCGTTGAACGGCACCAACCCATATTGCAACCGAATGGCCTCGGGCAGGGTGTCGGACAAATCGGCGCGCTTGAGCGCATCATCGATGAGACGCCTGAGCGTCAGCTGCGTCAGACCCTGCGTGGTGGGATACACGGGGGTGAGGGATTCGGGCAGCGCTCCTTCGGCACGGCCAACCTTGGGGTGCACCATTTCCAGCCCCGAAAAACCCGCCCGCACCTCGCCGCGCACGCGCAGCAAGCGGCCGGGTTCCAGTTGCTTCTGCTGGCTGCCGTAGAAATTGAGCCAGCGCAGATTCAAGGTGCCGGTTTCGTCGGCCAGGGTGGCATGAAGCTGGCGTCGCGGCCGGTACTGCACGTCAGAGTCCACGACATGCCCCTCCACCTGCGCGGTCATGCCCGGCCGCAGGGACGACACGGGCGTGACCCGGGTTTCGTCCTCGTAGCGCAGCGGAAGATGCACGACGAAATCCTCGGCGCTGCGCAGCCCCAATTGCCGGAGCCGGGCTTCTGTGGGCGACGCCCCCGAGGCCTGCGCTGCGCGGCCACGGGGCCGTGCCACGGAAGACATGACTGGAGAACCGAATCGGTTAGGAAAGAACGACGACGGCTTCCACTTCGAACTGCGCGCCCTTGGGCAGACTCGCCACACCAAGGGTCGAGCGCGCGGGGAACGGCTGGGGAATCACGTCGGCCATGATGGCGTTGGCGCTCGCGAACTTGCTGAGATCGGTCAAGAATAAAGTGAGTTTGACGATGTCAGCCAGTGTCCCGCCCGCCTCTTCGATGACGGCCTGCATGTTCGCGAACGACTGGCGCACCTGGCCCTCGAAGTTTTCGGAAATCAGTTCGCCGGTGCCCGGTTCCAGCCCGATTTGCCCGGACAGGTAGACGGTTCGCCCCGCATTGGTTGCGACCGCCTGGGAATACGGTCCGACCGCCGCCGGCGCCTTGTCGGTGTGGATGATTTGTTTTGCCATGGTGATTTGTCTCTGAAGATGTGAAAACGTCAACAACTATCAGAGTTTAATCATCTATAGCTAACATTAAAAGGCTTTCAGGCGCGCAGATCGGATTTATTTCTCGGAGAAGGCGTTTTATTTCTCGACGAAGGCGCGTTCAATGACATAGTCGCCCGCATGCCCCACCCCGGAAGACACCACGAAACCACGCGCATCGAGCATGCCGCCGATATCGGCAAGCATGTGAGGGCTGCCGCAGAGCATGGCCCGGTCGGTCTCGGGATTCAGGGGCGGCAGGCCGATGTCCTTGAACAACCGACCCGTTTCCACCAGATGCGTGATCCGTCCTTGGTTCCGGAACGGCTCCCGTGTCACGGTCGGGTAGTACACGAGCTTGTTCCGCACCGATTCGCCAAAGTACTCATTCCGGGGCAATTCGCCTTGGATGAAATCGGCGTAGGCGAGCTCATTGGCGAAACGCACGCCGTGTATCAGCACGACCTTCTCGAAGCGTTCGTAGACATCCGGGTCCTTGATGATGCTTAAGAACGGTGCCAGGCCGGTGCCGGTGGCGAACAGATACAGGTTCTTGCCGGGTTTGAGGTCATCGACCAGCAGTGATCCGACCGGCTTGCGGCTGACCAACACCGAGTCACCCGCCTTCAGGTGCTGCAGGCGCGACGTCAACGGCCCGTTCTGCACCTTGATGCTGAGGAATTCCAGGTTGTCTTCATAATTGGCGCTGGCGATGCTGTAGGCGCGCGTGAGCGGCTTGCCATCGACCTCCAGGCCCAGCATGACGAAGTGGCCGTTATGGAACCTGAGTGCGGCATCGCGCGTGGTGGTGAAGGAAAACAACGTGTCGTTCCAGTGATGGACACTGAGAACCTGTTCGGAATTGAATGCTGCCATATCGCACAATGAAAGTCGTGGCGGCCCAGACGGCCGGCGCGAGAATGCCGACCGTCAAGGATCCTCTGATTCAGAGGATTCTTGACGCCAACCATGGGAATGGCTCATTTTAACCCACCGTGACAAGACGACTCCGCGGCCACCACCAGCCGTTCGCGGTGCTTGTCGAAGTCGCCTGGCATGTGCCGGGCATATGCCGGAACGCTCGATGCTACGCCGACCCCGTCTCTTCGGAACCGTCATCCATCCCCAGTTCCTTGTGCTTGCGCGTCAGCGTGTTGCGTCCGATTCCCAATCGCTGTGCCGCCTCGGCGCGCCGGCCTTGGCTATGACGCAAGGCGGCTTCCAGAATGACGCGTTCAAAATCCCGCGTCAGCGATGACATGAGTGCTGGCTCTCCACGGGACAGGCGGGCCGTCACCTCCGCAGCCAGAAGTTCCAGCCAGGTCATCTCGGCTGGCGGCGGCGGTTGCGATCCAACGCTGACCGCGGCTGCCACCCGGCTCTCCGCGGGAACCGGGTGCGACAGTTCCGGTGGCAAATCCTTGGCGTCGACGAGCTGGCCCGCCGACATGACCGTGACCCAATGACAGAAATTCTCCAGTTGACGGATGTTTCCCGGATAATCGAAATCACACAGAACCTGTCGGGCCGCTGGGCTCAGGCGCCGCACAGGTACGCGCAGTTCCTCGGCGCTGTTCTTCAGAAACAGACCTGCCAGGGCCGGAATATCGTCCCGGCGCTCGCGCAGCGGCGGCAGGCGCAGCCGAATGACATTCAACCGATGAAACAAATCCTCGCGGAACGCATGCTCCGCGACCAATCGCTCCAGGGGCTGATGCGTGGCCGCCACGATGCGCACGTCCACATCGATGGCCTGGGATCCTCCGACCCGATAGAAACTGCCCTGTGCCAACACGCGTAGCAGGCGCGTCTGTAGTTCCAGCGACATATCGCCGATTTCATCCAGGAACAGTGTCCCTCCGTGGGCCGCCTCGAACCGACCCCGCCGCAACTGTGTCGCGCCGGTGAAAGCCCCCCGCTCGTGGCCGAACAGCTCGGCCTCGAGCAGATCGCGCGGGATCGCTGCGGCGTTGACGGCGATGAACGGCCCTTTGGCGCGCACCCCGTGTTCATGCAGCGCGCGGGCGATCAGTTCCTTGCCGGTTCCCGATTCACCGGTGATCAACACACTGGCTGGCGACGCGGCCAAGCGGCCGATGGCGCGAAAGACATCTTGCATCGCCGGCGACGACGACTGCATCATCACTCTCGCGCCTCCCCCGCCCCGCGAACCGCCGCTCTCCGGCGCCTCGACAGCCAAAGAGCGGACGGCGCCGAACCCGGTGGGTTCGCTCCCGGCTTGGCGACGCCCGTTGGCATCCAGGGCTTCAGCTTTGCCACCGCTCTCCAGCAGCCGATCCGCCACGCCATCCGCCCCGGACACCTCGGCCGGAATGGAATCTCCCAAGGATTCGTTTTCCCGCAGCGCGCGCTGGATCAGGGACACCGCCATGTTGAGATCGAACGGTTTGACCAGATACTCGAACGCGCCGCGCTGGAACGCGGCGACCGTGCTGTCCAGATCGGTGTAGGCGGTCATGACGATGACAGCCAGGGTCGGATGAAGCGCCTTGACACGCCCCAGCAGAGCGAGCCCGTCGCCTCCCGGCATCCGGATATCGGTGACCAGGACCGAGGGCGTCTCGGATTCGAGTGCCTCGAGCACCTCGTCCCCCGAGGCAAAACAACGGCACGGGATCGACACCCGCGCCAGCGCTTTCTCCAGCACCCAGCGAATGCTTTGATCATCGTCGGCGACCCAGACGGGTTTCATGCGCGCTCCAGAGACAAGATAAGACGGAATTCGGTGTGTCCGGGATCGGAATCGAATTCCAGCAGACCGCCCATCTGTTGCACATATTCCTGGGCCAGGCTCAGCCCAAGACCCGTGCCCTGGGCTCGGCCGGTGACCAAGGGATGAAATATCCGGTCACGCAGTTCGACCGGCACACCCGGGCCGTTGTCCACAACGGAAATGATCAGACCGAGGGCCCCCCCATGGGCGGGCATGGCCGGCTGACGGCCCACGCGTGTGCGCACAATGACGCAGCGCTGGATAGCCGAAGGATTCTCGACCAGAGCCTGCGCGGCGTTGCGCACGATATTCAGCAACGACTGCAATAGCCGCGAGGCATCTCCACGAAGGTCGGGCACCGACGCATCGTAATCGCGCAGCAACCGCACATCGGCGCCGAATTCCGCGGCGACCAGCGTATAGACGCGCTCACAGATTTCATGAACGTTGAATTTTTCAGTCAACCGGGGCTGGCCTTGCGAGACAAGCAGACGATCGACCAACGTACTGAGGCGATCCGCCTCGGCGATGATGACGCGCGTGTAATCGCGCAGGCCCGGCACGTCGAATTCGGCCTCCACGAGTTGCGCGGCGCCACGCAGGCCGCCAAGTGGATTCTTGATTTCGTGGGCGAGATTGCGCAACGATTCGCGCTGCACATCCAGCTCCCGGGCCAAAAGCTGCTGGCGCTCCAGCGCGGCGTGCTGATCGACCGGACGCAATTCCAGCACAGCCGCCCAGGGTTGGGCGTGCAGTGGCACAATGGAAAGATTGAGCATACGCCCGGAACGCAAGACCGGCACGTCCTGGCTCACGACACCCAGTTCGCCCCGCACCGCGCGCGCGAAATGTGATTTCCAGCCCGCATCGGCCTCGAACCACGCATCGCCCGCCGAACCGAGCAACTGCCGGCGCGACCGTCCGATCAGTTCCTCGGTGGAAACATTGACGTGACGGATCGCCGCCTGCTCATCGAGCAGGACGACACCGGTCGAGAGCAGGTCGAGAGCAGCTGGATCCATGTCTGAACCTGAACGGGCGCGGGAACCCTCCCCGCGCCCCGGCACCGCCGGCATCACGAGCCCCCTGGGGGCCCGCGCCGGGCTGGCCTTAGAGGGAATAATACAGATCGAACTCGACCGGATGGGTCGTCATGCGCAGGCGGGTGATTTCCGCCATTTTCAGATCGATGTACGCATCGAGCATGTCATTGCTGAACACGCCGCCACGGGTGAGGAACTCACGATCCTGATTCAGCGACTCAACCGCCTGCTCCAGAGAGGAGCACACAGTCGGGATCTTCGCATCTTCTTCCGGCGGCAGATCGTACAGGTTCTTGTCGGCGGGATCGCCGGGGTGGATCTTGTTCTGCACGCCATCCAGGCCGGCCATCAGCAATGCCGAGAACGCCAGGTACGGATTGGCCAGCGGATCGGGGAAGCGGGCCTCGACACGACGCGCCTTGGGGCTGCCCACATACGGAATGCGGATCGACGCCGAGCGATTGCGCGCCGAATACGCCAGCTTGACCGGGGCCTCGAAGTGCGGCACCAGGCGTTTGTACGAATTGGTGCCCGGGTTGGTCAGCGCGTTGAGCGCGCGCGCATGCTTGATGATGCCACCGATGTAGTACAACGCGAACTCGGACAGGCCCGCGTAACCGTTGCCGGCGAACAGATTCTGGCCATCCTTCCAGACCGACTGATGCACGTGCATGCCCGAACCGTTGTCGCCGACGATGGGCTTGGGCATGAATGTGGCCGTCTTGCCGTACACATGGGCGACATTGTGCACCGTGTACTTCAGGATCTGGTTCCAGTCGGCGCGCTGCACCAGGGTGCTGAACTTCGTGCCGATTTCGAGCTGGCCCGGTGCGGCGACCTCGTGGTGATGGACTTCGACCGGAACGCCCTGTTGTTCGAGCAACAGGCACATTTCCGAACGCATGTCCTGGAACGAGTCGACGGGCGGAACGGGGAAATAGCCGCCTTTGACGCCCGGGCGATGGCCGTGATTGCCGGAGTCGGAGTCGATGCCACGCGACCAGGGCGCTTCGTCGGAGCGCACTTTCACGAAGCAACCTGACATGTTGTCATCCCAGGTCACGCCGTCGAAAACGAAGAATTCGGGTTCCGGACCGAAGTACGCGGCGTCGCCAATGCCGCTGGACTTCAGGTAGGCCTCCGCGCGGCGCGCGATCGAGCGCGGATCGCGATCATAGCCCTTGAGATCAGACGGTTCGACCACATCGCAGGTCAGGATCAACGTGTTTTCTTCACGGAACGGGTCCATGCGGGCCGTGTTCAGATCGGGGATCAGCGCCATGTCGGACGCTTCGATACCCTTCCAGCCGGGGATGGACGATCCGTCGAACGCCTGGCCCGTCTCGAGTTTGTCTTCGTCCACAGCGTGGGCCGGAACGCTGACATGATGCTCACGCCCCAGCGTATCGCTGAAGCGGAAGTCGACGAACGCGACTTCGCGCTCTGCAATCATCTTGATGATATCGTCGGGAGTCGACATAAATGCTCCTGAAAAAGGAAATAGGTACCGGGAGATAGACTCGATTTATACAAGCAATAATCGTGCCAATTTCCGAAAATCCCATTACATCGCGGCCCCGGGCCAGCGTCGATGCAAACGGGTGCGGCAAGGTATGTCTCACCAGATAATGCACCAAAATAGTGCAATTAATGAGGCATAATAGCACCATTTTGGTGCGAACCAACCTCGTCAAGGCAGAAATTCCGCCAGCAAGTCATTCAGAAAACGCCATCCCATCGGAGTGGCCGTCAGCCATTGCGGATCGGATTCCAATAGCCCCTTGGCACGTGCGCGTTCGAGCGCGGGGGCTACCGCCAACAGGGACAACCCAGTGCGTTGAGCGAATGTCGAGGCCATGACACCTTGTTTCAGCCGCAGCGCATTGAGCATGAACTCGAACGGCAGATCCCGCGCGCCCACGGTGCGGTTCTCGGCCAAGTGGCTATCGTCCCGCAGAGGGGCCTTGGCCATCCAGGACACGGGGTTCTTCAACGTGGCGCGCCGAACGATGCGATCATGAAACGACAGCTTGGCATGCGCCCCCGGGCCTATGCCCAGGTAATCACCAAACTCCCAATAATTCACATTATGCAGGCAGCGCTGCCCGGATCGCGCGTAGGCGGACACCTCATAGCGCTCCCAGCCCGACGCGGCGGTCTCCCCCGCGATCAGCTCTTGCATTTCCGCCGCCAGATCATCATCAGGCACGGCGGGAGGATACTTGGCGAAAACCGTATTCGGCTCGAGTGTCAGATGGTAGAACGACAGGTGACCCGTGCCATACGACATGGCGGTGCGCAGATCGAGGGCGCAGCCGTCCAGCGACTGATCGGGCAGCGCGAACATCAGGTCTAGATTGACGCGCTCGACGGCGCGCTGCGCCATGTCTATCGCCCGTCGAGCCTGCGCGCCATCATGGATGCGACCCAATGCGGCCAGCGCCTTGTCGTCGAAGCTCTGGATGCCCAGCGAAATACGTCTGACCCCGCTACGGGCATAGCCTTCGAACCGCCCCGCTTCTGCCGTGCCGGGATTGGCCTCGAGCGTGACCTCGGCATCCGGTAACACATTCAAACAGGCGCGGAACATCGCCAGCATGCGATCCACCGCCCGTTCGGAAAGCAAGCTGGGCGTTCCGCCGCCGATGAAGATGGAGACGACCTGCCGCCCCCACACCAGTGGCACGCATTGCTCCAGGTCAGCCTGCAGAGCGGCCAGGTAGTCTTCTTCCGGAAGCTCCCCGCCTGCCTCATGGGAATTGAAGTCACAGTATGGACACTTGCGCACACACCAGGGCACATGCACGTACAGAGACAACGGCGGCAGGCTAGTCAGCCGGATGCTGCCCGGCTCCCGTCCGCCCGGACGAATGCGCACCGGCTCCACGCCCGCGGGAATCACAGCTCGCGGCATGTCTCAGGCCCCACCTTGTTCACGCAAGGATTCCAGCAATACGCGCAGTGCCCGGGCGCGGTGGCTCACGCGGTTTTTTTCATCAGGGTCGAGCTCGGCGGCGGTGCGCCCCAGATCGGGCAGATAAAAATGGGGATCATAGCCAAAACCATGATCTCCCCGGGGTTCCAGGGTGATTTCACCGTGCCAGAGCCCTTGCGCAATGATGGGCAGCGGGTCGTCGGCCGCTCGCACGTACACCAGGACGGCCACATAGACAGCCGAGAGATCGGCCTGGCCTGCCAGGGCACCGATCAGGCGTCGATTGTTGGCGGAGTCGGATTTTTCGCCGCCGGCCATCGAGGCGTAGCGTGCCGAATACACACCCGGCGCCCCGCCCAGGGCGCGCGCGCACAACCCCGAATCATCGGCCAGCGCCGGCATGCCGGCATGTTCACTGGCATGACGCGCCTTGGCCAGGGCATTCTCGATGAAGGTCGCGAACGGTTCGGCGGCCTCGGGAATGCCAAGCTGGCCTTGGGGCACCATGACAAGGCCGGCCTGGTCCAGAATGGCCGAGAACTCCCGCAGTTTGCCGGGATTGTTGGACGCGAGAACGACGTTGGGATGGGAAGACATGAAAATTGAACAGGGTTCACCGATTGAAGGACTTCGCTTCACGGGCCAGATGACGCGGGAGCGACGACAACCCATAGGGAAGATGCCCAGTTTAACGCCCTATACTATTTTTTTTACTTACGGTATGGTTTGAGGCGCCCGGAATTGCGCCGGCTTTCATGCGTTCGCGAAGCATCATGACACACCTCTCTCCCAAACGGCGATCCATGCAGGCGACCGGCCTACCCGTGCTGGCGCTGGTCATCGCCGGCTTCTGGCTCCTCACGCACCGGCGGGACGGCGTGGCCGACACGCCCGCCAAAGCAACCCCCGCAGTGGTGGCGACCACAGTCCGTGCGCGACAACAGAACATTCCCGATTATCTATCCGGCATCGGTACGGTCACCGCCCGCCAGACCGTCACCGTACGCACACGCATCGATGGGCAACTCGAGAAAATCGATTTTCGCGAAGGCCAGGATGTCAAAGCCGGGCAACTCCTTGCCCAGTTGGATCCGCGCACGCAGCAAGCGCAACTGGAACAGGCCAAGGCGCAACTGGCCAAAGACCAAGCCCTGCTGGCCAACGCCGAGCTCGACCTGCGCCGCTACCAGAAACTGATCACGCTCAATGCCACGTCGCGCCAGATCCTGGATGCGCAGCGCTCCCAAGTCGCACAGTTGCGCGCGGACATCCAGGCCGACCAGGCTCATATCAGCGACGCGGCAACCCAACTCAGCTACACCCGCATCACGGCACCCATCAGCGGCCGTGTCGGCGCGCGCCTGGTCGATCAAGGCAATATCGTGCACACCACCGATGCGAACGGTCTCGTGGTGATCAACCAGATCGATCCCATCACCGTCGTGTTCACGGTTCCAGGCGACTCATTCCTGGCCATCAACCACGCCATGGCCGCCGGCGAACCGCTGGCCGTCATCGTGTACCCGCGCGACGGCACACGTTCGCTGGGCGACGGCAAGCTCGTGTTGATGAACAACCAGATCGACACCAGCACCGGCACAATCATGCTCAAGGGGTTGCTCCCCAATCCAGGGCATGACTTGTGGCCCGGGCAATATGTTGACGTCCGGCTCGTCCTCGGCGAACGGCGTGGCGCCATCACCGTCCCGGCGGCGGCCGTGCAGCGCGGACCCGACGGACTGTATGTCTACACGGTGGACAAGCACGATATCGCCCACATGCAGCCCATCACCGTCGCGCATAGGCAGCAGGGGCTCGCCATCATCGACAAAGGGCTGCAAGCCGATCAGCGCGTGGTGATCGACGGTCAATACCGGCTCAAGCCCGGCACGCGCGTTACCGAAGCCCCCCATCGCGCGACGGAAAGCACGGGTTCCGAGAACCCCCGGAGCGGCTCGAATTGAGCATTTCAGCCAATTTCATCAAGCGGCCCATTGGCACGTCGTTGCTGGCCCTGGCCTTGCTGCTGGCCGGGATGGTGGCATGGCGACTGTTGCCGGTGGCGCCGCTGCCCCAGGTGGATTTCCCCACCATACTGGTCTCGGCCAGCCTCCCTGGCGGCAACCCGGAAACCATGGCATCCACAGTGGCGCAGCCGCTGGAACGGCAATTCTCAGAGATCCCGGGTCTGGATCAGATGACATCGATCAGTGCGCTGGGTACGACGCAGATCACGCTGCAATTCAATCTGAACCGCAATATCGACGCGGCCGCGCTGGACATCCAGGCCGCCATCAACGCCGCCGCCGGACAACTGCCGCACGATCTTCCCAGCCCGCCAAGCTTCCGCAAGATCAATCCAGCCGACTGGTCCATCCTGATCCTCTCGGTGCAGTCCAGAGCCATGCCACTGATCGAGGTCGACAATTATGCGGACAATCTGCTGGCACAGCAGATTTCGCGCATTCAAGGCGTGGGCCAGGTCAACATCTTCGGTGAGCAGAAGCCTGCCATCCGCATCCAGGTGGACCCGCGGAAGCTCGCGTCCATGGGGCTCACGCTCGAGGATATCCGGGGGGTGATCGCCGAAACCACCGTCAGTCAGCCCAAAGGCACACTGGACGGAGACCATCAGAGCTTCACCGTCTACACCAACGACCAACTAACAGAAGCGGCAAAGTGGAACGACACCATCCTCGCCTATCGGCATGGCGCCCCCATACGCGTGCGGGACATCGGCCGCGCCATTCCCGGCCCCGAGGACGTGAAGCAAGCCGCCTGGGCTTTCGCCGGCAAGGCCGCGCCCAAGACTGATGCGCCCATCAACGGACGCTCGCTCATCATCGGCATCCACAAGGAGCCCGGCGCCAACGTGCTCGAAACCGTCCGGCGCATCAAGGCGGCGCTGCCCCGCATCGAGGCCTCGCTGCCCGCATCCGTGCATGTCAGCACGCTGATCGACCGGACGCAGAACATCAAGGCCTCGGTGTTCGACGTTGAAATGACGCTGCTGCTGTCCATCGCCCTGGTCACGCTGGTCATCTTCATGTTCCTGCGCAGCGTCCCGGCCACCCTGATTCCAGCGGTCACTGTGCCCATGGCGATCCTGGGGGCCGCGGTCGTGATGTACCTGCTGGGCTACAGCCTGGACAATCTTTCGCTGATGGCCCTGACCATTTCCGTGGGTTTTGTGGTGGACGACGCCATCGTCATGCTGGAGAACATCTACCGACATATCGAAGAAGGCATGTCGCCGCTTGAAGCCGCCTACAAGGGCGCGGGTGAAATCGGCTTCACCATCGTGTCGATTTCCGTATCGCTGGTGGCCGCCTTCATTCCGCTGCTGCTCATGGGTGGAATCGTTGGTCGGCTGTTTCGTGAATTCGCGGTGACCGTCGCCCTGACCATCCTGGTGTCGGTCATCGTGTCGCTCACGCTCACGCCCATGCTGTGTTCACGCTTCATCCGGCATTATGACCGCGCTTCCCACGGCAGGGTGTATCTGGTTTTCGAGCGCGGCTTCGACCATATGCTCGCAGGCTATCGGCGCGGCCTGCACTGGGTGCTGCGCCACCCGTTTCTCACACTGTGCTCGTTCCTGGCCACGCTCCTGGCCACCGTCGCGCTGTTCATCACGATTCCCAAAGGATTCTTTCCCCAGCAGGACACCGGCTATATCCATGGCTTCGCCGAAGGCCCGCAAGACACGTCCTTTGGCGCGATGTCCCGGCGCATGGAGGCACTCGCCGATGTGGTTCGGCAGGACCCCGACGTGGCGACATTCGGAATGAGCGCCGGCCGCACCACATTCAACACCGGCACCTTCTTCATCGGCTTGAGGCCAAAGGACCAGGGCCGCACAGTCAGCGCGAACCAGATCATCGACCGGCTGCGGCCCAAGCTCGAGAAGGTCGAAGGCGCACGGTTGTTCCTTCAAGCCGGCCAGGATATCAACGTGGGCGGGCGACTCTCGCGCACGCAATATCAATACACGTTGACCGACGCCAACCTAGACGAGCTCAACACCTGGGCCCCACGGCTGCTTGCGCGTTTTCGACAATTGCCCGAGCTCACCGACGTGGCGACGGACCAGCAGAACCAAGCCGCCACAGCTGTGGTGACGATCGATCGCGCGCGCGCCTCGACCTTCGGCATCACGCCGGCCATGATCGACTCCACCATCTATGACGCCATCGGCCAACGCCAGGTGGCGCAGTTCTTCACCCAGCTCAACAGCTACGAGGTGGTGCTGGAGGCCACGCCGCAACTGCAGAAAGACTCCGATCTGTTCCGCACGCTGTATGTCCGATCGCCGATCTCCGGAGACCTGGTTCCGCTCTCGAGTTTCGTGACGGTGAACACATCGAAGACCGGCTATCTGTCGATCAACCACCAGGGACAGTTCCCGGCGGTCACCCTGTCGTTCAATCTGGCGCCGGGCGTAGCACTGGGTCAGGCCGTCGACGCCATCCGGCACGCCCGGGCCGACATGAACATCCCGCAGACACTCAGCGGGTCGTTCCAGGGCACCGCCAAGGCGTTCGGCGAATCGCTGGCCACGCAGCCCTACCTGATCGCCGCAGCCCTGATCTCGGTCTACATCGTGCTGGGGCTGCTGTACGAGAGCTACATCC
>DASTNK010000012.1:0-57269 GCA_035720945.1 Burkholderiaceae bacterium
GTGTTCTCGAAGGTGATCCGGTTCTTCCCGCCCCTGGTGACCGGCTCCGTGATCACCACCATCGGCCTGACCCTGATGCCGGTCGCCGCGCAATGGGCCATGGGCGGCAACCCCCACGCACCCGACTTCGGCAGCATGGGCAACATCGGCCTGGCCGCGCTGACCCTGCTGATCGTGCTGCTGCTCAGCAAGCTGGGGAGCGCCGCGATCTCGCGCTTGTCGATCCTGCTCGCCATGATCATCGGCACCGTCATCGCCCTCTTCACGGGGCAGGCGGATTTCTCCCAGGTCAGCCACGGCCCGACCCTGGCCGTGCCGATCCCGTTCCACTTCGGTTTCCCCACGTTTCACGCCGCGGCCATCGTTTCCATGTTCATCGTCATCATCGTGACAATGGTGGAAACGTCGGCCGACATCCTGGCCGTGGGCGACATCATCGACGCCAAGATCGACTCGCATCGCCTGGGCAACGGCCTGCGCGCCGATATGCTTTCCAGCATGATCGCCCCGATATTCGGCGCGTTCACGCAAAGCGCGTTCGCGCAGAACGTGGGCCTGGTGGCCGTCACCGGCATCAAGAGCCGGTTCGCGGTGTCGTTCGGCGGGCTGATCCTGATCGGCCTGGGTCTGTTGCCGGTGATGGGCCGCGTGGTGGCGTCAGTGCCCACCGCCGTGCTGGGCGGTGCCGGCGTGGTGCTGTTCGGCACCGTGGCCGCCAGCGGCATCCGCGCCCTGGCCCGGGTGGAATACCGCAACAACATGAACCTGGTCATCGTCGCCACATCCATCAGCGCTGGCGTGATCCCCATCGTCGCCCCCACCTTCTACAACCACTTCCCCGCCTGGTTCGCGACGATCTTCCACTCCGGCATCAGCTCGGCGGCAGTGGTGGCCATACTCTTGAACCTGGCGTTCAACCACATCAGCCTCGGCAACTCCGACCAGCAGTCAGTCTTCGTGGCCGGCACGACGCGCATCCTGCGCGACACCGACCTGGCCTGCCTGAACGACGGCGACCGCATGGTCGACGGCAAGCTGTATGACAAGGACGGCAACGAGGTGCCGGTGGTGTGCAACGCCCACGCGGCGGATCACGCCCCGCGCCAGGCGGCTGTGGCGGCGGGCTGATATATGATCGCGATATCGATACCGATATCGCGATTTCTCTTTCCTCCGCCTCATGGACTTCCGACACCTGCGGCAATTCGTGGTGCTCGCGGAAACGCTGAGCTTCCACCGCGCCGCGAAGAAGCTGCATATCTCCCAGCCGCCCCTTTCCGTTTCCATACGCAAACTGGAGACCGAACTGGGCGTGACGCTCTTCACCCGGGGCAAAGACGGCGTGACGCTGACGGAAAGCGGCAAGGCGGCGCTCGCCGACGCGCGCCGCGCCCTGTTCCACGCCGCCCAGTTCCAGCAGGCCGCGCGCGCCGCATCCACCGGCGACGGCGGCACACTGCGTGTGGGCTTCGTCGGATCGGCCATACATTTCGTGCTTCCGAAGATCCTCTCGCGATTCCGCCAGAGCCACCCCGGCGTGCAACTGGCGCTGCAGGAGGCCACATCCTTGCGCATCATGCAGATGCTGGAAGATGAAAGCCTGGATGTCGGCGTGGTGCGCGTCCCGGTATCGTCGCATGCGGGCACACTGATGCGGTCGCTGCAAACAGAACACTATGATCTGGCCCTGCCCAAGGGGCACACGCTGGCGGGGCCGGCTCCAGTGCGCCTCCGGGATCTGGCCGACGAGGGCTTCGTCCTGTATGCGGAGCCGAACGCCGCGGGCCTGCGCATGGCGGCGATCCACGCCTGCCAGTTGTGCGGTTTCACCCCCAGGGTGGTCCAGGAAGCGGTGCAGGTGCAGACCGTCCTGAGCTTGGTCGAAGCAGGCCTGGGGGTCGCCCTGGTACCGTCCATCAATCGCCGATTCGCCAGTTCGCAGGTGGTGTACAAGACTCTGTCGGATTACCCGGCGAGCGCGTCGATCGGGATTTCACTGGCATGGAATCCGGATGCGGAGACAGCGGCGGTGCGGAATCTCCGGGACATCGCGGAGCGGTTGTTTCCTGGCGCGTGATGTGGTTGCCTGAAAGCCGGACCAGGGGCGGTTTCGGGAGGCGGGCCACCACGACAACGCAGCCCCCTACGTAATCGCCCCCGCATCCCTCCAGGCGGCGAGCTCATCCACGGTTGCTCCCAGGACCTCACGCAGGATCTGGTCCGTATGCTCCCCCAGCCGCGGCGGCGCAACAGGCTCACGTGGCGGCGTCCCCCGCAACGCCAGGGGCGAGCGCATGATCGGCAGACTGCCATGACGTGAATCGGGCGTATCAGCGACAAGACCGCGCGCCTTGACCTCGGGCGCATCCAGCGCCTGCGGCACAGTGCGCACCGAACCAGCCGGCACCCCGGCGGCGCGGATCTTTTCCAACCAGTTGGCGCGCGTATCCGTGGCCAGCGTCTTCTCCAACTCCGGCAGCAACGTGGCGCGATTCAGCACCCGCGCGCGGTTGGTGCGGTAGCGCTCGTCGACAGCGAGCTCACCGCGGCCGAGCGCCGCGCACAAAGACATGAACTGGGTGTCGTTGCCCACAGCCAACGCGAATCGGCCGTCTGACGCGGACACGATCTGGTAGGGCACGACGGTGGGGTGCGCGTTGCCGAAACGCTCGGGGATGTGGCCGGCGGCCAGGTAACCCATGCCCACGTTCGCCAGAACATTGAGCGCGCCGTCGAGCAGTGCCAGGTCTATCAGTTGCCCCCGGCCCGTGCGCTGCCGCACGAGCAGCGCGGCCAGCACGGCCTGTCCGGCATTCATGCCGGTGACCAGGTCGGTGATGGCCACGCCCAGCTTCATGGGCTCGCCCTCTTCGTCGCCCGTTATGGACATGAGCCCGCTTTCAGCCTGGATGACGAAATCGTAGCCCGGCTCGGCCGCGCGCGGCCCGGTGCGCCCGTAGCCCGAGATCGAGCAGTACACCAGGCCGGGATTCGTCTGCGACAGGGTCTCGTAGTCCAGCCCGAATTTCTTCAGCGCGCCGAGCCGGTAGTTCTCGACCAGCACGTCGGCTTTCCCGGCCAGGGACCGCACCAGCGCCTGCCCCTGCGGATGCCTGAGATTGACGGCCGCGGACCGCTTGCCGCGATTGGTGCACAGAAAATAAGTGGACTCGCCGTCGACATCCGGCGGCGTCCAGATGCGCGTGTCGTCACCGTGCCCCGGTGCCTCGATTTTCCAGACGTCCGCCCCCAGGTCGGCCAGGGTCTGGGTGCACCAGGGCCCGGCCAGCACCCGGCTCAGGTCCAGAACCTTGATGCCATCCAGCGGCAGGGGGGTGGGGGAACTGCTGTGTTCCACATCTTGCGGCTGATTCATGCCTGTTCCGCGGAAAGTTGGTCAACAATGAACGATAACGCAGACTGGCCGGGTTGGCGCAGGCAGGCTTCGCCGATCACGGTGGCCCAATACGATTCCGAGCCGGCAATCAGGCGCCAGGCCCGCAGCCGGCGCGTGTAGAGCTGCAGGTCGTATTCATCGGTGATGCCGATGGCGCCATGCACCGCATGGGCGATGTCGGCGATCAGCGGGGCGGCCTCGCTGCAACGGCTCTTGCCGAGCGCGGCCAGCAAGGGACGCGGCTGCCAGCCCGGGCCGTGGCACGCCATTTGCGCCGCCATGCGCGCCGCCCAGGCCTGTTCCGCCATGACGCTGATCTGGTTCTGCACCGCCTGGAATCGACCGATGGCTTTGCCGAACTGGGTGCGTTGGCCGGCATAGTCCAGCGTCAGGGACAACGCGCGGTCGGCGGCCCCCGCGATCAGGGCGGCCCAGGCGGCGGCCTCGATGTCACGCAGGCGCAGCAGGCTGCCGGCCGGCAGGGCCGGCACCTCGCGGGCGCCATCCGGCTGCGCGGGCCATCGCAGGGTCGCATCCAGGCTGCCCCGGCCACCGGTCGGTTCGATGGTGGCGCCCGACACCGGCAGCAGCATGGTGCCGCCGTCCAGATCAGCCAGCACCCAGGCGGCCACCCGGGCAAATCCGATGTTCCGGGCTTCCACCGCACCCGCCTTGCGGGTGGTGCCGACACCTGCCAGGGCGATGGGGCCATCCGGCGCCGGCACGCCCGCCGCAGCCAGCCAGGCCCGGGCGAGCAGGGTTTGCACGAACGGCACCGGCACCGCGTGGCGCCCCGCCAGCATCAGCAAGGGGAATGCGTCCGACAGGCCCAGGCCCGCACCGCCCGCCGATTCGGGGACCAGGGCATCCAGGAATCCGGACGCCTCGACGGCCCGCCATATCGTGTCGGGGCTGCCGCCCTCTTCGACATCGCGCACCGCCACCGGCACGGCGACTTCGGCAAACAGGCGTTCAACCGGTTCGACAAACGGGTTTTCCATACATGTCCTTCAGAATCTGCCAGATTCAAATGTGCGCCTTGCTTGGCAAGCCCATGCATCCGGATAAGTGTACGAACCAATCAAACAGCACACTAGCGCAGCCCCAGGCCGCGCGCGAGAATACCGCGCAAGATCTCGCGGGTGCCGCCGCGCAGCGAGAACGACGGCGCCATCTGTTCCAGATACGCCAGGGTGCGGCCCAGCGACGCGGGCATCGGCACATCGGGTGATGCCGCCAGAATGTCACCGACGACGCGGGGGATCATCTGCTCGGCCTCGGTGCCCAGATCCTTGACGAGCGTGGCCTCCAGCGCGGGATTCTCGCCCCGGGCCAGCTTCGCGGTCACGGCGATGGACATCGCGCGCAGCACGGCCAGCGACGCCAGGATGCGTCCCAGTGGCGCCGCGTGGCGCAAGCCTTCCGCGCCAAGCGCGCGGCAATGCGTCAGCCAGCCTTCGAGCAGCACCATGCTGGAATACACCCGTTCGGGCCCGCTGCGTTCGAAAGCCAGTTCGGCATTGACCTGGGCCCAGCCCTGGCCTTCGTCGCCGATGAGCGCCTCCGGCGCCAGGGCGACGTTGTCGAAAAAGACTTCCGAGAAATGCGCATCGCCCGCGACATCGCGGATGGGCCGCACCGTCACGCCGGGCAGGCTGAGGTCGACAATGACTTGCGACAGGCCCTTGTGCCGGTCGGCGGGTTCGCCGCTGGTGCGCACCAGCGCGATCATGTAGTGCGAACGCTGCGCGTTAGTGGTCCAGATCTTGCTGCCGTTGAGCACCCAGCCGTCGTCGGTACGTGTGGCGCGCGTGCGGATGCTGGCCAGATCGGAACCAGACCCGGGTTCGCTCATGCCGATGCAGAAGAACGCCTCGGCCCGGCAGATGCGGGGCAGGTAGAAACGCTTTTGCGCTTCCGTGCCGTACTTCAGGATGAGCGGACCGCTTTGACGGTCGGCGATCCAGTGGGCCGACACCGGCGCGCCGGCGCCCAGCAGTTCCTCGGCCAACACGAAGCGCGCGAACGGCCCCTTGCCGGCGCCGCCGTATTCCACGGGCAGCGTCAGGCCAAGCCAGCCCTTGTCTGCCAGCGCGCGGCTGAACGCCGCGTCGAACCCCATCCACGACCGGGCCCGGACCTCGGGTGCGAGGCTCCCCACCGCTTCCTCAAGGAAGGCCCGGATGGCGGGCCGCAGTGCCTCGTCTTGCGGCGGAATGCCCGCCAGTTCAAGCGTATCGATCATGGTTGCAGTGGCCGCGCGCCGCGATCCGGGGGGCACCCGCGCCACGCTGCAAGCCTGTTCGCTGTTCGTTTTCCAGCGGATACTATCGGTGCCGCAAGCGCATTCTGTCAAATATTATTTGGCGCGGTTTCGATACTTGAACGCTATCAGTAAAGGTCGCATCCATTGTGGGCTCGGGCCATTAACAGGGAGCCGGCCAAGCATGGCGAACTCCGGGCGCCATGAAGCCGAAGCGAAACCGATAGCCGAAACCGATAGCCGATAGCTGATAGCCGATAGCTGCAGTGTATCGATGAAGGGAAAAATAATATTTGAACCGCGCGTCTCGACCCATTACCCTTGACTGTCAGAACTTCCACCGCAACCAGGCCACACCATGACTTCACTGCTGAACTTCGACCAGGACGACCAAGGCGTCGTCACCTTGACCATGAACGACGACGCCACCCGCAACGCCCTGACGGGCAGCGCCATGGTGGACGAATTCCTGGCCGCCTTCGACCGCATCCAGGCCGACCACCACGTCGGCGCCGTCATCATCACGGGCAACGGCAAGGCATTCTCGTCGGGTGGCAATATCGACGAAATGGGCCGGCAGACGCGACCGGAATACACCCCCGCGGCGCTGCGGCACGAATACCGCCAGGGTATACAGCGGCTGCCGCTGGCCATGCAGGCGCTGGAAGTCCCCACCATCGCCGCCGTCAACGGCCCCGCCATCGGCGCCGGGTGCGACCTGGCCTGCATGTGCGACATCCGCATCGCCTCCGAACACGCCCTGTTCGCGGAAAGTTTCGTCAAGCTGGGCCTGATAGCGGGCGATGGCGGGTCCTGGTTCCTGCCGCGCCTGATCGGCATGTCGCGCGCGGCCGAAATGACGTTCACGGGCGACGCCGTCGACGCCCGGCAGGCCCTGGAATGGGGCCTGGTGTCGCGCGTGGTCACGGCCGACGCGCTGATGGACGAAGCGCGCGGCCTGGCGCACCGCATCACCGCCAACCCGGCCGACGCCCTGCGCATGAGCAAGCGCCTGCTGCGCGAAAGCCAAATCGGCCGCCTGGATACCGTCCTGGAAATGGCAGCCGCGTTCCAGTCTCTGGCGCACAAGTCGGACGACCATGCCCGGGCCGTGCGGGACTTCCTGGAACGGCGGGCGGCGCGGAAGAAATAGCGGTTATTGTCCGGGCCCGGGTCCTTCCCGCAGAAGCGGCGACATGGGGGGCGCCGCGTGGACTATAGTGGGAAGTCAATCCATTCGTATTGGAGACTCCTGGCATGACAACGCAACAACCGGCGGCCGCGGCCGGGCAATTCCTCATTGGCGGCGACCTGTCCATCAACCGGCTCGGCTTCGGCGCCATGCGCATCACCGGCCACGGCATCTGGGGCGACCCGGCCGACCCGGCCCAGGCACGCGCCACGCTGGCGCGAGCGCCCGAGCTGGGCATCAACTTCATCGACACCGCCGACAGCTACGGCCCCACCATCAGCGAAGACCTGATCCGCGAAGTCCTGCACCCCTACCCCGGCATGGCCATCGCCACCAAAGGCGGGCTGGTGCGGCACGGCCCCGACATCTGGATGCCGCTGGGACGCCCAGAATACCTGCGCCTGTGCGTACTCATGAGCCTGCGCCGCCTCGGCGTCGAACGCATCGACCTCTGGCAGCTGCACCGCATCGACCCCAAGGTGCCGGAGACCGAGCAGTTCGAGGTCATCGCGGAAATGCACAAGGAAGGGCTGATACGACACGTGGGGCTCAGTGAAGTGAACGTGACGCAAATCGAAGCGGCGCAGAAGCATTTCCCCGTTGCCACCGTGCAGAACCGCTACAACCTCGTCGACCGCCAGAGCGAAGACGTGCTGGACTACTGCGAGCGGCACGGCATCGGCTTCATCCCATGGTATCCACTGGCCGCGGGCGCACTGACCCGTCCCGACTCCGCCGCCACGCGAGTCGCCGATCGGCTGAAGATCACACATGGGCAACTGGCCCTGGCCTGGCTGTTGAAGCGCTCGCCGGTGATCCTGCCCATTCCCGGCACCAGCCAGGTCGCGCACCTGGAACAGAACACGGCGGCGGCCACCATCACCCTGTCCGACGAAGACTTCGATGCTGTCGATCGCCAGGGCCGGGAAGCCGGCTAGGCGCCATCCACTCCCGAAGCCGCCCTGCTCCGAGGCGGGGCGGCGTGACACCGACACGCCAATGCCATCCGGGACGCCCTCACCCCCTAAAAAACCGGCGCAGGATCCCCGCCCTCTGGCGCCGCGCCGCCCCGGCAACGACGAGTGCTGCGGCAACGGCTGCATTCCCTGCATATTCGATATCTACGAAGACCAGCTGGAACGCTATCGGGAACAGCTGGCGGCATGGGAGAAGCGGCAACGGCGCCCGCCCCGCGCCACAACTTGCCGCGCCCACGCCCCAGACTCATAATCCCCACACTCTCAGGAGCCCACACCATACCGGAAAACGCGCATGATCGACTTCAAGCAAATCGAGGCCTTCGTTTGGGTGGCCGAACTGGGCGGCTTCCGCGCGGCCGCCGAAAAGCTCAACACCACGCAGCCAGCCATATCGCAGCGCATAGCGGCCATGGAACATTCGATGCACGTACGATTGTTCGAGCGTGGCGCACGCGGCATCAAGCTCACGGAGAAAGGCCAGGAATTGCTCTCGCATGCCCAGCGCATCCTGGACATGCGATCCGAAATGCTGCGCGTGGCCCAGGAAGAAAACACTATTCGTGGCATGCTGCGCTTGGGTGTCGCCGAAACACTCGTGCAAACCTGGCTACCGCGGCTGATCGAAGAGCTGCACGAACGCTACCCAGCGCTCATCGTCGAGATCCATGTCGACACCAGCCACTTCCTTCGATCACAGCTTGCGTCCTACCAGATCGACCTGGCCCTGCTGGTCGGCACGTCGCAAGATCCGAAAGAAGTCCATATGCACCTGTGTGACTACAAACTGGCCTGGATAGCCAGCCCCGCCCTGAAGCTCCACGAACACACCGCCACCATCAGCGAGCTCGGCGCTTATCCCGTTATTACCTATCCCTCCCTCAGCCTCCCCTACCACGCCGTGAAAGACGCCCTGACCCAGGCCGGCATCAAGACGCCCAGAATCTACTGTTGTGCCTCTTTAAGCACCATGGTGCACCTTACCCGATACGGTATCGGACCGAGCGTGATCGCTCCCGCCGCGATCACCGATGAACTGGCCAGCGGCAAGATCCGCCTGCTGGACACCACCGTTCCCCTGCCAGACCTGCGCTTTTATGCATGCTGGCGCGATTCACCCGACAGCCACACGGCGCGCACCGTTGCCAGGCTGGCACGCCGGATCGCTCTGAAGGCAAAACGCGAAGACCGGCGCCACGCATAGGCCCCCACCGCCTGGGCGAATAAATTTTTCTTATGGCCCCGTATCCGAACTAACAATTGGACAAGTCTGGCCAGGTACGGTGCAATCGCCAACTGACAAGAACCCCCATCGCGATTGCCCCGGACTCGGATACCCGATTCTTCGGTCTCCCCGGGACAGCGAACCCGTCTTTGCCAACCTGCGGACATGCATGACCGCCCCCAGAGCCGGCAGGCCGGGCCACATCACCCGAAGGAGAAGCCCCATGAACCGTTTCATCTTGTCCACCCTTGCCGCGGGCGCCCTGTTCGTCGCAGGCAGCGCCTCGGCCCTGGACAAAGTCCCCAATCTGCCGGAAACCCACCTGCAGGTGGTGGGAGGTCTCAGCAACCTGACCGCCTACCGCAATTTCGAAGTGCCTTTCTGGACCAAGACCGTGCCCGAGCTGTCCGACGGGCGCGTCACAGCCACCATCAAGGGCTTCAATGAAATGGGCCTGAAAGGGCCTGAAATCATGCGCCTGATCAGCCAGGGCGTGATTCCCATCGGCACGGCGACGCTGGCCTACTTTGCAAGTGACAACGCCATCAACGAGGCCATAGACCTTGCCGGGCTGTCCCCGTCGGCCAAGATCGCGCGGGAAGTGACGAACGCCTTCACACCCGCCTACGACGCATACTACAAAAAACAGGGCGTCAAAGTCCTGGGCATCTCGACCTATCCAGCCCAGGTCCTGTTTTGCAATGCAAAAATCTCCAGCCTGGCCGACCTGAAGGGCAAAAAAGTCCGCACCAGCAGCCGCACCACCGCCGAGTTCGTCCAGGCGTTGGGCGGCACCAGCGTCACCATGGCGTTCGGGGATGTAGTCCCCGCGCTTCAGAACGGCGTGGTCGACTGCGGCATCACCGGGTCCATGTCGGGCTATTCCGCCAAGTGGTATGAAGTCACCAAATACCTGTACGCGCTGCCCATCAACTGGAACCAGCAGATCCACGCCGCGAACCTGGCCTACTGGGACAAGCTCGATCCCAAGGTGCAGGCGTTCCTGCAGAAAGGCATCGATCACATGGTGGACCAGATCTGGGATGCTGCGGCGAAGGAAACCCAGGAAGGCTACGACTGCAACACCGGTTCCGACAAATGCCCGCTGCCGGTAAAGGGCAAGATGAAGCTGGTCGAACCCACCGCTGCGGACCGCGAGTTGCTGAAGAAGATCATGACCGATGTCGTCGTTCCCAAGTGGGCGGCCCGTTGCTCCGCGCAATGCGTCAAGGACTTCAACGACACCGTCGGCAAACTGCGCGGCATCACCGCCAAGAAGTAATCGGAGCCTCCCGACTCCGGTGCCCGGCGGGCCCGCGCTTCTCGAGGCGGCCCGCCTTTCCCCCTATCGACGCCATCCTATGAACAACCAAGACCGCCAAGCGGGCATCGGCAGACTGCTGACGCTCGCGCGACAGCTTTCACGCGTGGCCATGTGGGCCGCCGGCAGCCTGACGCTGCTCAGCGCGCTGTACATTTCCGTCGACGTCATCTGCCGGAAATTCTTCAATATTTCCCTTGGAGGCTCGGACGAGCTGTCCGGCTACGCATTCGCCATCAGCATTTCCTGGGCATTGTCGTTCGCAACGCTCGAGCGGGCCAACGTCCGGATAGACGCCCTCTACCAGACGCTGCCAGCGCGCTTGTGCGCGCTGCTGGACTGGATCTCATTGGTGTGCCTGGCTGTCTTCATCGTCTGGCTGACACGCTACGCCGTCGATGTGGCAGCCACCTCCTGGGTCCGGCACTCGACCGCCAACACCGTATTGGCCACCCCATTGTGGATCCCACAATACCTCTGGGCTGCCGGGCTGATCTGGCTATGCGTCGTCCTGGCCCTGATGCTGCTGCGTTCCTCGATTGCCCTGGTCACCGGCGACCTCGCCACCATCCGGGCCATCTGCGGCATACGCACGACTGCGGAAGAGGCTTCGGAAGAAGCGGCCGCCGGCGTGCGCATGGTGCGAGGAGACGCCGCATGATCACCACCGCGCTCGTCCTCCTGCTGGTCCTGCTCGGACTGAGCATTCCCGTCGGCGCAGCACTCGGCGCGCTGGGGCTCATTCTCGATCCGTTGTATTCGATGCTGCCTCTTTCCCGGGCCATTGGCGAAATTTCCTGGAGCACCAGCAACGAGTTCCTGCTGGTGGCCATCCCGCTTTTCATCATGCTGGGGGAAATCCTGCTGCGCTCCGGACTGGCCGAGAAAATGTACAACTCGATGAGCCTGTGGCTGTCCTGGCTGCCGGGCGGCCTGATGCACGCCAACATCGGCGCCAGCGCCCTGTTCGCCGCCACGTCGGGCTCCAGCGTCGCCACGGCGGCCACGGTGGGTACCGTGGCCATCCCACAGATCGCCAAGAAGGGCTACAACGAATCGCTTTTCCTGGGCAGCTTGGCCGCGGGAGGCACGCTCGGCATCCTGATTCCGCCGTCCATAAACCTGGTCATCTATGGCGTGCTGACCAACACCTCCGTGCCGAAGCTGTATCTGGCCGGCATCATCCCCGGCATCGGCATGGCCGCGCTGTTCATGCTGGCGATCGGCGCCGCATGCGTGCTCCGACCGAAATGGGGCGGCCAGAAAATCTCGGCCACGTGGGGACAACGCATGGCGAGCCTGAAACACCTGGTTCCCCCGCTGTTCATCTTCCTGCTCGTCGTAGGCTCGATCTACGCCGGGCTGGCCACGCCCACGGAAGCCGCGGCGCTGGGGGTCGTGGGCGCGCTGATCCTTGCCGCCTGGGAAAGAAAGCTCTCTTTCACCATGCTGCGGGATGTGCTGGAAGGCACTATGAAAGCCACGGCCATGATCATGCTGATCGTCCTCGGGGCGGCCTTCCTGAACTTCATCATGTCGGGCACGGGGTTGACCACGGCGGTGACCAACACAGTGGCGCATCTTGGCCTGTCGAAAAGCTGGATGCTGCTCATCATGGTGGCGTTCTACCTGGTGCTGGGCTGCTTCATGGAAACCCTGTCCATGATGATCACGACGATTCCCATCGTCGCACCGATCATGATCGCGCTGGGCTTCGACCCGGTATGGCTGGGCGTCGTCATCATCATTCTCGTGGAGGCCGCCCTGATCACCCCGCCAGTGGGCCTGAACCTGTTCGTCATCCAGAGCCTGCGCACACGCGGCAGCATGAACGACGTGCTGGCCGGCAGTCTGCCTTTCGTCATCATGTTATTCGTCATGATAGGCCTGCTCGCCCTGTTCCCGAATCTCGCACTGTGGCTACCGCACGCCTTCGGTTGACATGGCGCATTTCACTTCTTCCTTACTCATTTACATCCTGATGCCGCATCATGAAGCTATCGTTTGAACTCTCCTCTGCAACCCGCCCCGAAACCGTGGAAGTGGATTTCCAGCAATGCATTGTCGCCGGCTGGGCTGGCCGGGATCTTGCCGCCACGGAACATCACATTGAAGAACTCGCTCTGCTGGGCGTCACACGCCCCAGTTCCGTGCCATTGTTCTACCGGATCGCATCCAATCAATTGGTACAGGACCCGATCATCGACGTCGTGGGTGAAGAAACGTCGGGAGAGGCCGAGGTATTCCTTTTCTCACATCAGGGAGAAACGCTGGTCAGCCTTTCGTCGGATCACACTGATCGCAAGCTGGAGGCTCACAGCGTTGCACTCTCCAAACAGATCTGCGCCAAGCCGCTGGCCCGCCATGCCTGGCGCCATGCCGAGGTCGCAGATCACTGGGACGACTTGATTCTCCGGTCGTGGATCAAGGAAGACGGCAATCCCGTGCTCTATCAGGAAGGCAACCTCGGGACGCTCCTTCCGCCACTGGAACTCGCACAGCGTTTTTTTGGCTCGATCCGTGTTCCCGAAGGCTCCGGCATGACCTGCGGCACCGTCTCGACAATTGGCGCAATACGGCCCGCATCAGGTTTGAAAATGGAACTGTTCGACCCTAAGCTCGGTCGCAGCATCACGCACGCCTACACACTCTGCGTCCTACCCGAAATAGCCTGATCCTATTGGCACAGAGCGGGGAATATACTCGTCCACCATGTGTGGCCGGATCTCCCCGCACTCTTCCATCCCGTCGTCCAAAGGAATTCTCCATGCTCCCCACCCTTCTCTCCCTGCAGAATGATCTCGCCGAAGGCCGCACCACCTCGGTCGCACTCACCGAAGCCGCGCTGGCACGCATCGATGACACGCAGGGCGAAGGCACGCGCGCTTTTACCAAGGTCTATCGCGAACAGGCTCTGGCGGCGGCGCAGGCGTCGGATCTGCTGCGGGCGGCGGGCCTGGTGCGCTCGCCGGTGGACGGGCTGCCGATTTCCATCAAGGACTTGTTCGACGTGGCGGGCGACACCACGCCGGCCGGCTCCAAGGTGCTTGAAGGCGCCGAACCGGCGCACGAGAACGCCGTCATCGTCCAGCGCCTGCTGAGCGCGGGGGCCGTCATCGTCGGTCGCACCAACATGAGCGAATTCGCGTTCTCGGGGCTGGGCCTGAATCCACATTACGGCACCCCCAGCAGCCCCTGGGACCGGGCCACAGGCCGCATTCCCGGCGGGTCGTCCTCGGGGGCCGGCGTTTCCGTGGCCGACGGCATGGCGGCGGCCGCCATTGGCACCGACACGGGGGGGTCGGTGCGCATTCCCTCGGCCTTCTGCGGGCTGACGGGGTTCAAGCCCACCGCCGCGCGCGTGCCCACGCAGGGCGCGCTGCCGCTGTCATGGACGCTGGACTCCATCGGCCCGCTGGCGGCCTCGGTGGCATGCTGCGCGATCCTGGACGCCCTGCTTTCCGGCACCGTCTACCGCGCACCGGTCGCGCCGCCACTGGACCATCTACGCCTGGCCAGCATCTCGGCCATCTCCCTCGCGGGGGCGGACGAGCATGTGACACAAACCTATCGGTCGACACTCGACGCGCTGGAGAGCCAGGGTGCCGTGATCGAGGAAATCAGCCTGCCCGAATTCGGCGAACTGCCGCACATCAATCACCTGGGCGGCTTCGCGGGGGCGGAGTCCTGGGCCTGGCATCGCCAGTTGCTGGCCGAGCACGCCGCCGAGTACGACCCACGCGTGTCCGCCCGCATTGCGCGCGGCCAGGCCATGAACGCCGCCGATTACATCGACTTGCAACGCCTGCGGCCGCAATGGATCACCGCCGTGGAGACGCGCCTGTGCGGCTACGACGCGTTGCTCATGCCCACGGTGCCGGTGACCGCGCCGGCCATCGCCGACGTGGCAGCCTCCGACGACGCCTATTTCGCCGCCAACGGGCTCATCCTGCGCAACTCGACGTATATCAATTTCCTGAATGGCTGCGCGTTGTCGCTACCCTGCCACGCCGCTGGCACCGCACCAGTCGGCCTGATGGTGGCGGGGTGCGCGAACACGGACGCCCACATCCTGGGCGTTGGCCAGGCGCTGGAAGGGGTGCTGGCGCGAATCCGCGGTTGATCACAAAATCGGGCGATGCTCTAGAAACCGCTCAGGCCTTCTCTTTCAGGAATGCCACCAGCGATTTGCCCGCATTGACGATGTGATCGCGCGTGAGGTGCGCCGCCGCCTTCGCGTCACGCCGCAGGCAGGCATCCATGATGGCCTGGTGCTCGACGCGGGCACGCTGCTTGCCGTGGGTCAGATCAAGCTGCGCGCGAATGTAGCGCTCGACCCGATCGCTGGTGGCGTTGACGATGGACAGGTAATAAGGACGGTTCGCGTCGGCATACAAGGCAGCGTGGAATTGTCGATTGATGTCGCCCCAGCGCTCGGGCCGGGTTTCGGCGGAGAACGCATCACAACACCTTTGGGCCTCTTCAAGGGATTCGGCCGACAATTTCGGCACGGCCAGTTCGATGACGCGCGGTTCGACCAGCGCCCGGAATTCGAAAATTTCCGAAATCTCGTCGACGGACATGGATGCCACGACCACGCCCTTGTAGCGCACGGACGTGGCCAGCCCCTGGGATTCCAGCTTTTTCAGGGCCTCGCGCACGGGAATGCGGCTGACATTGAACATCTGGGCGATGTTGTCCTGGCGCAGCGTTTCCCCCTCGGGCAATTGACCACGAATGATGGCATCGCGCAACGCGCCATAGATCACATCCGCGGCCGACGCCGTCTTGCCGAGATCGACCGCGCTTATTCCTGACCAGTCGTCCACATCACACCCCTAGTGTCCTGTTTGACTCATTCGGCTGCTTATCTCCGGCGCCTGGACTCGCCATCATGCGGCCACGTTGTCCTGGTCGCCCGAACAGACGGCGCCTCGCCCCGTGTGCCGCCGGATCACGCCTATGCGTCGAATCACGCCAATGTTATCTGATTCCCTTTCAATCGAGATAAAAGATATTGAATATTGGATCCAATTATGCCATGATAGCGGAAATCCCTCGGCGCATCCATCTCGGCCTCCGCCGGCAACGCGCGCCCTCACCCAGGAGAAACCCCATGTGGACTGGTGTCCTTCCCGCAGTAACGACTAAATTCACCCAAGACGGCGCGCTCGACCACGCTGAAATGGAACGCTGCTTCGGCCTGCTCATGGAAGCGGGCTGCGACGGCCTGATCGTGGCGGGTTCCCTGGGCGAAGGCCCCATGCTCACCCACCAGGAACGCCTCGACGTCCTGAAAACCGCCCAAAACGTCGCCGGCAAACGCCCTGTTCTCATGACCGTCGCCGCAGCCTCCACCCAAGAATCCTGCGACCTGGCCGGCAAGGCCGCCAAGGCCGGCGCCTCGGGGCTCATGGTGGTGCCCAGCGCCATCTACCACACGAATGAAGTGGAAACCGAAGCCACGCTGCGCGCCGTCGCCGCCGCGGGCGATCTGCCGGTCATGATCTATTCCAACCGCATTGCGTACCGTGTCGACGTGACACCGGAAATCATGGAACGCCTGGCGGACGACAAACACTTCGTCGCCGTCAAGGAATCATCCGACGACATCCGCCGCACCATTGAAATATTCAACCGCGTGGGCGATCGCTACAACGTGCTCACCGGCGTCGACAATCTGGCGTTCGAAGCGCTGTCGGTGGGCGCCGTGGGCTGGGTGGCCGGCCTGGTCGTGGCCTTCCCGAAGGAAACCGTCGCCATCTACCGACTCATGAAGGCCGGCCGCCGCGACGAAGCCATGGCCATCTACCGCTGGTTCCGCCCGCTGCTCGACCTGGACGTCAGCACCTACCTGGTGCAGAACATCAAGCTGGCCGAGGCGCTGGCCATCGATTCGAATGATCGGGTGCGCCTGCCGCGCATGCCGCTGCAGGGCGAACGCCGCGCCCAGGTGCAGGCCATCGTCGAGAAGGCCCTGGCCACGCGCCCGCAGTTGCCCGACTACCTGAAACTCGCCGCCTGACCTCCGCATCGGCCGCGCACCCGGGTTGGGGCACGGCCGGCCCCCAACCCGGTATCACGCAGGAAGCCAGCCATGCAATCCAGCAAGGTCATCCACGTCGTCAGCTGCCACGCTGAGGGGGAAGTCGGCGACGTCATCGTGGGTGGCGTGGCGCCGCCGCCCGGCGCCACGCTCTGGGAACAATCGCGCTGGCTCCACCACGACAAGTCCCTTCGCGACTTTGTCCTGAACGAGCCACGCGGCGGGGTGTTCCGTCACGTCAACCTGCTGGTGCCCCCAAAGAATCCGCGCGCCGTCATGGGGTACCTGATCATGGAACCGGTGCACACCCCACCCATGTCCGGCTCCAACTCGCTGTGTGTGGCCACCGTGCTGCTCGACACCGGCATCGTACCCATGACCGAACCCGAAACCCGCTTCACGATGGAAGCGCCGGGCGGGCTGGTCGATGTGGTGGCGCAATGCCGTCACGGCAAAGCGGTATCCGTGAAAGTCGTCAATCACCCGTCCTTTGCCGACCGGCTGGACGCGGTCATCGAAGTGGCGGGGCTGGGGTCGCTGCGAGTCGACACCGCCTACGGCGGCGACAGCTTCGTCCTGGCCGACGCGGCCGCGCTGGGCTTTGCACTCACGCCCGACGAAGCCGCCGACCTGGCCGCCACCGGTATGCGCATCACGCGCGCCGCCAACGAGCAATTGGGGTTCATCCACCCCACCAACCCCGATTGGCGCCATATTTCATTCTGCCAGCTCACCCTGCCGGTCACGATCGTCGACGGGATCGCCACGGGCCGCAACACGGTCGTCATCGAGCCCGGCAAACTCGATCGCTCCCCCACAGGCACTGGCTGTTCCGCGCGCATGGCCATCCTGCATGCGCGCGGCCAACTGAAAGAAGGCGACGCCTTCACCGGCCTGTCCATTCTCGATTCGCGCTTCGACTGCCGCATCGAAGGCCTGACCTCCCTGAGCGGGAAGGCCGCCATCATCCCCAGCATTGCGGGGCACGCCTGGATCACCGGCACGCACCAGCACCTGCTGGATCCGTCCGACCCGTGGCCCCGGGGCTACCGGCTGTCCGATACCTGGCCGAACCCCGACCAGCGCTGAGCAAAGCCCCCGGGTACAGGAACCCCCGCACACTCAATCACTGCGCGCCGTCCGGGCGCGCCCACAAACCTCGCGTTAACCCTAGGTTTCAAGGAAATATGGGATATACCCCGACGGAAAATCATTGACGCTTCAAGTGGCGCTTGGCTAAGATCGTCGGCTAGTGTTCTGTTCGGCTGGCCGGCATGCCCAATCCACGCGCCTGATCCGGCCAGGCGGAACGCCGGGGTGAACAGCCCTGAACAACGGAGCGTCTTTATCTTGAAGCAGCAGTCTCTCGACATGATCACCCGGCTCGTCGGGTTCGACACTGTCTCACGCAATTCGAATCTCGCACTCATCGACTACGTGCGCGATTACCTGGCCGGCCACGGTGTGCAAAGCCACCTGGTCCACAGCCCAAAAGGCGACAAAGCCAATCTGTTCGCCACCATCGGCCCCAACGTCGAAGGCGGCGTGGTGCTCTCCGGGCACACCGACGTGGTTCCCGTCGACGGCCAGCCCTGGGACACCGACCCTTTCACGGTCACCGAGAAAGACGGCCGGCTCTATGGCCGCGGCACCAGCGACATGAAGTCGTATCTGGCCATCGCCCTGGCCATGGTGCCCGACATGCTTTCGCGCGACCTCAAGCGGCCCGTGCATCTGGCCCTCAGCTACGACGAGGAAATCGGCTGCGTCGGCGCCCCCTCCATGATCGACCGCATGGCCGCCGATCTGCCCCGGCCGGGCGCGGTCATCGTCGGCGAGCCCACCAGCATGCGCCCCATCGTGGCCCACAAGGGGGTCGCCGCGCTGCACACCACCGTCATCGGCCACGAAGCCCATTCCAGCCAGGTGCAACGCGGCGTCAGCGCGGTCATGATCGCGGCGCGCCTCATCACCTTCATCGACGACATGATGGCCGAGAACAAGGCCGCCGCCGATCCGCAATGCCCGTTCGTCCCGCCCTACACCACGTTGCACGTCGGCGTCGTGCACGGCGGCACCGCGCTGAACATCATTTCGCGCGAGTGCTCGTTCACATGGGACATCCGCGCCATGCCGGGCGACGATTGGCACAAGTACCTGGAACGCTTCAACGCGTATGCGGAAAGCCTGCTGCCGGCCATGCGCGCCGTATCGCCCGACGTGTCCATCACCACCCAGGCCTTCGCCGACTCCCCTCCGCTGCAGGATCAGGGCGGCGCCGCCCAGGAACTCGTGTTCAAACTGACCGGCTGCACTTGCGGCGACGTCGTGCCCTACGGCGCCGAAGGCGGTCAGTTCCAGGAACGGGGGTTCCCGGTGGTGTTGTGCGGGCCGGGCTCCATAGACCAGGCCCACAAGCCCAACGAATACATCGACATTTCGCAGATCAGCGCCTGCGAGGCTTTCTTCGGCCAGCTGCTCGACCGGCTCGCTCACTAGGTGGGTGGGCGCGGCGGTTGCCGGGCCCCATCGCGCGAATTGCTCGCGCGGTGGGGCGAATTCCGACGCCGGGCGCCCGATTCGCCAAGTGGCGTGCCAATCTCCGGGAAAAACACAATACGACGCGACATCCACGCAGGATATATTTGAAACCCGCGGCCCCGCCCGGCTTCAATATGCGGTACCACCGGCCCGCGTAACGGGTCGGCCAGGCCCAAGGCGGCATCGGGGCCATCCAAAAAAACTCAACGGCAGGAGACTCAGTATGCAGATATCCCGATTCATCAAACACACGGCGCTGGCCAGTGCGCTCGCGCTCGGCCTGGGGCTGGGCCACGCCGCCACGGCCAAGACGTTCCGCTGGTCCTACCAGGGCGACGTCAACTCGCTCGACCCCATGTCGCTGAACGAGACCTTCACCCTCGGTTTCCAGAACTCGTTCTACGAACCGCTGGTCACATACGACAAAGACCTCAAGCTGGTGCCGGCCCTGGCTGTCAAATGGGAAAACCCCTCGCCCACCAAATGGATTTTCCACCTGCGCAAAGGCGTGAAATTCCACGATGGCGAGCCTTTCACGGCCGACGACGTGGTGTTCTCCTGGAAGCGAAGCCTCACGCCCGGCTCCGACATGAAAGGCTACGGCAGCCTGGCCACCGACGTGAAGAAGCTCGACGACTACACCGTCGAAGTCACCACGCCCACGCCCAATCCCATTCTGCCGCGCGACTGGGTGTTCCTGTACATGATGAGCAAGTCATGGGCTGAAAAGCACCACACCACCGACGCCACCAACGTCAAGGGCGGCGGCGACAACTACGCCAACATGCACGAAGACGGCACAGGCCCGTTCGAGGTCACCAGCCGCCAGCCCGACGTGAAGACCACGCTCAAGCGCTTCCCCGGCTACTGGAACAAGAACATCCCGACCAACGTCACCGACATCGTGTTCCAGCCCATCAAGCAGGAATCCACCCGCGTCGCGGCGCTGATATCCGGCGACATGGACCTGGTGCGCCCCATCCCCGTGCAGGATTGGCCGCGCCTTGAAAAAGTACCCAACATCGAACTGCTGCGCAAACCCGAGGCACGCGCGATCTTCATCGGTTTCGACCAGCACCGCAAAGAATTGCTGTACTCCAACGTGAAGGGCAAGAACCCGTTCAAGGACAAGCGCGTGCGCGAGGCCATCGACCTCACCGTCGACACCAACCTCATCAACAAGAAGATCATGCGCGGCGCCGCGCATCCGTTGGGCACGCTCATCGCCACGTCCATCAACGGCTACGATCCTTCCTTCGGCAAGCCCTACAAGGTCGACATCCCCAAGGCCAAGAAACTGATGGCCGAGGCGGGGTACCCGAACGGCTTCGAAGTCACGCTCGACTGCCCGAACGACCGCTACGTCAACGACGAGAAAATCTGCCAGGCCGTGGCCAGCATGCTGGCGCGCATCGGCATCAAGATCGACCTCCTGGCGCAGACCAAGTCCAAGTACTTCGGCAAGGTGCTGCTGCAAGCCGGCAACAAGACCAGCATGTATCTGCTGGGCTGGACGCCAAGCTCGATCGACGCCGAGAACTCCCTGCAAAACCTGGTCGCCTGCCGCAACGCCAAGACGTCCGCCGGCCAGTTCAACCTGGGTGGGTACTGCAACCCCAAGATCGACGACCTGATCGCCAAGATCGGCGTCGAGACCGACCAGGCCAAGCGCGATGCCATGATCAAGCAGGCCTTCATGTTGCTGCGTAACGATTACGGCTACCTGCCCCTGCACCAGCAACCATTGTCGTGGGGCGTGCGCAAGGGTGTCAAAGTCGAGCAGCGCGCCGACGACGTTCTCGACATGCGCTACGTCGTCATGCCGTAAGGCATTTCCTGCCGACCAGGCGTAGCGCCCGGCCCGGGGGCACATTCCCGGGCCGGGCCACACCACGGCGCGTCGCGCCGGAAGATTTCCACCATGCTGAACTTCATCATTCGACGCATCATCCAGTCGATCTTCGTCATGCTGGCCGTCGCGTTCATCGCGTTCTCGATGTTCCGCTACGTCGGCGACCCCATCAACAACATGGTGGGCCAGGACACCACCATGGCCCAGCGCGCGCAACTCAAGAAGGCGCTGGGGCTGGACGACCCGTTCATCGTCCAGTACGCCCGCTTCATCCGCAACGCCGCGCATGGCGACTTCGGTGTGTCGTACCGGCAGCGCGTGCCGGTGCGCGCGCTCATCGCCAGCCGCATGCCCGCCACGCTCGAGCTGTCATTCGCGTCAGCCATCATCGCGTTGTTCCTGGGCATTCCCATGGGCATCTATACGGCCCTGAAGCGGCGCGGCGTGCTGTCGCAGTCGTTCATGACGATCTCGCTCATCGGCATTTCACTGCCTACATTCCTGACCGGGATATTGATGATCCTGGTCTTCGGCGTCCTGCTGCGCTGGCTGCCCACGTTCGGGCGCGGCGAAGTCGTCCACATAGGCTGGTGGAGCTCGGGCTTCTTCACCAAGAGCGGCTGGGAATCGATCATCATGCCGGCCTTTACCCTGGCGTTGTTCCAGATGACACTCATCATGCGTCTGGTGCGCGCCGAAATGCTGGAAGTGCTGCAGACCGATTTCATCAAGTTCGCGCGCGCCCGCGGCCTACCCGAGCGCCTGATCAACTTCCGCCATGCCTTGAAGAACACGCTGGTGCCGGTCATCACCATCACCGGCCTGCAACTGGGTTCCATCATCGCGTTCTCCATCATCACCGAGACCGTGTTCCAGTGGCCCGGCATGGGGTTGTTGTTCATCCAGTCCATCGAGTTCGTCGACATCCCCGTGATGGCGGCGTACCTGCTCATGATCGGCTTCTTCTTCGTGATCATCAATCTGGTGGTCGATCTCCTGTACTTCGCCGTCGATCCCCGCCTGCGCGTGCAGAAGGGTTAATGGCCCGTCCAGACTAATCGATCCCAAGACACGACATGACTACCACCACGCTTTCCCGCATCCGCAACAGCGACCTGTACTACAGCTTCACGCATTCACCCGCGGCGATGATCTCGGCGTTGATCGCGCTGCTCATCTTCCTGGGCGCCGTGTTCGCCCCCCTGGTCGCGCCGCACAACCCCTTCGACCTGGCGTCGGTGAACCTGATGAACGCCAACATGCCGCCGGCCTGGTCGCCTGACGGCAGCCACGCGTTCCTGCTGGGCACCGACGACCAGGGCCGGGGCATCCTGTCCACCATCCTGTACGGGTCGCGCCTGTCGCTGGAGGTGGGCTTCGCCTCCGTGTTCTTCTCGCTGATCATCGGCGTGACGCTCGGCCTCATCAGCGGCTACGTCGGCGGGCGCATCGACGGCTTCATCATGCGCATCGCCGACGTGCAATTGTCCTTTCCGGCCATCCTGATCGCGCTGCTGGTCGACGGCGTGGCGCGCGGCCTGCTGCCCCGCGACATGCAGGACAAAATGGCCATCTACGTGCTGATCTTTGCCATCGGCATCTCAGGCTGGGTGCAGTACGCGCGCACGGTGCGCGGCGCAACCATGGTCGAACGCAACAAGGAATACGTGCAGGCGGCACGCTTGATCGGCATGCGCCCGTTCACGGTTCTGCGGCGCCACATCCTGCCCAATGTGCTCGGCCCCGTTCTGGTCATCGCCACCATCCACCTGGCCGTGGCCATCATCACCGAAGCCACGCTGTCGTTCCTGGGGGTGGGCATATCGCCCACCACGCCGTCCCTGGGCACGCTCATACGCATCGGCTCCAACTACCTGTTCTCGGGGGAATGGTGGATCACCATCTTCCCCGGCGCCGCCCTGGTTCTGCTCGCCCTGTCGGTGAACCTGCTGGGCGACTGGCTGCGCGACGCGCTCAACCCCAAGCTCCGCTGACTAGGGCCTGTTCACCATGGCATTGCTCGACATAGAAAACCTGAAGATCGAATTCCCCAGCCGACGCGGCGATCTGGTCGCCATCGACGGGGTGTCGCTCGCACTCGAAAAAGGCGAGATCCTGGGCGTGGTGGGGGAATCCGGCGCCGGCAAGTCGACCATCGGCAACGCGGTCATCGGGCTGCTGCAGGCGCCCGGCCGCATGACGGGTGGCACGATCAGCCTGCAAGGCAAGCGGCTCGACGAACTCAAGCCGCACGAACTGCGCCTGGTGCGCGGCCGGCGCATCGGCATGATCTTCCAGGATCCGCTCACTTCGCTCGACCCGCTGCAGACCATCGAGCGCCAGCTCGTCGAAACCATGCAGGTGCACCTGCATCTTTCAGCGGCCGAGGCGCGCCGGCGCGCCATCGACATCCTGGACAGCGTCGGCATCGAAGACGCCGCCGTGCGACTGCAGCAATACCCCCACCAGTTCTCGGGCGGCATGCGCCAGCGCGTGGTCATCGCGCTGGCCTTGTGCTGCGAGCCGGAAGTCATCATCGCCGACGAACCCACCACCGCACTCGACGTCTCCATCCAGGCCCAGATTCTGGAACTCCTGCGCAAGCTGTGCAAGGAAAAGCAGGTTGGCATGATCATCATCACCCACGATATGGGGGTGATCGCCGAAATCACCGACCGCGTGGCCGTGCTGTACCGGGGCAAACTGGTCGAGGAAGGCACCACCGCCAAGATCCTCGGCAGCCCCGACCACCCTTACACCAAAAGCCTTATTTCCGCCGTGCCGCGATCCGACGTGAAACTACGCCGGTTCCCCATGGTGACCTACATCGAGGACGTTCTTGCCCCACGAAAGAGGGAATTGGATATCTCCACGCATTGGCTTGGGCAGGAACGCGATTTTGGCAAACACGAAGACACGGCGCTGCTCGACGTTCAAGACCTGAGCATGCGCTTCATCCTGCGCAATGCGTTCCTGAAGAAGAACCGCCTCACTTTCGACGCGGTCAAGCACGTCAATTTTTCGATCAGGGAAGGCGAGGTCTTCGGACTGGTCGGCGAATCCGGCTCAGGCAAGTCGACCATCGCGCGCCTGATCGCGGGGCTCTACAAGGCCAACAACGGCTCGATCATCTTCGACGGCACGAACGTCTCGTCCCTCAAGGACGAACGGCAACTGAACGCCTTCCGCCGCCAGATCCAGATGGTCTTCCAGGATCCGTTCTCGTCGCTCAACCCGCGCATGCGCATCCTCGACATCGTGGCCGAGCCCATCCGTTTCCACAGGCTCACGACCAGCGAGGCGCAGACCCGCGAGATCGTCAGTGATCTGCTCGACTATGTCGGCCTGGGCGACCAGGCCCTGCGGCGCTTCCCGCATGAGTTCTCAGGCGGCCAGCGTCAGCGCATCTGTATCGCGCGCGCCCTGGCCACGCGCCCCCGCTTCCTCATCTGCGACGAACCCACCTCGGCGCTAGACGTGTCCATCCAGGCACAGATCCTCAACCTGCTCAAGGACCTGCAAGAGAAGCTGCATCTGACCATCCTGTTCATCAGTCATGACCTGCCCGTGATACGGCAGATGTGCGACCGGGTCGGCGTCCTGCGCCACGGCGAATTGCTCGAAGTGGCCGAGACCGAAGCGCTGTTCTCGAATCCCAGGCATGAATACAGCCAGCACCTGCTGTCGCTCATGCCCACAATGCATTTCATGTCGCGCGAGGGGCTGGAGCTCGAGGCGTCGGCCGCCTGACCCCCAGGGCCCCGCCGAAGATCTTTTCACTTTTTTACACGATATTGTTGTTCTATTGTCGCGCCGTGTCTGGACGGCCATGGGCGCTCCCCCTATGATTGAGCCGTTGTCAACGCGTGCCCGGTCCGGTGCGCAACATCTTCCACTTGTATATACATACACAAAGGAAAAACCATGCACATCATCGGCATGATCATCGTTGGTTTCATCATCGGCCTGATCGCTCGCGCCATCATGCCGGGTGACCAGAAGATGGGCCTCATCATGACCACGATCCTCGGTATCGTGGGCTCGCTGGTCGCCGGTTACATCGGGCAGGCGCTGCACTGGTATGCGCCGGGGCAAGGGGCTGGCTGGATCGGCTCCATCATCGGCGCCATCATCCTGCTGTTCATCTACGGCATGGTCAAGAAGAACCAGTAAACCGCCACGCCGGCGACAATCCACCTTGCAAGACGCCCTTCGCGGGCGTCTTGTCTTTGGTGCGGGGCCTTCCGCGGCGCACCGTCAATCGATCGTGCCGCCGCCTCAAAACGACCCGATACAATAAGGCCGAACAGACCGCTTCCCGCCACCAATCTTCCCGGAGGCCACCATCGAGCCATCCCGCCATTCCAATCGCCCCCGGGCCGCCGGGGCCACCCATTCGTGAAGCCCGACGGCGCGCACTTCACCGATTACTGGCTGGCTGAATGGCTGCGCCTGCGCGAAGCGCACTGGGGGCCGCTGGAAGACGCGCGCGAAGTGCGGCAGGCCCGCGCCCAGGGGCGGACATTCGCCCAGCGCATCGTGCTGCGCGCGCGCTTCCTATGCGAACGCGAGAAACTCGACACCGTGCCGGCGCGCTGGTGGCAAGGCGCCCGTCTGATTCTGCCCGCGCTGGGCCTGCTGGCGATCCTGGCCGGATCGGGCGCGGCGCTGGGCGCCCTGGGAAACGGCATCGTTCCCGTCAACATCGCCCTGGCGCTCACCGCCATGCTGGGGCTGCACTGCCTGACCTACCTTCTCTGGCTCGCCAGCTTCGCGCTGCACGGCCATGCCGAAGGCGGCGCGCAGCTGGGTCGTCTTTGGTTGTGGTTGACCCGCAAACTCGCGCGCGGCCCCGATGCCGCCTTGGTGCCTCGCGCGCTGACGGGGCTACTCAACCGCAACGGCTCTCTGCGCTGGTTGCTGGGCAGCGTCAGCCACGGCCTATGGACTGTGGCCTTCACCAGTCTGTTGCTCACGATGCTGGCCGTGTTGTCGGCGCGGCGCTACGACTTCGGCTGGCAGACCACCCTGCTCACGCCCGATACGTTCGTGCACCTGGCCGCCCTTCTGGGCTGGGCGCCCGCGCATCTGGGCTTCGCCACCCCGCCCGCGGACATCGTGCGCGCGAGCAATGGGCTGCACACGCTGCCCGATACGGCGCGCGCGCTGTGGTCGAACTGGCTCATGGGCTGTGTGGTGGTCTACGGGCTCCTGCCGCGTCTGCTTGGCCTGGTGCTGTGCCTGGCCATGACACGGTACCGCATCCGCCGCCTGGACCTCGACGTCACCCTGCCGGGTTATGCCGACCTGCGCCAGCGCCTAGTCCCATCGAGCGAGGTCACCGGCATCGACAAGCCGGACACCGACATCGCCACCGGGCCTGGCTTCGCCACGCATCCCTCATCCCCCATCGCCGGCCGCCCAGCCATCGCCGGCATCGAACTGCCACACGACCAGCCCTGGCCCCCCGTCTCCCTCGACGCGCGCATCGTCGATCTAGGGGTGGTGGATTCCCGCCCCCAGCGCCAGGCCACGCTGGAGCGGCTGCAACACTCCCCACCCTCCCGGCTGCTCGTCGTCTGCGATGCCCGCCAGACACCCGACCGGGGCGCTGTGGCGCTCATCGCCGAGCTCGCCGCCGATGCCGGCGCCACGATGGTGGCATTGACACTTCCCGCGAATGACACGCCAACCCCGCAGCACCGTGCCGGCCAGTGGCGCGACCGGCTCGTCGATGCCGGCCTGGCGTCCGACCTTATCGTCGAAGACACCCATCAAGCCCTGTCCTGGCTGACCACACCGCCCGGGGCCTCGAATGAGTGACACCCTCCCGCTCACCCTGGCCGTGGTGGGACACACCAACACGGGCAAGACCTCGCTGTTGCGCACCCTCACGCGCAATCCCGATTTCGGCAGGGTCGACGACCAACCCGGCACCACCCGTCATGTCGAAGGCACACGTCTGCTGATCGACGATCAGCCCGTGGTCGAGCTCTTCGACACGCCTGGCCTGGAAGACAGCATGGCGCTGCTGGATTATCTGGACCAGATCGCCGAGCGCGCGCAGCGGCTGGATGGTCCAGACCGCATCCGGCGCTTTCTGGATTCGCCCGAGAGCAAGCGGCGCTTCGAGCAAGAGGCGCGTGTGCTGAACAAACTGCTGGCCTGCGACGCGGGTTTGTACGTCGTGGACGTGCGCGACCCGGTCCTCAGCAAGCACAAGGATGAACTGACACTGCTCGCCAGTTGCGGCCGACCGCTGCTGCCTGTGTTGAATTTCATCCACAGCCCCGGCGAACACAGCCAGGTCTGGCGCGACACCCTGGCCCGCCTGGGCCTGCACGCCAGCGTCGAGTTCGACACCATCGCGCCCGCACTGGATGGCGAAGACCAGTTGTATGGCAAGCTGGCATTGTTGATGGACGCCCACGCCGCGTTGCTGTCCGAATTGCGCGACGATGTGTCGCGGCAGCGGCTGATACGCCGCGCGGATGCCGCGCGCCTGATCGCCGAGCTGCTGGTCGATGCGGCGGCCTGGCACGTCGGTTGCGCGCCCGACGACGAATCCGTGCGCCAGGCCACCGACACCTTGCGCCGGAAGATCCGGCGACGCGAGGCGGATTGCGTCAAGGCGCTGCTCAAGCGTTATAACTTCCGGACCGCCGACTTCCCACAGCACGCGTTGCCGCTGCAGGGAGAACGCTGGGGCATGGACCTGTTCCACCCGCAAGCCCTGAAGGACGCCGGCCTGCACGTCGGCAAGGGTATCGCGGCTGGCGCCATGGCCGGCGTGACGGTGGACGTCTTCACCGCTGGCCTGAGCATGGGCGCGGCAGCGCTCGTCGGCGCCGCGCTGGGCGGCCTGTGGCAGGGCACGGACCGCCTGGGAAAACGCATCATGGGCCGGCTGAAAGGCTTTCGTGAGCTGAGTGTGGACGACGCCGTGCTGCGGTTGTTGCAAGTGCGCCAGTTGGCGCTGGTTCGGGCCCTGGAGCGCCGCGGCCACGCCGCGCAGTCCCCCATCGTGTTGGCAGCGGACGGTGCGCCCCCAACCATGGATTCGTCACCGGAGGAAACCCGCACCGTGGCGGTGGCGCGGCCCGCCCCGCCCCCGTTGCCCGATGAGCTGACCGAGGCACGCAGCCAACCCCAGTGGTCGACGCTGGACAAGCACTATGCGCACAGCCCCCGGCGCGACCAGATCGTGCGGGCGCTGGCGGAAAGACTGGCACCCTGACGGGCACAACACAATGATGCCGCCCGATGCCGTGTTTGACCGCTATCGGGGGCATGAAACATCAAGCACCGCACTACTTGCCGGCGTCGACCACCGATGCGGGCAGCGGCGTGCCCAGCCATTTCTGGAACGCGGCGCTGAGCTTGCCGTTCTTGATGTTCGCCGCGATGAATCCGTTCATGGTCTTCAGAAGCTCGGGACGGTTCTTCTGCATGGCGATGGCCATCTGCTGCTCGTTGACGACATACAGCACCTTGTACTTGCCGGGATAGCGCTTCTGCACGTTGGCGGCGATCACGGACGAGGTTCCGACCGCGTCGATCTGCCCGACCAGCATGGCCTGCAGGGCCGAGGCGTCATCGTCGAAACGACGCAGGTTGGTGCCCTTGGGCGCCACCTTGGATACGCCCAGATCGGTGGTGCTGGCGCGCGGCACGCCGATCTTGTATTTCAGGAAATCCTGCGGGCTGCTGATGTGCACGCTGTCCGGCCCGAGCAATACCATGCTGGCGGCCGAATAGGGCTGCGAGAACTGCACCTGTTTCTGGCGTTCCGGTGTGATGGCCAGCGAAGCCACCAGGACATCTGCCTTGTCGGTCAACAGGAACGGAACGCGGTTGGGGCCCGTCATGACCACGAGCTTCAGCTTCAATCCCAGATAATCGGCAAGCAGTTTGGCCACGTCGGCGTCGTAGCCGGCGGGCTTGTTGTCGGCGTCGACGCCGTCGTAGGGCGGCCAGTCCACCAGTATGCCGACGCGGATCTCGCCGCGATCCTTGATGGTCTGCATGTAATTGTCGGCGGCCGACGCGGTGCCACTGGTGGCGATCATCAACGAACCGAGCAAGGGCAACAGGCAACGCACCAACGCTTTGCCCAGGAAGGTGTTACGCATGCGATATCTCCGTCATGGTTGGGACATGATTCGAGGGAATCAGGCAAACCACCGCCAGGAGCATCCCCTCGATTCGTTATTTTTAATTAAATATAAAATTTATTTTCATATTTAATTCTATGGCGTGGTTCATTATTCCATACCATTCGCCGGCAATCTGCCGGTTATCGGTAGGTGTTTACCCTGAAAATCTGTAATCCCCGTGGGTTCTCAGCATAGTTGATGCCTAAATTGCCTTGTATTTATTTTTCTAATAAAAATTATTTTTAATAATAAATGCAATCGGCTTTGGCGGCAAGTACGATGGAATGCCGTCGGTCCTGAGACACGGCCGATCAGCCATCCACCGGCTTGGCAACACCCCTCCTACAACACGGTGCGCACGTGCCACAGCTCCGGAAACAGCACCACATCCAGCATCTTGCGCAGATAGGGCACACCGTTGGTGCCGCCGGTGCCCTGCTTGAAGCCGATGATGCGTTCCACCGTGGTCACGTGGCGGAACCGCCACTGCCGGAAGGCGTCTTCCAGATCGACCAGTTCCTCGGCCATCTCATAGAGATCCCAATGATGCGACGGATCGCGATACACAGCCAACCAGGCCGCCTCGACAGTGGCGTCGTGACGCGTGGGCTGCGTCCAGTCGCGCGTCAAGCGCGCCGGATCGATCGCAAAACCGCGCCGCGCCAACAGGCGCACCACCTCATCGTAGAACGAGGGCGCCTCCAGTGACCGGCGCAGATGCGCCGCGATCTCGGGCCGATGCGCATGCGTCTTGAGCATGGCCACATTCTTGTTGCCCAGCGTGAACTCGATCTCGCGATACTGGTGCGACTGGAATCCGGAGGACGACCCCAGCGACGGACGCATCGCCGAATACTCCGACGGCGTCATGGTGGCCAGCACGCTCCACGCCTGCACCAGCTGCTCCATGATGCGTGACACACGCGCCAGCATCTTGAAGGCGGGCGGCAGGTCGTCACCACGCACCGCCTCCAGCGCGGCGTGCAGCTCGTGCAGCGCCAGCTTCATCCATAGCTCACTGGTCTGATGCTGGATGATGAACAACATCTCGTTGTGGTTGCCAGAACGCGGGTGCTGCGCGGTCAGCACCGCATCCAGCGCCAGGTAATCGCCGTAGCTCATCGAATGCGAGAAATCGAGCCGGGCGTCATACCAGCCCTCGTCCTTGACGCCCTGTGGCCCGGTGCCGGGAGTGGATTCTTTCGTCATGATTTCATGTGTGGTGTGAGTTGGTTCAGGTGGTCAAATTCTGGTGCATCAGGTCACCGCGCCTCTCGCCTGGAATTCGGGGCGATCCCAGGCGCCCGAGGCGAGAATTTCGCGCAGTGCCTCGACGGCATCCCAGACATCGACATATCGGATGTAGAGCGGGGTGAAGCCGAAACGCATGATGCGCGGTTCGCGGTAGTCGCCGATCACACCGCGTGCGATGAGCGCCTGCATCACCGCGTAACCCTGCGGATGCTCGAACGACACGTGGCTGCCGCGCGCGGCGTGCTCGCGTGGCGTGACCAGCGTCAAGGGGAAGCCCGCGCAACGGCTCTCGACCAGCTCGATGAACAGGTCGGTCAGCGCCAGCGACTTGGCGCGGATCGCCGCCATGTCCGTCTGTGAAAAAATATCGAGCCCGCACTGCACCAGTGACAGCGACAAGATCGGCTGCGTGCCGCACAGGTAGCGGCCGATGCCGTCGTCGGGCTGGTAGCCAGGATCCATGGCGAACGGCGCGCGGTGGCCCCACCAGCCGGACAATGGCTGCTCGAAGACGTTCTGGTGCCGGGGGTTCACCCACACGAACGCCGGCGAGCCCGGCCCGCCATTGAGATACTTGTAGGTGCATCCGACCGCGAAATCGGCCTGCGCGCCATTCAGATCGACCGGCACCGCGCCGACGGAATGGCACAGATCCCACACCGCCAGCGCGCCGCACCGATGAATGTCGGCCGTGCGCGCGGCCATGTCCATCATCGCGCCAGTGCGATAGTTCACGTGCGTGAGAAGCACCACCGCCACATCATCGCGCAACGCGTCCGGCAACGCCGAGGGCGCATCGATCAGGCGCAACGCATAGCCATCGTCGAGCAACCGCATCAACCCTTCGGCGATATACAGATCGGTCGGGAAGTTGCTGCGCTCGGACACGATCACCTTGCGCGCCGGATCTGTGTGCTTCTGCATTGCCAGGGCGGCCGCCAGCACCTTGAACAGGTTCGTCGAGGTGGTGTCCGTCACCACCACCTCGCCGGCATTGGCGCCGACCAGGGGCGCCAGCGCATCGCCCAGCCTGCGCGGCAACGTGAACCATTGCGCGTCATTCCAACTGCGGATCAGGCCCGCGCCCCATTCTTCGGCGATGATCCGCCGGGCACGCTCGTCGGCCTGGCACGGCAGCACACCCAGTGAATTGCCATCCAGGTAGATCACGTCGGCGGGCAGGGTGAATTGCCCGCGCAGCGGCGCCAGCGCGTCGCGCCGATCGAGATCAAGACAGTCATTGCGATTGACAACCATGAGAACCGTGCTTCCTTCGAATATCAATGAAAAGGCTCCGACACCACGCCGGCATGCGCCTCATCCCACGTGCCGCCTAAGCACCCTCCGAACAAGCCACTGCGCCTGCTTGCCGCTCGACTTATTCAAAAGTTCGTTATAACGCCCGCAACACCGCCCGGACGGGACTGGCGTCGAGACTCGCGAACTTCAGCGGCAATGCAATCAATTCATAATCACCCTCTTCGACGGCGTCGAGCACCAGCCCCTCGAGAATGGCCATGCGCAGATCACGCACACGATGATGCGCATCCAGCGTCTTCGAGGCCTCGGGATCGAGCGAGGGGGTGTCGAGCCCGATGAGCCGCACACCGTGCGCGGCCAGAACATCGATGGTCTCGGGCGCGATGGCGCAGAACGCGCTGTCCCAGCGCTCGACCGGCGCACGCTGATAGGTGCGCAACAGCACCCGGGGCGGCGTGCCGTCGAGGCGGCCGTGCAGATGACTGGGCAGGATCACGGGCGCCGCGCCAATGCAATGGATCACGCGGCATGGCCCCAGGTACGGATCCAGCGGCACTGCGCCAATTGGCGCACCCTCGGCGTCGTAATGCAGCGGCGCGTCCGCGTGCGCGCCAGTGTGCGGCGACAACGTGACACGCCCGACGTTGACCGGACACCCGGGTCCGATGTGCCAGACGCGCTCCTCGGCCACTGGCGTGTCGCCAGGCCACGTGGGCGTGCCCAGGCCTATGGCCGGGCTGATGTCCCAGATTCGACGGTTGTCATTCATGACGGGTCTGTCTCAAAACATGGAACGCACCGGGTTGATGCTCGAAACCTTAGGGGAATGCGCCAGGGTACCCAGAACATGCGCCAGCTTCTCATATTCGGGCAATGCGTTGTACACATGCGCGCTGAGCCGGATCAACCCGGCACCGCCCCACACCTTGATCACGGTTTCCAGCGCGAATTCGTGCGCCAGCCGGGCCTGAAGCGCCCTGGCCCCGTCAGCGCTTGACACCAGCTCCGGGGGCAACGGCAGCGCGCGCATACTGAGCCGAGGCGATCCCCATAACTCACGTTCCGGAATCCCCAGTTCGGCGGCCACCGCGTGTTGCCCTGCGGCGCACAACGCGGCGTTGTGCCGACGAACCTTGTCCCAGCCCAGCCCACCCAGCAAGGCCAACGCGGCCGGCGCGGCCAGCCAGGCGGTGAAATCCGCCGTGCCGGTGTAGTCGAAGTTACGCGGAAACGCCTCCCCGTCTTTGGTGCCCACGGCCAGCGTGCGAAACCCGGCGCGGAACGGTTCCGCGACATACAGCACCGCGGTCCCGTGCGGGGCGCAACACCACTTGTGCAGATTGCCCACCCAGAAATCCGGATCGAGCGCGTCGAGGTCCACGTCGAGCATGCCGGGCGCGTGCGCGCCGTCCACCAGCACCGGAACACCCCTGGAATGCGCCAGCGCCAGAATGGCGGCAATGGGGAACAGCATCGCGGTGTCGGATGTGATCTGGTCAACCACGATGAGCCGGGTTTTGCCGGTGATGGCCTTGTCGAAGGTGCCGAGGATTTCATCATCGGCCGCGCCGGCGCGCACATCCACGGTGACAAGCGCCCCGCCGGCGTCCTGACACCGGCGCTGGGCGGCGAACCGCACCGCGCCGTAGGTGTGGTTCGTGATGATGATCTCATCACCGGGCGCCAACCCCAGGTTCGCCAGCACCGTGGACGCCCCGGCGCTGGCATTGGCGACCAACGCGATGGCGTCGGCCGATGCGCCTAGAAACCCCGCGATGGCCGTCCGCGCCTTGACCACTTCGTCGGGCATCCGACGCCTGAACCAGCGCTCCGGGTTGCTGTCGACCTCCGCGCGGAACGCGTCCTGGACCTCCCGGACGTGGATCGGCACGGCACCGTAGGAACCATGATTGAGATGGGCCGCCCCAGAGTCGAGAGACCATAGCCGCCTGACATCACGCCAACCTGAGCCCCACAGGGGGTTGTCTGATCCGGTATCGCTCATTGTCTGTCCATTGCCCGCCATCATTGCCACACACGCCACCCGGGTGCGGGACATAAACCCGCGCTACTCCCCGCTCTGGATGTCGCCCACATGCAGGGCGAGGCGCCGCAGCCCGTAACACAACAAAATGTAGACCACGCCGACGACCAGATAAGACTGCAGGAAATTGTTCGTGTACGCGCCAATGACCTCGGACTGGCGCAGCAGCTCTTCATAGCCGATGAAAAAGCCCAGCGAACTGTCCTTCAACAGCACGACAAACTGCGCGATGGTGGAGGGCAGCATGCGCCGGAACGCCTGCGGCCAGATCACGAACCGCATTCTCACCCAATAGTTCATGCCCAACGACGCGGCGGCCTGGAACTGGCCGCGCCCCAGCGACTTGATGCCAGCCTTGAAGATATTGCTGAATGCCGCCGAGTTGTAGGCGGCACTGCCCAGGACCAGCGCCCAGAACGCGCTGATCTCAAATCCGAGCGGGGGCAGCCCGAAATAGGCGAACAGCACCAGGAGCAGCGTCGGCAGCGACCGGAAGCCCTCGGCGTACAGCACCGATGGCCAGCGCAGACACTTGTGCGTCGACACCTGGCCCAACGCGACAAGCGCCCCGATTGAAATGGCGATCACGGCGTCCACCACCGCGACCTTCAAGGTGTTGACCAGGCCGCCAAGAAGAAAACGCCAAGTCGGCCACACGCCGAAGAGCGCCCACTTCGAAGGTGCCAGCTCCCCCTTCGCATACAAGCCGTAGACCAGCAAGGCGACGCCCGCGGCGATCACCAGCGCGATCACCATCGACAGGCGCCGCAGCTTCCGTTTGCCCAGGGGGCCGATGTCTTTGACGAGCGTGTCGTAGGTTGTCATCGGATGATGGTGTGGGTTTTCTCGAGCCTGCGGAAGAAAACGCTGGTGGGGACGGTCAGCACCAGATAGCAGACAGCGGCCGCCAGGAACAGGGGGATGGGTTGGGCGAACTTGGAAATGAGCGTCGTGGCGGTGCCGGTGATCTCCATGACGGAAATCGTGTACGCGATCGAGGTGTCCTTGATGAGATCGACAGACAGGTTGCCGAGTGTCGGGATCACCGACCGCACGGCCTGGGGCAGCACGACGAACCGCAGCACCTCGAGTTGCGTGAGGCCGATCGCCCTAGCCGCCTCGATATGCCCCACCGCGACCGAGTTCACCCCTGATCGAACGGCCTCCGCCACATAGGACGCCATGTACATCGACAGGCCCACCGACGCCGACACGAACGGCGACAGCGAAATACCCATGTCGGGCAGCGCGAAGAAGATGATCACGAATATGACGGGGATGGGCGTGCTTCTCAGGACCTCGATATAGAACGTGGCCAGTTTCTGCAGGGCGCCAACGGGGCTGACGCGCATGACGCCGACGATCAACCCCAGGATGCCAGCCCCGACAATACACACGGCAGAGAGTTCCAGCGTGATGAGGATGCCATGCAGAATGGCATCCAGATTACCGATGATGACGTTAGTCACAATAGTGCATGTCCGCGGCGGTCGGGGGCTCGGGGATGGTGCTGACCACCTTGCCGATGGTGTCGGCGAACGCCTTCTTCCACGAACCGTCCTGGAACGCCACCAACAGCTCTTTGTTCACCCACTCGCAAAGATCCTTCGACGATTTCTTGACGCCGATGCCGTACGGCTGCTTTTCGCCGTTCGGATTCGCCACGAAGCGGAATTTGTGGGGCTCTTTCTTGAGGAAGCCGAAGATGATGACGTCATCCGTCGCATAGGTGTCGACGCGGCCTTGCTCCAATGCCTTGACGCACTGGGCGTTGGAGGTCAGGTGAATGATCTTCGCGTTGGGCGCCTTCTTGGAAAGAAGATTCGACTCAATGGAATTCGTCACGGCACAGACACTATGCCCGTTCAATGCCTGGTAGCCCGGTATGGAGTCACCCAGGCCCTTGTAGTCTTTGCGGACCATGATGGCCGGGGTGGACACATAGATGGGGCCCGCGAATGAAATCGCCTTCTCGCGCTCGGGCGTGATGGTGTAGGTGGAGCTGACTAGGTCAGCCCGGCCCTGCTGCACGATGGTTTCACGCGATGGCCCGGGCGCCTCGACGAATTCCACATGGCCGTCGGCCCCGAACATGTCCCGGCCCAGTATCTTGGCGAGCTCGGGCTCGAAGCCCTCGACCGCGCCGGTAATGGGATTCTTCTGGCCGAAAGTGGGCACGTCGTACTTCACGCCCACGACCAGCTTGCCCCTGGCCTGGATCTTGGCCATGGTGGAGTCTTTCGGGAAGGTGGGCGCGGCCCCGGTGGAAGCACCGTACGCCACACCCATGCCGATCAGGCCGCTGCACGATAGGGCAACCAGCACGGCGGACAGGCGCACGGCCCGGGACGGGCCGCGCCATAAGATGTGTTTCATTTTCGAGTCTCCTTGTGATTGGTTTTTTAACTGCGTGCCACCCATGAATGCTATCCGTGGCGCTCGAATGAGGCAACCGGATAGGACATGATCTGAGACAGGAACCGCGCCGCGCGTTCGGTCTTGGGTTGCGTGAAGAATTGCGCAGGCGTTCCTTCCTCGACGATCCGGCCATCGACCATGAATACGATCCGATCGGCGACTTCCCGTGCGAAATGGACCTCATGCGTGACCAGGATCATGGTCATGCCGTCGGCGGCAAGCGCTTTCATGATGTCCAGGATGCCTTGGACAAGTTCTGGATCGAGCGCGGAGGTGGGCTCGTCGAACAGCATCAGGCGCGGCCCCATCGCCAGGGCGCGGGCGATCGCGGCGCGCTGCTGCTGCCCACCCGAGAGGTTGGCCGGATACTTGTCCGCCAGCCCGTCTATCCCGGTTTTCGCCAGCAGGCGCAGCGCCAGCTCGGTCGCCTGGGCGGGTGTCTGCTTGCGCACCCGCACCGGCCCCAGGATGACGTTCTCCAGAACCGTCATGTGCGGGAAGAGGTTGAAGGACTGGAACACCATGCCGAGATCCGCTCGAAGCAGGGCTAGATCCTTCCCTTCCCGCGGAATCTCGGTGCCTTCGATGTGGATGGTGCCCTCATCGATATGCTCGAGGCGATTGATGCAGCGGCAGAGCGTGGACTTGCCGGACCCGGACGGGCCCAGTATGGCGACGACCTCGCCACGGTAAACATCCAGATTGATATCGGTGAGCGCCGCCACGGCACCAAACCGCTTGGTCGCATGGCGCACGCTCACGACAAGGGCGCGGTCATCGGCCGATGCCGGCGTGTCCACCGAAGCGGCCTCCTTCACAATAGCACCGGCCTGTCGTCCAGCGCATTGATGCCGCCGCCCTGAACGCCAGGCAGGCGGGGGCAGTGCTCCGCCAGCTTCGCCTCGATGGCATCGATCGCGGCCAGCACCCCGTCGGTGTAGCGCCCGAACTGAAGGTCGGTGCGCAGGTTGGCGCACACCTGGGCCCATTGGTCATCGGGAACCGGAACGCCGCGATCGGCCACCAGCTCGATGCTGTGCCGGTCCAGCGCCATGTAAAGCAGGACACCGGAATTGCCGGGTGTATCCCACACGCGCAGGCGACCGAACACCTCCAGGGCGCGCAACCGCGTGTCGCGCTCATGCCCCGGCGACACCGCCTCGATGGCCAGCATCAACTCCCCGGGATGCGCCCGCTCGCCCTCGGCGATGCGCCGGGCCACTTCATCAAGAAAGGGCTTCGTGAAATGTTTGCGCCGCAGCCAATGGCCTTCCACGAAGGCCCAACCGGTCCATTCCTTCCACTTGCCGCCATCATGCCGCACGCCAGTTCTCCTGTATGCCGGCTAGCGTAGCGTTTGACGCTATCTGGAACATAAAAACGTCAAACACTGCGCTAGACCCCGGCGTTGTTTCCCGCTTTGGGTCTCATGCCCCCACCGCACGGGCGGATGACTGCCTTCGGCACCGCCATGCCCTTCACCAGCCGCCCGAAGCCCCGCCCCCGCCGCTGCCTCCGCCGCCGCCACCGAAACCGCCTCCACCACCCAGGCCCCCACCGCCGCCAAAACCGCCCCCCATTCCACCCCCCCAGCCGCCGACGATGCCGCCCAGCATGGCGCCATTGCGCGAGGCCCGCAATGAATTTCGACGTCCACCGGCACGCGCCGCCCGCCCCGCCAGGGCCAGCACAAAGCCGACCATCGCGCCCAGGCAGGCCAGGAACACACTGCCAAACATGAAAAAGACAAACAAGGCCGCCGCGAACGCCGCACCCGCCGGGGGCAGGACGAACGCCATGAACACCAGCGGCAACAACATGGGCAAGGGCGCGGAGCCGGTATCCTGCCGCGCGGTCTGTTTCACCGGCGGCAAGGTTTCGCCATTGACCAGTTTCACCAGGCTGTCGACGCCCGCGCTCACCCCTTGGTCGAAATCTCCCTTGCGGAATGCCGGAGCCACCTGTTCACGGATGATGCGCCCGGCCAGGATGTCGGGCACCGCCCCCTCCAGGCCGTATCCCACCTCGATGCGCATCGTGTGGTCCTTCTTGGCGATGACAAACAAGATGCCGTCATCGACATTCTTGCGGCCCAGCTTCCATTGGTCGAAAACCCGTCTGGCGTAATGTTCGATGGTGTCGCCGTCGGTGGACGGCACCATCAACACCGCGATCTGAGCCCCTTTTTTCTTTTCAAGCCCGGCCAGCGTGGCCGTCAGGCGGGTGACCGTATCGGCGCTCAGCGTGTGGGTGAGGTCGGTGACACGTTGCGTCAGGACCGGCACTTTCGCTTCGTCCGCCCGCGCAACCTGGGCGAACGACGCCAACAGCGCCAGGCACAGTGCCATGCAGGCCAACCATCCGCGGCGCATGTTATTTGGCCCCGGCGCCCGCCGCGCCCGGAATGTCGAACTTGACCTCGGGATCGCGCATGAGCTTGTCCTGCTGATCGACGCCATAGTTCTCCATCGTGTGGTAACCAAACAGCTTCGCCGTGACCAATGTTGGAAACTGACGGATTGCCAGGTTGTACGCCTGCACCGCTTTCACGTAGCGCCCGCGTTCGGTGGCGATGCGGTTCTCGGTGCCTTCCAGTTGCGTCATGAGGTCGCGGAACAGGCCGTCGCTCTTGAGCTGGGGGTAGTTTTCAGACACGGCCAACAGGCGCGACAGCGCCGAAGACAATTGCCCCTGCGCCGCCTCGAATTTCTTCATCAGGGCGGGGTTGTCCAGGTCTTTGGCACTGATCTGGATACTGCCCACACGCGACCGCGCGTCGGTGACTTGTTCCAGGACGGTGCGCTCGTTGACCATATAGGCATTGACCGCGCTGACCAGCTTGGGCACAAGCTCGGCACGGCGCTGATACTGGTTCAGCGTTTGCGACCAGGACGCCTTGACCTGTTCGTCCAACCGTTGAATGTCGTTGTAGCCGCAGCCAGAGAGCATCAAGGTCAGGCAGGGTAGAAGCAGGAACAGCAGGAAACGTTTCATGGGTTTCATGGGCCACCGGATTTTCTGAAAATTGGAACCGGCGCGATGCGCCGTGCCTGGCGACGATTTCGACTTGTTTTTCATTCAACGAACTTACTTGTGAGACACAACACGGGCTTCGCGAAACAATTTTCGCACAGAACACACACCGCTCCGCAACAGAATTCCCTGGTTCAGCACACTGTCCGGCTGCCTCGGCCACCCGACTTCGGACCCATGCACCAACCGCGCGGCACACACCTCCGCGGTTCCCGCGCAACAGCCCACCGTCCGCTCAGCCAACTCTCCCCACAACTGGGTTACAATCGCCTGCTGTGCATTCTGCCAGTCAATGCACCGACCTGTTGGCGCTCCGCCTGCTTGTTTCCCCTCTATTTCCTGTTCGTCTGCCTAGATTGGTCTCTCTCGACTCGAGCGATAGGCTGTCGCTGGAGTTTTCATTGAATACCCACGTTTCTTTTGCCTCCCTCGGGTTGGCGGAACCCCTTTTGCGTGCTGTCGCCGACACCGGCTACACCCACCCCACCCCCATCCAGGCCCAGGCCATCCCGCAAGTCATGAAGGGCGGCGATCTCCTGGCCGCCGCCCAGACCGGCACCGGCAAGACCGCTGGCTTCACCCTGCCCGTCCTGCATCGCCTGACGCAATCCACGCCGGCCGCCCTGCGCCCGGGCCGGCCCCGTTGCCTGATCCTGACCCCGACGCGCGAACTCGCCGCCCAGGTCGAGGAATCCGTGCGCACCTACGGCAAACACACCTCGGTGCGTTCGCTGGTCATGTTCGGTGGGGTGAACATCAACCCCCAGATCAGTGCCTTGCGCAAGCCGGTCGACATCCTGGTCGCCACCCCGGGGCGCCTGCTCGACCACGTCCAGCAAAAAACGCTGGACCTGTCCGGCGTGGAAATCCTGGTGCTGGACGAAGCCGATCGCATGCTCGACATGGGCTTCATCCGCGACATACGCAAAGTATTGGCGTTGCTGCCCAAGACCCGGCAGAACCTGCTGTTCTCGGCCACGTTCTCCGACGATATCCGCACCCTGTCGCGCACGGTGCTGAACAACCCCGAGGAAATCTCGGTGGCGCGCTGCAACACCACCTCCGACCTGGTCTCGCAGCGCGTCGTGCTGACCGAGCCCGGGCACAAGCGGGATTTGCTCAGCTTCATCATCCGCGAAAGTGGCTGGCACCAAGTGTTGGTGTTCACCCGCACCAAGCACGGCGCCAACCGCCTGGCCGAGAAGCTCGTGAAGGATGGGCTGGTCGCCGCCGCGATCCATGGCAACAAGAGCCAGGCGGCGCGCACACGCGCGCTGAGCGGTTTCAAGGAAGGCACGGTGGCCGTCCTGGTCGCCACCGACATCGCCGCGCGGGGTCTGGACATCGACCACCTGCCGAACGTCGTCAACTTCGAATTGCCCAACGTACCCGAGGATTACGTGCATCGCATCGGCCGCACGGGTCGCGCGGGCGTCGAAGGCAACGCGCTGTCGCTGGTTGACCACACCGAAATGAAATACCTGTCGGCCATCGAGAAGCTCATCAAGACCTCCATCGAACGCACCGCCATAGAAGGCTGGACGCCCGCCATGGTGAAGGCCGAACCGCCTCGATCCGACGCACGGCCCGCGCAGGCGCCGGGCCAGCGGCGCAGCCCGCGCAAACCGGAAACCGGCGGCGCGCCGACCCGATCGGGCCAGGCGCGGCGCAACACCGGCCGCGGCGACGCGCCGGCGCGTCACGCCGAGGGCAATGCCCGCCGTGCTGAAGGAAACCCCCGCCGTGCAGAAGGAAGCGCCCGCCGCACCGAGGGAAGCCCCCGTCATGCCGAAGGCAGTGCGCGTCGCGCGGAAGGCGCCGTCCGCCATGCCCCACGCGGCGCCGATGCCCGGCCACGCACGGGCGCGCCCCGGCGTGACGCCTCCGGCCAATCGCGCCCGGTTCTGCTGAGCAAGTAACCCTCCCTTCCACCACGAGGCCGGCCCATCATGACCCTCTCCACCTGGTTGGCGTTCTTCGCGGCATCCTGGGCCATTTCGTTCTCGCCGGGCCCGGGCGCCATCTCCGCCATGGCCTCCGGCCTGAAACACGGCTTTCGGCGCGGCTACTGGACCACCATCGGCCTGATCCTGGGCATCATCTGCCAGGTCATCGTCGTGGGTGTGGGCCTGGGCGCCCTGATCGCGGCGTCCGAGAGCGTGTTTTCCGTGGTGAAATGGCTGGGCGTCGCCTACCTGATCTACCTGGGCTGGAAACAGTTCCGCACCGACGCTTCTCCTGTCGCGGTGGAATCCAACCGGGCGTCGCACTTCAGCATCCGCGAGCTGGTCACCCACGGCTGGCTGGTGAACATCACCAACCCGAAGGGCACGGTGTTCCTGTTGGCGGTGGTGCCACAATTCCTGGACTTGTCGCATCCTCTCGCGGCCCAATACCTGGCGATCGGCGCGACCTTGTGCTTCACCGACCTGTTCGCCATGGGGTTCTACACGGCACTGTCGTCACGCCTGCTCAAGGTGCTGCGCAACCCCCGACACATTCGCTGGATGAACCGGACCTTTGGTGCGCTCTTCATCCTGGCCGGCACGGTGCTGGCCTCTTTCAGCCATCATCGTTGACCGGTCCGGCCGCGCCGGCGCGCCGGCCCCCGTTACAAATCCGCCCCATGAGCCTTACGCACGAAGTCGAACGGCGACGCACATTCGCCATCATTTCCCACCCGGACGCCGGCAAGACCACCCTGACCGAAAAGCTGCTGCTGTTCGCGGGCGCGATCCAGATCGCGGGCAGCGTCAAAGCCCGGAAAGCCAGCCGCCACGCCTCCTCCGACTGGATGGAAATCGAAAAGCAGCGCGGCATCTCGGTGGCCTCGTCGGTCATGCAGATGGAGTACCGCGACTGCGTGATCAACCTGCTCGACACCCCGGGGCACCAGGATTTCTCCGAAGACACGTACCGGGTGCTCACGGCGGTCGACGCGGCGCTGATGGTGATCGATGCCGCCAACGGTGTCGAGCCACAGACCATCCGTCTGCTGCAAGTCTGCCGCGCCCGCAACACCCCCATCATCACCTTCGTGAACAAGCTCGACCGCGAGGTGCGCGAGCCGCTGGACCTGCTCTCGGAAATCGAATCGCATCTCGGCATGGACGCGGTGCCATTCTCGTGGCCGGTCGGCATGGGCCGCACCTTCGGCGGCGTGTTCGACATCGGTCATGACCGCATGCGCGTGTTCCGCGCCGGGCACGACCGCCGGGACGACCACAACGAGTTCATCGAGGGGTTGGACAACCCCGAGGCCGCGCAACGTTTCGGCGACGCCTTCTCACGGGCGCGCGACGACATCGGCCTGCTGCAGGCCGCCGCCCCCGTCTTCGACCAGCAGGCATTTCTCGACGGTCGCCAGACGCCGGTGTTCTTCGGCTCGGCCATCAACAATTTCGGGGTGCAAGAGGTGCTGGACGCGTTGGTCGATCTGGCCCCCAGGCCGGGCCCGCGCCAGGCGCTGGAACGTGAGGTGCGCCCCGAAGAACCCAAATTCAGCGGCGTGGTGTTCAAGGTGCAGGCCAACATGGATCCCGCGCACCGCGACCGCGTCGCGTTCGTGCGCGTCAGCTCGGGCAGGTTCGAACGCGGCATGCGGCTGATGGTGGCCCGCAATGGCAAGGAAATCCGGCCGAACAACGTCGTGTCGTTCCTGTCGCAGCGCCGCGAACTGCTGGATGAGGCCTACGCCGGCGACATCATCGGCATTCCCAACCACGGCATCCTGCAATTGGGCGATGCCCTAACGGAAGGCGAAAGCCTGCATTTCACGGGCCTGCCGTTCTTCGCGCCAGAACTCTTCAGGAGTGTGGAGGTCAAAGATCCTCTACGCACCAAACAACTGCGCACCGGCCTGACACAGCTCGGCGAGGAAGGCGCCATCCAGGTCTTCCGCCCGGAAATCACGGGAGGCGCGCTGTTGCTGGGTGCGGTCGGCCAGTTGCAGTTCGAGGTGGTCGCCCATCGCCTGCTGACCGAATACAAGGTGGATGCGCGCCTGGCGCCATCGCGTTACACAATGGCACGATGGATTACATCGAAAGATCCCAAAGCCATGCGTAAATTCACCCAGGCCAACGCGGCCAACATCGCGTACGACGTGGTCGACGCCGTGGCCTTCCTGGCCAGCTCGCCCGCGCAGTTGCGCGTGGCCCAGGAACTCTACCCCGACATTGAGTTCCACGCGATGCGCGAACATGGCGGCCACGTTTTCAGCCAGGGCACCGCGGCGGGCTGAGACGGCGTGGCGTCCGACTCGTTCTATACTATGAATCCGTTTTTGCCAACGATCGCCGCGCCCGCCCTTCGTGGCGGCGCCCCGAACCGAGGACCTGTATGTCTTGGCGTTTTATTATCGCAGTGCTGTTGATTGCCGCGGGCGCATCCGCCTGGGGCGGCCTGCGGCTGGGCAACTGGCTCATCGCCCACGGCCCGGAGAAGGCAATCCTCCATAACGAACCGGCCATGCCCAAGGTTCCGGTCCTGGACGCCAATGGGCACGCGTATTCGGCGCAGCCGCCGCAGCCCCTGGCTGACGGGCAACTGGGTTATCAACAGCCCATCCCCCCTGTCGACTGGCACGTCCAACAAGCCGACGCGGCCACCGCGCAGCCGAACCTGAACATCGCCATGGCCACCACCACCATCACCATGGACCAGGCCAAGCTCATCGCCGCGGGTGGTGGCAGCACCCAGGGCGCCAACCTGTCGGGCATCGCCGATGTCAGCGGCCTGGTGGGCGGCAAGCCGGCCAAGGCGCCGCTGCAACCCGTGGACGTGCCCCCGCCCCCGCCGCCGCCCGATCAAATGCCCACCCCCAATACCAACCGGAACTGGCAGGCCCGGTTCCACAAGGCGCTGGAAATCTGCAGCAAGCAGGGCTTCTTCGACCGCCCCAGCTGCGCCTGGGCGGCCCGCAACCAATATTGCGAGCCCAACCACGCCTGGGGCAAGGTGCGCGACTGCCCCGCCAAGAAAGAGTTCTGATCGGAACGCGGCACCGCCAACCCAGGACATCAACGGCGGAGCAAAGCCCCCCGGGCCGGCCCCCCCCGGCAGGGGAGCCCAAGCAGACACCCCTTTGAAACACACGCGCCCCGGTCAACGGGGCGTCGTGATTCAGGCAGCGGCGAACCGCCAGACATGCGGCATCGACCGACTACTCGGCGCCCTCGCCAATCTGCGTCTGCAGGTAATTCTGCTCACCCACCTTGCCCACCAGTTCGATCTGCGTCTCGAGCCAGTCGATGTGCTCTTCGGTGTCGTTCAGAATGTCCTGGAACAGATCGCGCGACACATAATCGTGAACCGACTCGCAATACGCCATGCCTTGCTTGACCGTGTCCTGCGCGGCGGACTCGAGCTTCAGGTCGCAGGCCAGGATTTCGGGTACGTTCTCGCCAATCATCAGCTTGTGCAGATCCTGCAGATTCGGCAGGCCATCGAGCATGAGGATGCGCTGGATCAGCCGGTCGGCGTGCTTCATCTCGCCAATCGACTCTTCATGTTCGTGCTTGCCCATGCGGTCGAACCCCCAATGGTTCAGCATGCGCGCATGCAGGAAATACTGGTTGATGGCCGAGAGTTCGTTCTTGAGCTGCTTGTTCAGGTGCTGGATGACGGTTTTGTCGCCTTTCATGGCTGCCCCCACAGTGGTTCATGGAAGTGCCGCGTCATGCCGTGGCCGCGCGGCGTCGTGTGGCGATAGCCTACCATGCCCCCCGGCGCCATTCACCACCTTGCGGGACCTGCGCCCCACCGGCACGCGGATCGTAAGCCGAAACGGGGTGAGAATGTGAATCAGACACCGTACAACCCTCAGTCATCGAAGAAAGATGCCAACACGGGGCTTCGACAACGCGCCACCCGACCCGACGGACGGTATCCGGCCGCGCAATTCCACGCGAACCGCGCGATCCGGCGAAGGGAAAACGGTGTCGTGACGCGCACAGCGATATTGTTATTATTTGTATCTATCGATCCTACGTCCAAACACTTGCCCTTGCGCCTTGAGGTGAAGATTCGTCGCGCCACAAATCAGCCGATATCGAGTCCGGCAAGGGTTCACAGAGGGGGAAGGCTGGAACGCGCCTGACGACGCGTCAGATGCGACGGGCCGCGAGCGCACACCCGCGGTACTAGGGTGGGGGCCGCGATGACGCGTCAGGCGCGACGGGCCGCTATGGCGACCATGGGGACAATTTCCGTGTCGGCGGAGGCGTCGTTGGCCGCCACGACCGGCGCGACGGATGTTTCGTGCGACACCTGGCCGGCATAGCGCCCGCCGGGCAGGTATTCGGTGGCGGTTTCCGAGCAACAGCCACAGCATGCCCCGACCCCCAGTTGCGACTGGAGATCGGACAGAGAACGGGCGCCCGCCGTGACGGCGGACCGGACCTGGTTCTCGGAAATGGCGTTACAGACACAAATGAACATGAGAATAATTATCATCTAATTTTTCTCTGAAAGCAATCCGTGTGACGCAACCGCAACATCACACACAATCGCGGGCCACTCGCCTCGTGTCGGGGTCACCACCGCACAGCGCCGCCCTGGCCTTGCGCACACTGGCCGCTTCGATGCCGGCGGCTTCGCGGTATTTCGCCACGGTGCGGCGCGCGACCACCACGCCCTGGTCTGACAAGCGGGCCGCGATCTGGCTGTCGGACAAGGGTTTCTTGCCCGATTCCTCGCTCACCAGCTTGATGATCAGTGAGCGCACGGCCTCGCCCGAAGTGGTACCGCCGTCATCGGTGGCCAGCGCCGCGCCGAAAAACCGCTTGAGCTCAACGACCCCCCATGGCGTTTGCGCGTATTTCTGTCGTGTGGCGCGCGACACGGTGGATTCATGCATATCCAGTTCCTGTGCCACGTCGCGCAACAGCAGCGGGCGCATGGCGCCCATGCCTCGTTCGAAAAAGGCTTCCTGGCGACTGACGATGACCTGCGTCACCCGGAGCACCGTGCTGAAGCGCTGATTCACGCCCTTGATGAGATTGTGGGCCTGCTGCACCTGGGCCTGCAGCGCACGCGGGTCGGGGCCATCGCCGAGCAAGCGCTCGTACAGAGGATTGACGCGCAAGCGCGGCGCGAGCGCCGGGTTCTGGAAGACCCGCCACCCCCCCTTCACCTTGCGCACAAGCACGTCCGGCACGACGAAATCCGCCACCGACGTCGCCCACGCCCGGCCTGGCCGGGGGTCGAGCCGCAGCAGCAAGGCATGCGCCGCCTGGAACGTGTCGTGCGAGCACGACAGCACATCGCACAGGCGATTGACGCTGCCGGCGGCGAGCAGACCGAGATGATCGCGGGCGATGTCACGCGCACATGCCAGGACGCCGGGCGATGCGTCGGCGCGGCGCGCATCGAGCTGCAGCAGCAGGCATTCGGACAGGGCGCCCGCCCCCACACCCGCCGGATCGAACGACTGCAACAGGCGCACCGCGGCGCGCCATTCGTCCGCGTCGGCGGCCACGTCGGGGAATGCGGTGGCCACCTCGGCCAGCGACACTGGCAAATAACCGTTTTCGTCGAGCTCGCCGATCAAGATGCCGACCAGGAGGCAGTCACGCGGCGTGGCGCGCGTCAGGCGCAACTGGCCAAGAAGGTGGTCGGAAAGCGTTTCGTCGGCACTGGTTTCGACGATGCCGTCGCCATCGCCGTCACCGCGCCGGGCGGTGACCGACGGCGTGGACCAGTACAGCGGCTCGGTTTCGGCGTCCCGGGGTTCTTCCCCCTGGGGCGCTTCGATGTCATACTCTTCCTGACGTTCGAGCAACGGGTTTTCCTGGACCGCCTGGGCAATCTCGGCCTCCAGGTCCTGCGCCGACAACTGCAACAGCCGGATCGACTGTTGCAGCTGGGGCGTCAGCGCCAACTGCTGGCGCTGTTTCAATTCCAGGAATGGTCCAGGCTGCATAGGTAAAATAGTGGCATGAAACAAAACTCACCCAACGAACCCACCCGCCAGGACGGCGCCCTGCTGCGCAACACCTTGTTGAAACTGACCGCGGCACAGAAAATCCTGTGCGTGGTCGTCGTCGTCGTGGTGGCTCTGGTCTGGTACGACCTGCTGAACCAGCTCGTGGCGTTCGGACACAACATCGACTATTCCGGGCTGCATGCGCTGGGCAACGACATGGTGCAGATGCTCAAGCTGTACAACCCGTATTTCTGGTGGGGGGTGGTCGCGCTATGTACCCTCATTATTGCCTATTTCCTGCATCTGTTCGTGCAGGCCACCCGGCGGCGCGTGCGCATGCGGCTGGTCAGCGCCGACGTCATCCACACGCTTGCGCGTGAACTGTCGCAACCGGCCAAAGACGTCCTCCTGTGGGTATGGCAAGACCGCCACGACCCCATCACCGTAGGTGATCTGCAACGCACGTCCGACGAGCTCCACGCGCGCCGCGCCGACAAGATCCGGCTGGCCCAGGATCACGCCTCGGCCCTGCTCGGCGAACAAAACGGCGCCTGAGCGGCGCAGCGGCCCGCTGTACTGAACCGTTCCCGCCGAACGCCGCCATTGCCGGGCCGCAATCACGAACCGCTTGCCTTCTCGGCGAAAATGTGTTCGACTATTGGGCATGAGTTCCCCACACGACGCTTCCCGCAACACTTGCAACCGCCTCGGGCACCCCGCCCGCCGCGTTGCGTCGTGCCTCGTGCTTCCCCTCGCCCTATCCCTGCTGCTACCGATCGGTTGCCGAGCCTAGCGTCGCGTGGCAGTTCGGCAGCCCGTGCAAGCCACCCCCGATATCCCCGTTCGTAGTTCGCCCCCTCCCACTTGCGTCTGAACCGGCCTCAAGCGCCGACCCGGCGAACGCGATCCGCAAAGCTCCAGCCCAAAAGGTACCCTCGATGATTCCCGTCCCGTCCGACAAATACCGGCCGTTCGTGCCGTTCACCCGCGACTTCTCCGAACGCACCTGGCCCAGCAAGCGCATCACCCATCCCCCCATCTGGATGAGCACCGACCTGCGCGATGGCAACCAGTCCCTCATCGAACCCATGAACGTGAAGCGCAAGCTGCGCTTCTTCGAGCAACTGGTCAAGATCGGTTTCAAGGAAATCGAGGTCGGGTTCCCGTCGGCGTCGCAGACCGACTTCGATTTCGTGCGCAAGCTGGTCGATGACAAGCGCATCCCCGAAGACGTCACCGTCATCGTGCTGACCCAGGCGCGCGAAGACCTGATCGCGCGCACCGTCGAATCGGTGGCGGGCGCGAAACAAGCCATCGTGCACATGTACAACGCGTGCGCGCCGGGGTTCCGCAAGATCGTGTTCAACATGACCCAGGACGAGGTCAAGAAGATCGCCACCGATGGCACCAGGCTGGTCAAGCACTACACCTCGCAGCACCCGGAAACGTCGTGGCGCTACGAATACTCCCCCGAAGTGTTCAGCACGACCGAACCCGAATTCGCGCTGGACGTGTGCAACGCAGTGGGCAAAGTCTGGCAGCCCACGCCGGAATCGAAGATCATCTTCAATCTGCCGGCCACCGTCGAGGCCACGACGCCGAACATGTACGCCGACCAGATCGAATGGATGCACACGCACCTGGACAATCGCGACTGCGTGGTGCTGAGCCTGCATCCGCACAATGACCGTGGCACGGCCGTCGCCGCGGCCGAACTGGCCATCATGGCGGGCGCCGACCGCGTCGAAGGCTGCCTGTTCGGAAACGGCGAACGCACGGGCAACGTCGACCTGGTCACGCTGGCCCTGAACCTGTACACCCAGGGTATCCATCCCGGCCTGGATTTCTCCGATATCGACGAAGTGCGCCGCTGTGTCGAATACTGCAATCAGTTGCCGGTGCACCCCCGCCACCCGTACGTGGGTGATCTGGTGTTCACGGCGTTCTCCGGGTCGCATCAGGACGCCATCAAAAAAGGCTTCGCGCGCCAGGATCCGAACGCGCTGTGGGAAGTCCCCTATCTGCCCATCGATCCCGCCGATCTGGGCCGCAGCTACGACGCGGTCATCCGCGTCAACAGTCAGTCGGGCAAGGGCGGGGTGTCGTACCTGCTGGAATCCGAACACGGTCTGGTGCTGCCGCGACGCCTGCAGATCGAATTCAGCCGCGCCATTCAACGCGTCACCGACGAAACCGGCAAGGAAGTCACGGCCGAGGCCGTCTACGACATCTTCAGCACGGAATACCTGAAGCAGGAACATCCCCTCAAGCTGGTGCGCCACCGCATCAGCGGCGACCCCAAGGCCGCGGCTGGCCAGCAGTTCCAGATCGAGGCGGAGATCGAGGAAAACGGCCAGGTGCGAAACCTGACGGGCAAGGGCGACGGTGCGATCGCGGCGTTCGTCAATGCGCTGAAGCTGCCCATCCGCATCATGGACTACAGCGAACACGCCATCGGCACCGGCACCGACACACGCGCCGCGTCGTATGTGGAGCTGCGCATCGGGGAGTCCCCGTCGGGCTTCGGCGTGGGCATCCACGGCGATATCGTCACCGCATCGTTCCTGGCCATACTCAGCGCCGTGAACCGGCACATGATCAGCCAGACCCAGGAGGCCATGGCCGCCTGAAAAAACAAGCGCCCCCGGGGGGCGCTCCGAAAAAAAGCCGGCTGTGCTCAAAAGGCACAGCCGGCTTTTTCATGGATCGGCGCGGGTCAGAAGCTGACATTGGGCCGCGTGGGCACGCGGCCTTTTCTGCCGGCCGGGATGACACCGACCGGCACCGGGACGATGCCGCTCACCAGGACGAAGGGCCGGGCTCCCAGGTGACATCGACGTTATGTTCGCGCGACAGGCGCAGCATCGCGAGCAACGGGAAGGCGCGCCGGCGGAAGCTCACAGCCTGCGAGATGGGGTGGATCTCGGAGGCGATCTGGTCGCTTTCGTCGGAGAGTTCCGGCTCTTTGTCGGCGGCGATGGCATGTTCGATGCCGGCGATGGCCGCATCGAGCTGGTCACGGGTGATGACACCGCGTTCGGGCAGCGTATCGGTATAAGGCTTACCCGCCGCCTTGAGTATCGGCAGCGCGTGCTTCGCGAACATCAGGACTTCCGCGGCTGCTTTGGAATAAAAGACAACTAGCATATTGTCGGTTTCCCTCAATGGACATATCAATACACTACTGTAACCCAGGGAATCAAGCAAGCGTCAGACTGTGAGCCATCCCTTACATCAAGAGCCTCGTCATGACGCGACCCGTGCGGCTGTCCATCATCACCGTGTGCCTGCCGGTCGCGCTGATGGTCGGCACGCCGGGCCACGGGCAGCCAACGTGCGGGCCACCCTCGCTGGGTTCGCCTTGCGCGCTGGGCGGCCCGGCCCTGCTGCCCCCCAACGAGCCCTCGTTGAATCTGGGCGCCGGCAACCCCATCCATTTGGCGACTGGCAACAAACACCAGCGCGAAACCGATCTGCCCGCCATCGCCGGCGTGCCCGGCCTCGAAATCGTCCGCCACTACAATTCCCGCGATCATCGCCAGTCCGCATTCGGGTCTGGTTGGTCGCTGTCCTACGACGCCCGTCTGTATCACATCGGGGCCACCTGGCAGATCGCCCAGCCCGACGGCAGCCGCATCCTGTTCCAGGGTGGTCCGGACGGCCCCATGCCGAATCGACACGGGCGCCTGGAATCGCACCAATCCGGGTGGCGCTGGACCTGGCCGAACGGGCGCGAGTTGCGGTTCGACACGCACGGCAGGCTGATCGCCATTCGCCTGGCGGCGCGCCACGCGCTCACGCTGGCGCGCCACGAGGGCCCGGAATCATTGCGCGGCGCCATCGCATCCGTGACGCACAACGGTGGGGCCAAATTGACGCTGCATTATCTCGTGCGTGGCGGCCATGCCTACGTGGATCGGGTCGGCAGCCCCGTGGGGGTTTTCCAATACCAGTACGAACCTGTCCCTGCCTCCAGCCTGGATGACGGCACGGCACCGACATGGCGGCTGGTCGGCCTGACGCGTCCGGACGGCATGCGGCGACGCTACCTGTATGAGCCCGAACACCAGGCGGGCGATCCGTTGCTGCTCACCGGCGTGGCCATCGTATCTGCCGACGGACGGCGGATGGCCCGAACCAATTCGTGGGCCTACGACAAAACAGGACGCGCCATCCGGTCGACACAAGGCGGGCCGGATGCAACGAAAGGCCATGTGTCGATCACCTATGTGCGACCGCCATCGCCGGATCGCACGGGCCTGACCCGCGTGACCGATGCCGACGGCCAGCGCAGCCAGTTCATCACCGCCGTCAAAGGCGGACGGCATGTGCTGCTGGACGCCGAGGGCGCGGGCTGCTCGGGCTGTCCCGCGCCGGGCACCCATGCCCAGTATGACGAACTGGGCCGCCTGACCGAGGTCAACGGCACGCGCATCGAACGCGACGTGTCCGGTGCAATCACCTCGGTGGCCCCGTCCGGCATGGGTTGGCCCGCCCTGGCGCTGCACTACCAGGCCAATGGGCGCCGGGCCTCATGGACGTCGGCCGTGACCGGCACCGAACATACGCGATTCGATGCCGCGCATCGCCCCGTGCGGCGGGAGTTCGCCAATGGCGATGTCTGGGAGTATGACTACGATGCGCACGGCCGCCCTGTGCGGCTGCGGGAATCGAGCGTGGAAGCGACCGGTGCGCCAAGTACGGCAAGTACGCCAGGCGTGGCGGATGCGGAGGGGACAGCGCATCCGTCGGGCATGGTCTCGCCACAAACGACGACGCTGTCCTGGCGGGGCCGCCTGCTCGAACGCGTCACCCATCCGCATGAAAACGAATGGCGCGGGTACGATGCCGGCCAACGCATGGTCCGGCGTGTCGTGGAGCGCCCGCATGGCAGCGTGCCACAACGCCACATCGACACCTTCCACTACGACAACCACGGCAGGCTGGCCCGCCATGACCTGCCAGAAGGGGGCGCCTTGCTCTATCACTATGCGCCGCGCGGCCGGTTGCTGGGCATCGACTGGCTGGATCGCGACGCCCGCGCGCACACCGTGATCGCCACCACGGCGGGCCGGCCGGGCTATCGCTACGGCAATGGCCTCACGCTCACGACCCGCCGAACCCACGGCCAGGACACTGGCCTGGCCGTGGCCGATGCGAAGGGTGTTCTGCTCGCGGAAAGCCGGCGCTACGACAATCTGGGCCGGCTGGCACAGGAAACCCACACCGCGCCCGCGGCGGGATTCGACGAAACCTGGCGCTATGCGTACGACGCACGCGGCCGCATGGCGGGGGCGCGGCGTTTCACACGGGCCGGAGCCGTGTCCGCGCGTGGCAACCCGAATCCAACCGACGTCATCACAGGCAAATCCGGCGACAACGCGAACCGACCGCCACCTTCCCGCTCCATGGCGTCAGACCCTTCCATCTGGTACGCGTGGCGCGACGACGGCTCCCTCGCCGCGCGGCGTGACGGGGGACGCACACAACGCCCCACCATCGCGCGGGACCCATCCGGCCTACCCCGCGCCGTGGGCGATATCGTCCTGGAATACGGTCCAAACCGGCGTCTTCGACGCGCCGCGCGCGGTGCCAGCACCCTGGCCACGTATCGCCACAATGCCTTCGGGCAGCGCATCACGGCCGAGTCCACCCTGGCCAGAACCGATTACTTCTATCTGGACAACAAAGTCGTGGCCGAGGCGGCCAGGCCCGTCCCGCGGACACAGCCGTCCGGCCGGGCAACGGCCGGGACGACCGCACCCGATCCACCGACCATCACGCGACGCTATATCTATGCGGGAGACGTCCTGGTCGGCCTCATCGACCACCCACTCGATCAGTCCGCCACGGTCGGGACACTCTATGCCGTCCACACCGATTTGCTGGGCGCCCCACGGGCGGTGACCGATGCCAGCCAGGCCATCCGCTGGCTGGCCGCCTACACACCCACCGGCGAGGCCAGACGCGTCGCGGGCGACCTCACGCTGGACGTGCGCCTGCCGGGGCAGATGTTCGATGCCGCCACCGGTTGGCACGACAATCTTCTGCGCACGTACGCCCCCGCCCTGGGGCAGTATCTGGAGCCCGACCCGCTCGGGCCGGTTCCCGGCAACCAGGCGTTCGGCTACGCCGCGCAGCGTCCGCGCCGCTATACGGATCCACTGGGCCTGCTGCTGTTCGCCTTCGACGGCACCCGCAACAGCCCGGTGACGCAGTCCAATGTCTGGAAAATGGCCCGCCAATACCTCGATGGCCCGGTGTTCTATCAGGCCGGCCCCGGCACGCCCGCCAATCTGGATTGGGATGCCGTGACGGCCCGCAGCGCACCGGATATTCTCGCCGCGCAATGGGATGCCCTGCTGCAGACACTGGCACGGCCCGCAACGCGGAACGACACCATCCCCATCGACATCATTGGTTTCTCGCGGGGCGCCGCCTTGGCGCGGCACTTCGCCAACCAGATCGCCGGCAACACGCGTGACGGGTACTTTTCCTACACGGATGCCGAGCGCGGCCTCATCACGGCCTGCGTCGATCTGCGCTTCATGGGCCTGTTCGACACGGTGGCGCAGTTCGGGCTGCTGGGTTCGCAGAACGCCAACTACGACCTGACCATCGCCTCGGCGTGGGAGTGGGTGGCGCAGGCCGTCGCGCTCCAGGAGCGGCGCAGGTTCTTCCCACTGGTTTCGATCACCGGCCAGGGCAACACCATCGAGGCGCCCTTTATCGGCGCCCACGCCGACATCGGCGGTGGGGTGTCCACCGACGCCACCGGACAGGCCACCTCGCGCGGCGACCTGTCCGACGTGACCCTGAACTGGATGTTGTGGCAGGCGCGCGCGGCGACGGCGCGCTTTGCGCCGCCCACGTCGGAGGACGGGGAAATCACCGACCCCATTCTGCACGATGAGCGGCTGCCGTCGTCTCGTTCCCTCGACGATGGAGACCGGCGCGTCGACGGCCCCGACGGCAAGCAAGTAGTGGATCGCCAGGACGACCTGGCCCGTCTTGGGCGCGCGCCACGCGCCGCGACCGAGGCCCTGATCACGCGGACCGACAACTGGCGGTACCTGGACATCGCCGAGGTGGGCACGGTGGACATGGACGGCTACGCGCGCTGGCTGCACGATGAACTCGGCTGGCAGGCGTTGCCCGCCTGATCGGGCGCCGTGGGCCGACGTCCAGCGCATGGCACAGCATCGGGGCCGGCCGGCCCGTGCTCCACAGCGAGCATGGTGGACGGAGCCGCAAGGACGCTGGCTGTGGGGCGCCTCGGGGCAAATCACGCTATGATTGTCTCCTTCGGGGCCGGCTCCGCGCCCTGCCGTGGCCCATTCCCCCGGCTTTTCCACCACGCCTACGTACTTTATGCTCCCCAGGCAACGACAACAACTCATTTCCCTGCTCCAGACCGCTGTCGACAGCGTCGTGCCCGGCGCCGCCTCCGACGTCGTGCTGGAACAACCGAAGGTCGCCGCCCATGGCGACATCGCCTGCAACATCGCCATGCAACTGGCGCGACGCGTCGGCCGCAAACCCCGCGACATCGCCGAGGCCATCACGCAGGCGCTGCGCGACCAGCCCACGCTGGCCGGCCTGATCGCCTCCATCGACATCGCGGGCCCGGGTTTCATCAATTTCCATCTCACGGCCGCGGCGCGCCAGGCCGTGCTGGATGACATCGCCGAGCAGGGCCCCGATTACGGCTTCCTGCCGGGAAACGACCAGAAAGTACTGGTGGAGTTCGTCTCGGCCAATCCCACGGGCCCCCTGCATGTGGGGCATGCCCGCCAGGCGGCCCTGGGTGATGCCCTCTGCGATCTGTTCTCGTCGCAGGGGTATGCGGTCACGCGCGAGTTCTACTACAACGACGCCGGCAACCAGATCAACAATCTGGCCATCAGCGTGCAAGCGCGGGCCCGCGGCATCGCACCCGATGCCGCCGACTTCCCGGCGGACGGCTACAAGGGCGATTACATCCTCGACATCGCCAACGATTTCCTGGCGGGCGCCACGGTGCAGGGCGCCGATCGCGAGGCGGTGACGGCCTCGCGCGACATCGACGACCTGGACGCCATCCGCCGTTTCGCCGTGGCGTATCTGCGCCGCGAGCAGGATCTGGATCTCCAGGCCTTTGGCCTGCGCTTCGACAATTACTTCCTGGAAAGCTCGCTCTACAGCAGCGGGCGAGTGGAAAAGACCGTGCAGGCGCTGGTCGGCGCCGGCCACACGTACGAGAACGACGGCGCGCTGTGGTTGCGCACCACCGAACTGGGCACCGGCGACGACAAAGACCGCGTCATGCGCAAGTCCGACGGCTCCTATACGTATTTCGTGCCGGACGTGGCCTACCACGTCAACAAATGGGAACGCGGCTTTCACCGCGCCGTCAACGTGCAGGGCAGCGACCACCACGGAACGGTGGCACGCGTCCGGGCCGGCCTGCAAGGCCTGGACCAGGGCATTCCCAAGGATTACCCGGCCTACGTGCTGCACAAGATGGTCAAGGTGGTCCGCGATGGCGCGGAGGTCAAGATTTCAAAACGCGCGGGCAGCTACGTCACGCTGCGCGACCTGATCGACTGGGTGGGGCGGGACGCCGTGCGCTATTTCCTCATCCAGCGCCGCGCCGATTCCGAATTCGTGTTCGACATCGATCTGGCCTTGTCCAAGAGTGAAGACAATCCGGTTTATTACGTCCAGTACGCGCATGCGCGCATCTGTTCCATGCTGGCCCAGTCCGGCGTGTCGCACGATGCCATCGCCGCGGCTGGCACCGATGTCTTGACGGCGCCGTCTGAATTCGCGCTGCTGCGCCGTCTTGCGGGCTTTCCCGACATGCTGGCGCAAGCCACCCAGGAACTGGCGCCTCATCATGTCGCCTTCTGGCTGCGCGATTGCGCCGCCGACTTCCACGCCTGGTATGGGGCCGAGCGTGTCCTGGTCGACGATTCGCAACTGCGCCTGGCGCGGTTGCGCCTGGCGCAGGCCACCAGCCGGGTGCTCGCCGGCGGGCTGCGGCTGCTGGGGGTTTCCGCCCCCGAAAAGATGTAAGGCGCCACCATGGCTCGCAAAACTCGCAAATCCGGCAAATCGCGCGGCATGAGCGGCACGATGATGGGGCTGGTCGCCGGTCTCATGCTGGGTGTGGGCGCGGCGGTGGCCGTGGCCTTTTTCGTGCTGGAAGTTCCCATGCCGTTCGTCGACAAGGCCAGCCGCGCCCCGGCCACCACCCTGCTGCCGGGCGTGCGCAACGCGCCAGACCCCAACATCGGGCTCTACGGGCCGGACGGGCCGGCCGGCACCGTGCCCGCGGGGCAGGGTGTGACGGTCGTCACGCCACTGCCTGGCACCGGCTCGGCGGCCAATGGCCAGGCAAGCTCGAACGCGCTGGCCAATCAGGGGACGGCAGCCGGCCAGAACGCGCCGGTTGAACAGAATACCCCCCATAAGGCCAAATCGCCCCGTTCTCCAGACGCCCTCGGGTCGCTGATCGCCAGCCTGGGCAAGACACCCGTGCCGGGCACCCAGGCCGAGCCTAAAACAGCTCCCCATCGTGCCCGAACCGAGCCGGCGCAAGGCACCCAGACCGTGTACTACCTGCAGGCGGGGGCGTTCCATTCAAGCAAGGACGCGGACGCCATGAAGGCCCGCATCCTCATGCTGGGTCTGTCGGCGCAGGTTGAGGACGCCTCGGTCAATGGCGCCACCCTCCACCGCGTGCGGGTCGGCCCGTTCAAGGGTATCGACGCCATGAATCGCGCCCGGGCGAAACTGGGCGACGACAAAATCGCCTCATCGGTCGTGCGCCACTGACGGCGGCATCCGCCGTCTCCGGGAACTTGCCGGTCCTTCAACAGTCTGTCTTGAACGTTGCTCTGATCAGGAAATCAGTCATGTCACCCAAAAGCCTCTTTCTCCGTTTGTTCGCAGTCATCGCCATTGGAGCGGGAACCCTGTTCGCCCCCGCCAGCCAGGCCGTCACCGCCACCCAGCCCTTGTACGCCACGCTGGATCCGGCCCAGACGCCTGACACGCCGCCCGGCAAGATCGAGGTGCTGGAATTCTTCGCCTACACCTGCCCGCACTGCAACGCCATCGAGCCGTTGCTCAGAAAGTGGGAAAAAACCCTGCCGTCCGATGTCGTGGTGCACCCGGTGCCTGTGGCGTTCAACGCCAGCATGACCGACCTGCAGAAACTGTACTACTCGCTGGTGGCGATCGGCCGCACCGATCTGCACGACAAGGTGTTCGCCGCCATTCACGAAGAAAACAAGCCCATCTACGACGAAAAGGCCATTCTGGACTGGATCGCCACGCAGGGTGTGGACCGCGCCAAGTTCAAGGCGGTGTTCGATTC
>DASTNK010000013.1:0-6246 GCA_035720945.1 Burkholderiaceae bacterium
GGCCAATCTGGCTTCTGGCGGCGTCACGGGCGGGGCGCTGGTCATCGTGGGCGAAGACTATGGCGAAGGGTCCTCCATCATGCAGGAACGCACGCACGCGTTCGCCATGAAATCCCAGATCTGGCTGCTCGACCCCAAGCCAAACCTGGAAAGCCTGGTCAAGGCGGTCGAAGACGGGTTCCTGCTCTCGGAGGCCAGCCACACGCCCGTCATCCTGCAGATGCGCATACGCGGCTGCCACGTGCATGGCCGTTTCACCGCGAAAGACAATCAGCGCCCCGCCATGACGCTGTCCCAAGCATTGGACAACCCGGTTCGCGACGTGGACCGCATCGTGTTGCCACCCGCCTCGTTCCTGCACGAGCAGGAAAAAATCCGTGAACGCTGGCCGGCCGCCGTCGATTTCATCACCAGGCACCAGCTCAATGAATTCGTCGACGGCGACCTGGACGACATCGGCCTGATCCTGCAGGGCGGCCTGTACAACGGCGTCATCCGGTCGCTGCAACTGCTGGGGCTGGCCGACCATTTCGGCAACACGCGCATTCCCCTGTACGTGATGAACGTCACCTACCCGGTGGTCGACGCCGAAATTGACCGCTTCTGCCACGGCAAGAAGGCGGTGCTGCTGCTCGAGGAAGGCCAGCCCAATTATCTGGAGCAAGCCCTCAACACCATCCTGCGCCAGCGTGGCAGCGACACCGTGCTGGCCGGCAAGGATGTCCTGCCCATGGCGGGGGAATACACCACGGCGGTGATGCGTGACGGATTGCGGACGTTCCTGGACAAGCACTGCCCCACCGCGTTGAGAAACCAGGAGGCGGACGCTGGATACGTTGCCGCCCACTCCAACGCAACCACCGCCGGCGCATCAGTCGATCATGTGCCGACGGAAGGTCTGCCAGCCGGCGGCGCGCACGACCGGCAAAACACGGACATGATGGTCGCGCAGGTCGCCCGCCGACTCGACGATTCAGCGCCCCCAAAGGCCGACCCCCTCGACCTGAAAGACGTCGTCCCCGCGCGTCCCGCCGGGTTCTGCACGGGCTGCCCTGAACGGCCCATTTTCTCGGCCCTCACGCTGGCGCAGGAATCCCTGGGCGAGCGCCATATCGCGGGCGACATCGGTTGCCACCTGTTTTCGATACTGCCGCCGTTCAATCTGGGCGCCACCACCATGGGCTACGGCCTGGGCGCGGCGAGCGCGGCGGCGTTCGGCGTCAGGTCGGCCAAGCGCCCCATCGCCATCATGGGCGACGGAGGCTTCTGGCACAACGGCCTGTCGTCCGGCGTGGGCAACGCCGTCTTCAACAAATACGACGGCGTCATCCTCATCATCGACAACTATTACACCTCGGCGACGGGCGGCCAGGACATCCTGTCGTCCCGCGCGCTGAACCGGCGCCGCGACACCGGCCACCCCATTGAGAAGGCGGTGCGGGGCGTGGGGGTGGACTGGGTGCGCCGTGTCGACCGCACCTACGACGTCACGCGCATGCGCGCCGTCATCGAAGAAGCCCTCACCACTCAGGCGCCGGGCCCCAAGGTCATCATCGCGCAATCGGAATGCATGTTGAATCGCCAGCGCCGTGAAAAGCCCGCATTCCGCAAGGCGGTTGGCTCGGGCCGGCGCGCCGTGAAAGAACGCCTGGGTGTCGACGCCGATGTCTGCAACGGCGATCATGCCTGCATCCGCCTGTCGGGCTGCCCGTCGCTCACGGTGCGCGACAGTGGCGACCCGCTCAAGGAAGATCCGGTGGCCTACATCGACAATAGTTGCGCCGGTTGCGGCAACTGCGGGGAAGTGGCGGTCTCCGCCATACTGTGCCCGTCGTTCTACAAGGCCCGGGTCATCCACAATCCGGGTCGCTGGGATCGGTTCGTGCAGGCTGTGCGCCATCGCGTCATTCATTACCTGCAGCAACGCCGCCAGGCGCGGCTTGATCAGATCGCCATATAGAAGGCCCGACCATGACCACTTTCTTTCATCCGGGCACACCCATCAAGATCGCCATTCTCGCCATGGGTGGCCAGGGCGGCGGCGTGCTGGCCGACTGGATCGTCGATCTGGCCGAACACGCCGGCTGGTGGGCCCAGACCACCTCTGTGCCCGGTGTCGCGCAACGCACCGGTGCCACCATCTACTATGTCGAACTCTTGCCCGAGGCGCAAGCCGATGCCGCGGGGCGCGCCCCGGTGCTCGCGATGATGCCCACGCCGGGCGACGTCGATCTGGTGCTGGCGGCCGAACTCATGGAAGGCGGCCGCGCCATCCAGCGCGGCCTGGTGACGCCAGCGCGCACCACCTTGATCGCTTCATCACATCGCAGCTACGCCGTCAGCGAGAAATCCGCGCCGGGCAACGGCATCGCCGACCCGAACCGGGTATTGGATGCCGGTCGCGCCGCCGCGAAGCGCTTCTACTGCCTCGACCTGCAAGCCATCGCCGACCAGGCGGGCAGCGTAATCAGCGCGAGCCTTTTCGGTGCCGTCGCGGGTAGCGGCGCATTGCCTTTCGGCCGCGAGGAATTCGAGGCCACCATCATGCGCGCGGGGGTGGGCGTGGAAGCCAGCCTGCGCGCTTTCCACATGGGCCACGACTCGGCGGCGGGCGCCCCCGCCCAACCGCCGGCGGTTCCTTCCGCCGGGGGCCAGCCATCCGCAAGCCATCCCGATATCCCTGACACCGCGGCCAGCCCCCGCATGCAGCGCCTGCTGGACACCATCCGGCACGACTTCCCGGAGCCGGCCCACACGCTGTTGCTGGCGGGAGTGCGCCGCGCTGCCGATTTCCAGGATATCGCCTACGCCCGGGAATATCTGGACCGCCTGCGCGATATCCTCGCGCTGGATGAGCAATTCGGCGGCACGGAAATGGCCTGGGCGCTGACGACCGCCGCCGCGCGCCAGATCGCCGTGGCCATGACCTACAACGACGTCATCCGGGTGGCCGACCTGAAGACCCGGGGCGAACGCACCGAGCGCGTGCGCCAGGAAGTCCGGGCGGAGAACGGCCAAATCATACTGACGACGGAGTACCTGCATCCACGCCTCGAGGAAGTCTGCGGCACCCTGCCGGCGGCTTTGGGGCGGCGCATTGGGCAGTCGCGCGTGGTTTCCCGCGCGCTTGGCCGGATCTTCCACAATGGCCGCTTTGTTGAAAGTGGGTCGTTGCATGGTTTTCTCACCTTGTATTGCCTGGCGGGGATGCGGCGCTTCCGGCGCAGCACGCTCAGGCATCACGATGAAATGGCCGGCATGGCGCAGTGGCTGGCCCAGGTCGAGGACATCGTGCGCGACGACTATGGTCTCGCCGTCGAAATGGTGAACTGCCGGCGTTTCGTCAAAGGCTACAGTGACACCCTGGCGCGTGGCACCGGCAAGTACACGCGGCTGAGCGGCGCCGCCAAGCGGCTACTGGGCCAGCCCGACGCCGCCACGCGCCTGCGCACCCTGCGCGAAGCGGCGCTGGCCGATGCCCAGGGCACCGAGCTCGATCGGCTGCTGGCGTTGGACGAGCTGGGCATGATGGGCTCGAGCACGCCACGTCCCCAAGTGCGGCCGCGAGCGGCCTAAGTCGAGAACTGGAAATCCTCGACATGGCAGGAACCCCGTCCTATTTACGAAACAAACCCACGATGCACGACACATCCACGCTTGCCCCGGCATTGCACACAGCGAGACACACATGGCGACTTTGAAATTGGTCATCGAAGACGCGCACGCGGAGACGGACGCGATCCGATCGTTCACGTTGAGAACCGCCGACGGCGCGCCGCTCCCGCCGTTCACGGCCGGCGCGCACCTGAAGGTGCATATCCCTGGGCTGGACGAGCCACGCAACTACTCCCTGGTTTGCCTGACTCCGGAATCCGCCCTGTTCACCGCCCCAGAGCGCTACCACCTGGGTGTTCGACTGGAAGACCCCAGCCAAGGCGGCTCGCGTTACATGCACCGGGTAGCCATTGGCGACACCTTGACCGTCGAACCTCCAAAGAACGACTTTCCAGTCCACGACGCCCAGGGCGACGACCCCCCACCCCTGCTCATCGCGGGCGGCATAGGCATCACACCCGTGGCGTCCATGGCCGCGCAACTTTCACTGCAAGGCCGGCCATTCGCATTGCATTACTACGGCCGCAGCCGCGGCCAAATGGCCTTCGTCGAGGCGCTGTCGGCGCAATACGGGCCCGCGCTGCATGCGCATGCCGACGACGCCCCCTCGACAATGCTCACGCTGGACGCCCTGCTGGACGGCGCCTCACCGGCCACGCACCTGTACATCTGCGGCCCCAAGGGGATGATCGACGCCATCATCGAACGCGCCCACGCGCGGGGATGGCCGCAGTCGCACATCCATGTCGAGCTCTTCACGACACCCGTGCCGCAATCGGGTGACCGGGGATTCGATGTGGAACTGCGGCAGTCCGGCCTGACCTTCCACGTTCCGCCCGACAAGACGATACTCGAGGTATTGGCCGAAGCCGGCGTCGACCCGATGTACGACTGTACCCGCGGCGAATGCGGGGTATGCCAGGTGACGGTCCTGGAAGGCCTGCCGGACCATCGTGACTATTACCTTTCCGACGCCGAGAAGAAGGCGGGCAACGTCATGCAGATATGTGTCTCCCGCAGCTTTTCCGACAAACTGGTGCTTGATCTTTGACCCAGGGCCTGTTTAAAAAAGGAGCCCTCCCTGGAGGAACCCATGCCATGAACCACTATACCGACAATCCCGCCGCCGTCCGGGCGCTGGTGCGCCCCACCGAGGTGCACAAGGACCTGTTCATCGACGACGAGATCTTCGATCTCGAGATGGAGCACCTGTTCGCCAACACCTGGGTGTACGTGGGCCACGGCAGCCAGGTTCCCAACCCCGGCGACTTCCACAGCACCACCGTGGGCAACCAGCCTGTGATCATGGTCCGGCACACGGACAAGACCGTCCGGGTGCTCTACAACCGCTGCCCGCACAAAGGCGTGATGGTCACAGGTGACACCTGCGGCAACACCGGCAAGTTCTTCCGCTGCCCGTATCACGCCTGGACCTTCAAGACCGACGGTTCCCTGCTGTCCATTCCGCTGAAGAAAGGCTACGACCCTGAAGTCCTGACGCAGTGCGAGGCCAGCCAAGGCATGGCGGCCATCGAGAACGTGCGCGACCATCGTGGCTTCGTCTTCTGCCGCCTGAACCCCGAAGGCCAGTCGTTCGAGGATTTCTTCGGCGAATCGCTCTCCACCCTGGACAACATGGTCGACCGCTCGCCCGAGGGCCGGCTGGAAGTCGCGGGCGCGCCGCTGCGCTACATGCACGACTGCAACTGGAAAATGCTGGTCGACAACCAGACGGACACCTGCCACCCCATGGTGGCGCATGAATCCTCGGCAGGCACGGCCGTGCGCGTCTGGGAAGGCGCCCCCCCTGGCACGCCCAAACCGATGGCGGTGCAACAGTTCGCTCCGTTCATCTCGCCCTATGAATTCTTCGAAGGTATGGGGATACGCGTATGGGAGAACGGGCACGGCCACACCGGCGTGCACAATTCCATCCACGCCGCGTATTCAGAAATACCGGACTACCTGGAAGCCATGGTGCGGGCCTATGGCGAAGCGCGCGCCCACGAAATCCTGGGCGACACCCGCCATAACACCATCTACTTTCCCAACATCATGGTCAAGGGCCCCATCCAGACTCTGCGCATCTTCAAGCCGCTGGCCGCCGACAAGACGCTGGTCGAATCATGGGCGTTCCGCCTCGTGGGCGCTCCCGACGTGCTGCTGGAGCGCACACTGATGTACAACCGGCTCATCAATGCGCCAACCTCGGTCGTGGGGCATGATGATCACGAGGTTTACGAGCGATCACAACATGGCCTGCACGCGCGCGGGCGCGAGTGGGTCAATGTGGCCAGGCTGTACGAACCCACCGAAGCGGACCGCAAGAACGAAGTGGTCAATGGCACCAGCGAATGGCAGATGCGCAATCAGTACCAGGCCTGGGCCCGCTACATAACCACCACCATGAGGGAGGCCGCATGAATTCGTCCGTTCAAGCTTTGCCGGTCGGCACCGATCAGGACCTGATGGGTTTCGTGCACGCCGAAGCGCGTCTGCTGGACGAACGCCGCTTCGAAGAGTGGCTGGACCTGTTCACCGAGGACGGCCGGTACTGGATGCCGCTGACCCCGGGGCAGACCGACCCGATCCTGCAGGGCTCGCTGATGTACGAAGACAAGCTCCTGCTGC
>DASTNK010000014.1:0-4664 GCA_035720945.1 Burkholderiaceae bacterium
GGCAAAACCGGGTTCACCGTGTGATGCGGAGGGGCCCGTTCGCCACGCAAACAATGGATGACAGACCATGCAACGTAGACGCTTCCTCGCCCATCTCGCCCGCTCGTCGGGGATCGTCCTCGCGGCGAAGGCCTCGCTGGCGCTTGCGGGCGGCATGGAGGGCATGTCCGGGATGAGCGGCATGCGATCTATGCACGGCATGGGCGGCATGCATGGCATGATGAAATCCGCGGAAGGGGCGGCGCAGGTGGGCTCGGCGCTTGCCCCATCCGACGCCATCCCCATGGGGCATCCCTTCGCGGCGCCCGTCGCGCTGCGCAATGAAACCCCGGAGCCTGGGAAGTTCAAGGCCAGACTGGTCGCCGCGCCAACCAATCTATCCCTCATCCCCGGTATCAACACACAGGCTCGGACCTACAACGGGCAGATGCCGGGACCGTTGATCGAACTGCGTGCGGGCGATGAGGTTGAAGTCACCTTGGAAAATCACCTCGATCAGCCGACGACCGTTCATTGGCATGGCCTGCCCGTCCCGTCCGATCAAGATGGCAATCCTGCGGAGGCTGTTGCGCCGGGCGGCAGCCGGGTGTATCGGTTCAAGCTTCCCGACGACGTCGAGGGCCTGTATTGGTACCATCCTCATCCGCATCGAGTGTCCGCCGAACAGGTTTACCGAGGGCTCGCGGGCCCCATCCTGATCCGCCCCAGGCATGACCCGCTGGCCGCCATCCCCGAGCGCGTCCTAGCCGTCACCGATCTACGCCTGACGGCGGACGGTCGGATTCCGGTTGACGACATGATGGACTGGATGAATGGCCGCGAGGGTCAGTTCGCGTTGGTCAACGGCATGAATCGCCCGATACTGTCGTTTCACTCCAATGGACAGGAACGCTGGCACCTGCTCAACGCCACCAATGCCCGTTATCTGCGGTTGACGCTGCCGGGACACCGTTTCACGCTGTTGGGTACCGACGGCGGGCGTATCGAGCAGGCTCAACCCGATATGCGGGAGGTCCTGGTCGCACCGGCGCAGCGTGTGGAACTGTTGGTGACGGCGGTCGGCAACGATAGCGCCCAACTCATGGCCGCGCCCTATGATCGCGGGAAAATGGGGGGCGAGAGCGCGACGCCCGCCATGGCGCTGATGCATGTGGATTTCAGTGCGGTGCGACAAGGTGTGCAACCAGTCGTTCCGAAGTCATTGCGCAAATTTCCGAATCTGCCCCCCGCCGTTGCGCGTAAGCGGATCGTCATGAGCGAATCGATGTCCATGGGCGCCATGTCGGGTGGACACGGTTCGTCCATGAAGATGGATGATCCGACAATGATGGAATTCCTGCTGAACGGCAAATCGTTCGACATGCATCGCGTGGACCTGCGCAGCAAGGCGGGTGCGTGGGAAGACTGGGAGATCGTCAACGATTCCGACATGGATCATCCTTTCCACGTGCATGGCACGCAGTTCGCCGTGCTGGAGCGTGTCCTCGATGGCCGCAGGCACAGCGAACCGTTCCGCGCGTGGTACGACACTGTGAATCTGAAATCCCGCGAAACCGTGCGGATCCGCATCATGCAGCCGCAGAAAGGGATTCGCATGTACCACTGCCACATCCTGGAGCACGAAGATCTCGGAATGATGGGGCGCCTCCGGGTGGCGTGACGAACCGTTGCCTTAAAATCCCGAGCGTGGTGTCGCTCATCTTTGGTGTTTGCCGCCGCTGATCCGTTGTTTTCCTCTCGCTCCATTCACCCATGGCCCAGATCCAGATCGCCGCGCTGTACAAGTTCGCCTCACTACCCGATTACGCGTCACTGCGCGCGCCTCTACTGGCGTGCTGCGGGCAGAATGGCGTCAAGGGCACGCTGCTGTTGGCCGAGGAGGGAATCAATGGCACGATTGCCGGCCCGGAGCAGGGGGTAGCGGCGGTTCTGGCGTTCCTGCGTGAGGATCCCCGCCTGCGATCCCTGGAGCACAAGATATCCTGGGCACCGGACATGCCGTTCTATCGCCTGAAGGTCAAGCTCAAGCGGGAGATCGTCACCATGGGTGTTGCGAACCTGTCGGCGCGCGCGATGGCGGGAACCTATGTCGAGCCTGAGCAGTGGAATAGGCTCGTCGACAACCCAGATGTGGTGGTGGTCGACGTGCGCAACGACTATGAGGTGTCCATCGGCTCGTTCGAGGGCGCGGTGAACCCGCACACCACCAGCTTCGCGGAGTTTCCCCAGTGGGTGCGTGAACAGTCGGCCAAAGGAGGTGTGCTCGAAGACAGGCCAAAGGTGGCGATGTTCTGCACAGGTGGAATCCGCTGCGAGAAATCCACGGCCTACCTGCGCTCTCAGGGGTTCGACGAGGTCTACCACTTGCGCGGCGGCATCTTGAAGTATCTGGAAACCGTGCCGGCCGACGCAAGCCGTTGGCGGGGGGAGTGCTTTGTCTTCGATGAGCGGGTGTCGGTGACGCATGGGCTGGCGCCGGGCCAATATGGGTTGTGCCGCGCCTGTCGGCAGCCACTGGGGCCTGCGGAAATGGCGTCGCCACTCTATGAAGAGGGCGTCAGCTGCCCGCATTGCCACGGCACCCATACGGAAGATAGAGCGCAGCGGTTTCGCGAACGCCAACATCAAGTGGAGCTGGCCAGGGCAAGGAACCAGCGCCATGTAGGCGTGCGACCGGGTGAACCGAAGGATCGCTCAGGCCAATGAGGCCGGGGCGCAATGCCTGTGCCGAAAGCAGTCGGGGCTGTGGTCGTCGACGATTCCTGTGGCTTGCATCCACGCGTACACGATGACCGGACCGACGAACTTGAAGCCGCGCTTCTTCAGCGCGACCGACATGGCTTGTGACAAGGGCGTTTGAGTCGGCCGTTCAGGACTGGTGTTGACGATTGGGGCGCCTCCCGCCAACCCCCAGACAAACCCCGAAAAGTCTTCACCGGCATCCCGCATGGCCAGGTAGGCACGCGCATTGCCGATGGTGGCTGCTATTTTCGAGCGCGAGCGCACGATGCCAGGATTGGCGAGCAGGCGCGCCACGTCGGTGTCGCCGAACCGTGCGACGACGGCCGGGTCGAACCCCTGGAACGCCTCGCGGAATGCCTGGCGTTTGCGCAGGATGGTGGACCATGACAGCCCCGCCTGGAAACCGTCCAGCATGAGTTTTTCCCAAAGAGCACGGCTATCGTATTCCGGAACACCCCATTCGTCGTCGTGGTACGCCCGCATCTGTGGGTCGGAGCCGGCCCAGGCGCATCGTGTCAATTCCTTCATGGTTGTCGTCTCCTGGTTTATTTCGGAAATACGCGATTCAGGCGCTTGTGACCCGCAAGCGCATCGCTCCGTGATATCGCACCCATCGCAGGGTCAGCAGCACCGCCACGACGGTCAGGCCCGTGGCCAACCCTATCCACACGCCCACGCCGCGCAAATCGGTGTGGAACGCCAGGAAGGCACCCGTGGGCACACCCAGAAGCCAGTAGCCGATGGCGGCCAGAATCATGGGAATGCGCGTGTCGCGCAGACCGCGCAGCATTCCCGCGCTGACGGTTTGCGCCCCGTCGGCGATCTGGAACAAAGCGGCCACGGCGAGGAAACGCACCGCCAGATCGACCACGGGCTGGTTGGCAGGCGCGCTCGTGTCCAGGAACAGGCCGATGAGGGCGTGTGGGGCGAGGAACATGATCAGCGCCATGATACCCATGAACCCCACGCCCAAAGCATAAGCGGTCCACCCCGCGCGGCCCGCTGCGAGCGGGTCTCCACGCCCCGCCGCCAGGCCGACGCGTATGGTGGCGACCTGGCCGAAACCAAGCGGCACCATGAAGGTCGTCGACGCGATCTGTATGGCGATGGCGTGCGCCGCCAACGCGGTGTCGCCGATCAGGCCCATCAGCATGACGGCGGTGTAGAACACCAGTGATTCGAGGGTGAACGTCACGGCGATGGGAAGGCCCAGGCGCCATAGCTCGATGAATCGCTTCCAGTCGGGTTGGGCAAGGTGCCCGAACAGATGGTAGCGGCGGAAGCGTGGATGCCTGACGACGATGAGCGCCAGGCCGGTGAACATCAGCGCGCTGGAGATGGCGCTCGCGATCCCCGCGCCGCGCAGTCCGAGCGGCACGAATCCGCCATGGCCCAGGATCAGGCACCAACCGGCCACCGCGTTGAACGCTATGGCGCCGAACGCGACCAGCAGCGTCCAGGCGGGCCGCTCTATGGAAGCCAGGAACGAGCGCAGGACGATATAACCCAGCTCAGGGAGCAGAGCCCATTGCAGCGCGTGCATGAGTGGCAGGGACTGCCGCGCCAGAGTGGGGTCCTGGCCCAGGGCGATGAGCAGGGAGTCGGCGTGCCATAGCATGAGCCAGGCCGGCACACTGACCAGGGCTGCCATCCAGAGCCCCTGGCGCACGGTGCGGCGCACGTCGCCAACCGCGTGTCGGCGACGTCCCAATGTGGTCGACAATATGGGAATGGTGGCCGAGACCAGGCCCATGCAGAAAATCATCACGATCTGGTACAGACTGATCGACAGCGACCCCGCCGCCAGGGGCTCCGGCCCCAACCGCCCGATCAGTATGACGTCGGTCGTGAGTATGGCCAGTTGCGCCAGGTTCGTCAGGATGATGGGCCAGCCCAGGGACATCGACGCCTTGACTTCCGAT
>DASTNK010000015.1:0-19957 GCA_035720945.1 Burkholderiaceae bacterium
TGGCTCGCGCGCGAACGCAAACTGGCCATCCGGCAGGATGATCTGCTGGCCATCCTGTCCGCCGGAGCCTACGCTTTCGCCATGGCAAGCCAATACAACACACGCGCCCGCGCCGCCGAAGTCATGGTCGATGGCGACGACTACCGCGTCGTGCGCCCCCGGGAAAACCTGGAAAGCCTGTTCGCTGGCGAAACCCTCTGGGCCTGACGACGGGGCGGCATCCGGGCTCGGCCACGCCATTTTTCATTCCATCGAATTGAGGGCAAAAACCCGGGTAAACGTCTCGATTGACCTGCCGATTATTCGACTAGATTGGGCCAGCGGTGCTGGGCACAGAGCATGTGTCGGCACGTGCCACTTCCAAGCCATTCGAAAACCATCAAGGATCCTTAAGAATTGGCCAGGAATGCCGTTTTCCGACTAATGAATCTTCCCCCCAAGCCCTCCGATTCCTGGAATGATTGCGCGGTCTGCTCCACGAGCGAGTCCGTCCTCCACTCCCAGCGGGGCGGCATTCCGATATTCGCGATCACGGCCTGGCTATGGACCGGACTGGTCCTGTTCTACGTTGCGATCCTCCTCCCTCGTCAGTACTTCACTCCAATGTTCTGGCTCGCCAGCGTACTCGGGCTAGCCACCTGCGTAACCTGGCTCGCGCAGGGGCTGCGCACCGGATTCCAAGCGAAGACCCCACTTTGGTATGCGTTGGCACTAACGATTGCACTGGTGTCCGGCCTGCTCCACCAGTCGTTGCCCGCGGAAGACATCCCAGTTCTCCACAACAACTGGCCGTGCATGGTCACGCTGCTTGCCGCCAGCATCCTCGCATCGCTGGCCATCGCCGAACACCGGCGACGCCTGTTCGTGGAAGCCAGCCACGGCAGTCCGGCCGCGACGCGGGGGCCACGCGATGTCCATGGATGGCTCGAGGCGTCCCTTGATCAAGTGATGGTCAGCCACGGCTTCTGCCTGGCGTACCTTGACTTGAACCCGCTGCGCGTCATCAACGACGTATACGGCTATACGACCGGAGACGATATTTTCCGCCAAGTGGTTCAGCGCATCGAGCCCATGCTTTCAGACCACCATCATCTCGGTCGCGTTGGCGGCGAGGCGATCGTCATCGTGTTCCAGCACACGCCGCTGGACGAGGCGCGGCTCATCGCGCAGCGCATACTCGACGACGTCCGTCACACACCCTGCCACATCGGCCCTCGGCGGTTCCGGCCCCAGGGGTTCATGGGTCTGGTCGAGATCACCACTCCGCTGCGCGCCCAGGATGCCCTGTCGGTCGCCGTGCGAGCCTGCCGCATGGCGGGGCAGTCCCATCCAGGCACCGTCGGCGCCTACCAGCACGACGCCATCGAGATCGACGAGCACTTCCAGGTGCTGGCGCTGCTCAAGAATATGGGCAATGGCTTGCTGCCGGAACGGCTGTTTCTCGACATGCAACCCATTCTCTCGCTGCAGGACCCGGCCGGCTCACTGAATTTTGAAGTGCTCCTGCGCATGCGCAACACGCATGGCGGCGACATTCCCACCACCAGGTTGATCAACATAGCTGAAGAAAACGGGATGATGCCATTCATCGACAAATGGGTGTTCCACACCACACTCGAATGGCTGCAGCGGCATCACCGCCGACTGAATCACACCCAGTTCGTCTGCATCAACCTGAGCGGCATGTCGTTGAACGACGAAGCCTTCATCGACGACTTCTTCATTACACTCGACAACTACCAACACCTGGCGACACTACTGTGTGTGGAAATCACCGAGGGGGTGGCGCTGAGCAACAAAGAAAGCACGCGCCACGTCATCCGGCGAATACAGGCCCAGGGGGTGCGTGTCGCACTGGATGATTTCGGTGCCGGCTACACGTCATTTTCTTACCTGGCTGAACTCCCGGCGAACATCATCAAAATCGACGGGCAGTTCATCCGGAGCATGAAAGACAATGCCGCCAGCGTCGCCATCATCCAGGCCATTATCGCCCTGGCCCACAATCTAGGCATGAAGAGCATCGCCGAATGGGTGGAAGACGTCGACACCATGGAGACGCTGCGCGATCTGGGTGTGGACTATGTGCAAGGCAACGCGATCACCCCACCCATGCGGCCCGGCGAGTTGCTGTCGATCGACGACATCACCAGCCATATCGTCGACAAGGATGTCCGCTCGACAGTACTCGCGGGCGCGAAATCGGGCGCGCGCCATGGAACCCGTGCGTTGCACTGACGGAATACAGCACCGGAGCGCGTCGTCGTCTTTCTATTCGAAGTCGCAGGCGTCGACGCTCGCCATCCTGATGCGCTGCTTACCACGCTTTTCCTGATACATGCGAATGTCCGCCAACTGCATGGCATTGGCCAGCGAGCCGGATTCTGAGCGCAACGCCATGCCTATGGACGCGGCGACATCGGTATCGGCCAGCGCCCTCTGCAGCCGTTCACGTAGATCATGCATGACGTCCGGCGTGACGTCGAACAGCAACACCGCAAATTCGTCACCCCCAAGGCGCGCCACACTATCGTTCGCGCGCAGGACCGACTTGATGGCCCGACCCGTGGACTGCAGCAAGGCATCACCCGCCTGGTGGCCGCGCGTGTCATTAGTGAATTTGAGGTAGTCCAGGTCGAGCAGACCGATGGCGACTTCGACGCCGGTGGCGGCCAGGTTGCGCAATTGCCTGTTCCAACCGGCGCGATTGAGCACCTTCGTAAGGGGATCGATTTGTGCACGCTGTCGTGCCTCGTAGACCAGTTTCTCGGTGGCTGTGAGCGCCGTGTACAGATTCAGCGTGCGCGATATGGCGCGCAGACAGAGTTCGATTTCGCGCGCCGGGCCGGTTGCGCGAAGCACATCGGCCTCCTCGCAGGAACATCCGAGCACCATGCCGGACAACTGCCCCCGCACGCCGCGCAACGGTGCCCGGAACGCATGGGTAGGCATCCGCCCCGCATAACCCGTGGCCACGAGCGTGGCGAGCTCGGCTGACTTGACGCGACGCCGGACGAGCCCAGTGTCGGACCCACTCCCGGGCCACTCACCCAGACAACTGATGAGCCGGTCGGCAAGGGCCACTTGTTCGCCAATCGAGGATACGATCTCGACCTGGTCGCGGCCCAGCAGGGCGACCAACCAGCAAGCCATGGGCAGGAAGGAGTTCAGCAGCTCGAGCTGAGTGGACAACACCATCCCGGCAAGGGAATTGACCGCTTGCCCAGGTGTTTCAAGGCTGTCAGCGAGCATGAACGACATCTGGCGACCCCTGGCGGTGTTGGTCGACACGCTTGGCGAAAAGGCCCGCACAAAACACGAACCCCCTCAACCCCTGATGGCCGGGGCATGATTGGTTTCAATAGGCACCTGTGACCTGTAACCAATATGTCCTGGGGTCGTAATTATATATTGCGATTAGATTAAAAGTAAGACCAGATTCGCCGGCCACAGCGCATGATGCTGATCGCAAAGTGCAGGGTCCTGCGATTTCTCACATTTACTTTCCAGCAACACACCGCAAAACAGCCTGAACAGGCAGCATATGGCGGGCCAGCCACCATATGCTTCAAAAGACTACGAAAGACAAAGGTGTGGCAGCGTCTCACCAGGCACGAATGCGTCCATATGGCTCACGGGCCGCCAATCCGGCCACCACGCTGATGACGTCGAGAGGAAAAGAACCAGGCCTGTCCACCATGATGGCCTGTGCGGCGTTCCGATTGGAACCCGCACAGGAAGGCGAACGGTTGAACCCTACAGGCTACCGTACGAATGCAGGCCTGACAGAAACATGTTGACACCCAGGAAGGCAAAGCTGGTGACCAGCAGCCCGCCCAGCGCCCAGTATGCCGCCATGCTGCCGCGCAGCCCCTTCATGAGCCGCATGTGCAGCCACGCCGCGTAGTTCAGCCAGACGATGAGCGCCCAGGTTTCCTTGGGATCCCATTGCCAGTACGTGCCCCAGGCATTGTCGGCCCACAGCGCGCCCAGGATGGTGGCGACCGTGAAGAACGCAAACCCCACCGCGATGGAGCGGTACATGATGTCGTCCAGCACCTCGAGCGCGGGCAGCTTCGCGGCGATGGGCCGGCGCAACGCCAGAATCGCCGCCACGATGATGGCGCCCACGCCGAAATACAGCATCCAGACAGGCGAGACCGCGCGGGTGCTGAAGACGAAAGGTTCGGCGCACAGGATGGCGCCCAGTACGAACAGCGGCGCCAGCTTGGCGCGCGACACGGTCTGCCCGTGCTCTTTGACCAGATAGGCGAACCCGGTCATGGCGGCCAGCGAGAACGTGCCATAGCCAATGAAATTGGCCGGCACATGCAGCTTCATCCACCAGCTTTTGAGCGCGGGCACCAGCGGTTCGATCTGGTAGGCATCACGCGTGAACGAATACCACAGCAGGAACACGACCGCGGAACTGACCACCATCAGCACGAACCCGCCCAGCGCCCGCGTCGCGTAGCGGCGTTCGTAATAAAGATAGAACAGTGACGTGATCAGCGAGAACAGCACGAAGACTTCATACAGATTGCTGACTGGGATGTGGCCGATGCCGGGCCCCATCAGGTAACTTTCGCGCCAGCGCACCAGCAGGCCGGTCAGGCCGAAGTACACCGCACCCCAGGCGAACACCGTGCCGAGCCACGCCGCCGTGTTGCTGAACAGACCGATCCAGTAGCACACGGTGGCCAGCACGAACAACGAGCACATCCAGAGAATGGCCGTCTGTGACGAGAAGAAGTACTTGAGGAAGAAGACGCTTTCCGCCCGCGACAGGTTGCCGTGGCTGAGCCCCGTGCCATCGCTGTACAGCCAGACCGCGAACAACGCCGTCAGCCCGCAGGCGATGATGAGGTAGCGGATGGGCCGCCACATCCAGGCAAGCCAACTGAACACCACCACCGCGCCACCCAGAATGAGCTTGCTGTAGTAGTTCATGTCGGCGCCGTAATTACGCATCGCGTACGCCGCGCCCGATGCCAGCACCAGGAAAAAGAGGATGTCGGTCCAGTCGGGCTTGCCGCGGCCGCCACGCGAATCTCCGCTGGCGGACATCGCCTTGTCCCACATGGGCGTCGGCCTCGGATTGGTCAGAGTATCGGACATGAATGGACCTCGTTACGTGGATAGGCGTTCGACGGCGTCTTTGAATTGTTCGAAATCGCGCTGGAAATCGATGTTCCGGCGCTGCGACGTCATGGCCGCCCGTAATTCGCTACCCGAGCCCTGGGGCTTGATCCAGACCCAGATCCGGCGTTCGCGAATGAAAAACATAGAGAACACGCCCACCACCAGCAGCAGGCATCCCAGCATCACGATGGCGGTGCCCGGACTGCGCGCCACCTGGAAGACGCTGGCCTCGATATGGTCGAAACTCTTCAACGACATGAACACCGGCGCGGGATACTGCGGCAGGTTGGCCAGTGCGAGCAACGCCGTCTGGATCCATTTTTCAGCCTGCTGGCCCGACGGGCCCGTGTAGTTGACCGGCGGCAGACCGGCCTTGGCACGCTCCAGATCGCGCAATTCGGTCAGGGTGAGTTGAATCATGGGCACGGCGAAACTCATGATCTTTTCACGATCCTGCTTCGGCGCACGTTCGACGATGCCATTAAACCCCGCTTTGGAGAACGTTTCAAGCGCGCCCTGCGCTGCCTTGTCGAGCAGCGGCTCCTGTATCTTGGCGGTCGCGTTCTTGGCCGCGAACCGGGCGGCGGCCTCGGCGCGCATGACCGGGTCGTTCAACGCGGCGCGCAGCCGCATGAACTCGGCCACGGAATGATCCGCATCGGCCGGAATGCGCAGGTAGCGGTAATTTTCGTTGGACGACTCGCGCACGCCGGCCAGGAACACCGGAATGCCGTCGAGCGTCATGGGCAACATGTAATTGTTGAATTCGTGCGACTGACCATCGCTGCCCGTTATGCGGTATTGCACGCTGGGACCGACGTTGTGCAGATTCTTGTTCTTCGCGCCCGCCGCGCTGCCGGTGACGGCGGCCACTTCCTTCAGGAACGGCTTGGGTTGCGGTGGCTTGCCGTTGGACATGTCCTCGACGTTGATGGTGCGCAGCCCCGACAGATCAACATCCATGCGCGGGGCGTTGGAACCGCTTCCCATGGTGATCTCGGTGGACCGGCCCACGGTGCCGTTGACATCGAACGGGGTATCGCCGGACCCGGCCAGCGGGTAGCCCACCAGCTTGAGCTTGCTGCCACCGTCATCGAAACTGGACTGGTAGATCGTCAGCCCCTTGTAGCGCAACGGCTCATTGACTTCGATCGTCTGCTGGAATTTCTTGCCGTCGGTCGGATCGATGATCTCGACGTCGCTCTTGAAATTACTGGGCATGCCCGTCGAGTAATAGCTGACATAGAACCGCTTGAGCTTGACGATGAACGGCAAGGGCTGCACCAGCACACCGTTGTCGATGCTGACCAGGCCGTTGCTGCTTTCGCCGCCCTCGGGGATGAGCATGTTGGCGCGGAAGCTGAGATTCCCCGCGGAAAGCCGGCCGGAAGCGGGAACCTGTGAGATCAGCATGTTCTGTTCGATGGGCTTCCTGAGCCCCAGCCATATCTGGACCCGGATCGGCATCTGGCTGTCGAGCAGGCCGCCCAGCAGCACGATGACGATAGCGGCGTGCGTGAAGATGTAGCCCAGACGATTGGCGCTGCCCTTCTTCGCGGCGACCATCGTGCTGTCGCCATCCTGGCGCAGCTTGTATCGGTAGCCCTGCTGACGCAGCCATTCCTGTATGTGCGACAGGTTTTCCGCCGCGCCCGCGCCGGACTCGCACTCGACGCGATGATGGAACGCGCGCAGGCTGCTGGCCCGGATGTATTCGCGGAACGAACGCGCGTCACGCAGCATCTTGGGTGTGTTGCGGATCAGGCAGATGGTGGTGGACACGACGAGGAACGTCATGATCACCAGGAACCACCAGGAATTGTAGATATGCCAGATCGAGAACTTGTCGAACACCGAAAACCAGAACGGCCCGAACTTGTCGATGTAAGCGCTGGCGTCCATGTTCTGTGTCAGCACGGTGCCGATCAGGCTGGCCACGCACACGAACACCAGCAGACTGACGGCGAACCGCATCGAGCCCAGCAGTTCGACGAAGTCGGCGCCACGGCGTGAAAGAGACAAAGTCTTCACTGTATCCATATTCATAAAAAAAGGGGTGCCGTCAGCAACGGCCCCCCCCGATGTTCTGCTGCGCCGCGCGGGAGAAGCCCCGCGCCCTGTGGTAACTGGCTTTACCGCAAACCCGCCGCGTAATCGGCCACGGCCGCGATGTCCGCGTCGGTGAGGCGGTTGGCGATTTCGTGCATCATGTCGCTGTTGGCGCGGTCACCGTTGCGGAACAGGGTGAGCTGTTCAACCAGATAACCGGGGTGCTGTCCTGCAAGGCGGGGGAATTTGCCCGGCAGGCCGGCACCGTTGGCCGAATGGCAACTGGCGCAGGCCGGCACACGACGATCGGGAATGCCGCCGCGCCAGATGCGCTGGCCCAGCGCCACAGTGGTTTTGTCGGTGGCCACGCCGGCCTTGGCCCAGTCGAGTTTCTGCTGAGCCAGGTAATACGCGACGTTCTGGATGTCGGACTTGGTAAGCGCCTTGGCAAAGGCGCTCATGACCGTGTCGGCGCCACCCTTGCCGCGACGCAACGGCGCTTTGCCGTCTTTGGAACGGAAGGACTCCAGTTGTTCGGCCAGGTATTCGTGGGGTTGCGCAGCCAGGTTGGGGTTGGACGCAATGGTGCTGTTGCCGCCCGCGCCATGGCAGGTCACACAGGCCACGATGCCGCGCGCCGGGTCACCCTTGGTGAAGAGCTGTTCTCCCTTGGCTGCATCGGGTTTCGGGACGGCCACCTCGGTGGCGAAACTGGCGGAAACCATTGAAACACCCAGCAGCAAACCGCTGGCCAGCAACACTTTGGAAAACACTTGCTTCATGAAGACCTCGACGACCGCGATTCGATCAGGAAGATGAACCCAACTGTTTCAAACGCACAATTATACAATAGCGTACCTATCCAACCGCCCCAAGCCACCCTGTGTCTATTCTGCATCGCGCCGCTTTCTCTATTTCCGCCGCCCGCCTCGACCAGCTTCCCGCCCCCACAACGGCTGAAGTGTGCTTCGCGGGCCGCTCCAACGCGGGTAAATCGTCGGCCATCAATGTCCTGACCAACCAGCGTCGGCTGGCGTTTTCCAGCAAGACCCCCGGGCGCACACGCCTGATCAATCTGTTCGGCATCCCCGACCCGCTGGAGCCTGGCGCATCGCTGGGTTTCCTCGTCGATCTGCCGGGTTACGGGTATGCGGCGACGGGCAAGGAAACGCGCGGCCAGTGGGCCGACATGCTGGGCGGCTACCTGCGCGAACGCACGTCGCTTGCCGGCATCGTCTTGCTGGTCGACATCCGCCGCGGCGTCACCGACCTCGATCGTCGCCTGGCCGACTGGATCGCGCCCACCGGCAAGCCTGTGCTGGTTCTGCTGACCAAGGCCGACAAGCTGCCATACGGGCAGCGCCGCATCGCCGAATTCGCCGCGCGCAAACAGCTTGCCGACATCGGCGCCCTGCATGTCGTGCCGTTCTCCGCCACCCAGCGCATCGGCCTGGAAGACGCAACGCTGCAAATCGAAAACTGGATTTCCCCAAAGGTCGTACCATGACATCTTTTCTGCCTTCCTCCGATTTTCCTTCCCTGCGCCTGCGGCGCAACCGCCGCGACGACTTCACCCGCCGCCTCGTGCGCGAAAACACGCTCACGCCCGCCGACTTCATCTACCCCGTCTTCGTGCGCGAAGGCAAAGGGGTGCATGAACCTGTGCCTTCCATGCCCGATGTCGTGCGCTATTCGCCTGACACCGTCCTCGAGGCCGCCGAAGACTGCGTTCGCCTGGGCATCCCGGTGCTCGCGCTGTTCCCGGTCATCGAACCCAGCCTGAAAACCCCCGATGGCATCGAGGCCGTGAACCCTGAAGGGTTGATTCCCCGCACCGTGGCCGTGCTGAAATCGCGCTTCCCCGAACTAGGCGTCCTGACCGACGTGGCGCTCGACCCCTACACCAGCCACGGCCAGGATGGTGTCATCGACCACGACGGCTACGTGCTGAACGAACCCACGGTCGAGATCCTCACCCAGCAGGCGCTGGCGCAGGCGCGCGCCGGCGTGGACATCGTGGCGCCCAGCGACATGATGGATGGACGTATCGGCATGATACGTCGGGCCCTGGAAGAGAACCGCCATATCCACACGCGCATCATGGCGTACTCGGCGAAGTACGCCAGCGCGTTCTACGGGCCGTTCCGCGACGCGGTGGCGTCGGCGTCCAATCTGGGCAAGTCGAACAAGGCGGCCTATCAGATGGACCCGGCCAATCGCAACGAAGCCTTGCGCGAAGTCGCGGCTGATATCCGCGAAGGCGCCGACATGGTGATGGTCAAGCCGGGCATGCCCTATCTGGATATCCTGCGCGACGTGAAGAACGCCTTCGGCATGCCCACGTTCTCGTACCAGGTCAGCGGGGAGTACGCGATGCTCAAGGCTGCGGCGGCCAACGGCTGGCTTGATCACGACAAGGTGATGATGGAGTCGTTGATCGCCTTCAAGCGGGCTGGCGGCGACGGTATTCTTACTTACTTCGCGATTGCGGCTGCCACGTTGCTGAAAGAACAGGCCTGAGTCCGCGAGGTGGGTGCTTGCGGGGCTCTGTAGGTATCTGAAGACGCTGTCTCTCGGAGTCAGGGGCGTGCCCGGCACGGCGTGCTTCATCCGAATCTGTCTCGTCCAGGCGGGCGTCGGGCGAAACTCGCAAAACGGTCAGTCCTGCGGTCTAACCGTTTTGCTCAAACAGTCGCCCGACGACTGCCCCCGCCTGGCCAAGCCAGATCCGGCGCACGCCTTACACCGGGCCCACCCCTGGCCCCGATAGCCAGCTCCCGTTGATGGCGTGCAGGGGAGTCGGCAAGCCTGTTTCGGGCAAAGAGCATGACGTCGTGGATATCTTGAATTACCGCACAGCTCTCAAATCGTCGTGTGGGCCTTGATGCGTCCAATCGTCCATAACCTCGGCGGTATCCTCCATGCATGCCGCTGTCGTAGCCCCAGGATGGGGGAAGTGGTGCAGGCCGGCGTTTCGGCCAGCGCCGGATCTGGCTTGGCCAGGCGGGGGCAGTCGTCGGGCGGTGTCTGAACGGAGCCTCGCGATAGCGAGGCGTAGTGAGTTCAGCCCGACGCCCGCCTGGACGAGACAGATCCGGGCAGTTGGGGCGCGCAGCGCCACGACCGCTGGACGCGCCGGCCTGCACCACCTCCCCCACCCTGGGGCGGGTTAATTAATAGAATGATCACCCCGCCCAGGACCGTTCAAACCACCAAAACGGTCAAAACAACCCAAACAACTCGAATGACCGAAACGGTTCAACCCGTAGCGTTATCGGTGGTCAACACGGATTCATATCGCCCGAAAATGTCCTATTTCCCCGCAGCCGCTAGTACGCGATCGAGTTCGGCCGAGAATTTGGTTGCGTCTTGAAAGCCCACCACGCGCGCGTCGGCGATCAATTTGCCATGCGCGTCGAAGAACATGATTCCGGGTGGGCCGAACAGTTGGAAGCGTTTGAGCAGCGCGCGATCGTCGGCGTTGTTCTTGGTGACGTCGGCCTGCACCAGCAGGAACTTCGACATTCGGGCCGCCACTTGCGGATCGCTGAAGGTGAACTTCTCCATCTCTATGCACGACACGCACCAGTTCGCGTAGAAATCCAGCATGACTGGACGTGTGGTGCGCGCCAGCAGAGCGTCCAGTTCGGCCGACGAGGCCACCCGGGTGAATCGTCCAGTCGTCGCGACCGGCTTCGCCAACGAAAACCCGCCCGTCAGCGCACTCGCCAACGCGCCCGAGGCGGCTGGTGTGGCCGAAGCGGCTGGTGTGGCTGACGATACTGATGCGGCTGGCGATGCCGTCGATGCGGACGAGGCAAAAGGAGCGGGAGGCGTTGCCTTCCCGACTGGAGATCCCGCCGCGACAGGCGACAGTGTCGTGGAGGATGGCGCCACCGTGACGGACGATACCCCGACGGTGGATCGCAATACCCGCAAAGGCTGCCAGACGTCATGTCCGCCAACCGCCAGCCCCACGACAATCAACGCCGACCACAACGCCAGCAGCAACCCTGCGGCCTTGCGCAGCACGGCTCCTTGGCTGGCCTCCGATCCCATGGGCTCGAAGGCGCCCAGCATCACGGCGCACCATGCCCCCAGCACCGCCCAGCCCAGCGCGCCTAACCAATCGGGCACGACCGAGTTGACCATCCACCAGGCGGTGGCGAACAGCAAGACCCCGAACAAATGCTTGACGCCATCCATCCAGCCCCCCGCCTTGGGGAGCAACGCGCCCGACGACCCACCGACCAGCAGCAGCAACACCCCCTGCCCCCAGGCCAGCGAGAACAGCGCCACACCCCCCAGGACCACGTTGCCGGTCTGGGAAATGAACAGCAACACGCCCGCCAATGGCGCGGCCACGCACGGCCCGACGATCAGCGCCGAGATCATGCCCATGAGGAACGCCGCTCCCGCGCGCCCGCCGGGGATGCGGGAGACCTTTTCACTGAGTGCCGACTGGAAGGCACCGGGCGCCTGGAACGTGAACACATCGAACATGGCCAGCGCCAGCAGTGCCAGCACCACCGCGAACAGCGTCAGCACCCAGGGTGTCTGTAGCCACGCCGACAGGCTGGCGCCGATCAGCCCGGCCGCGATGCCGAGTGCGGTGTACACGAGCGACATGCCCAGCACATAGGCCGCGGCCAACGACAAACCGCGCCAGCGCGATACCGTCGCGCGCGCGTTCGCGCCACCGGCCACGATCGCCAGCAGGATGGGCACCATGGGCAACACGCACGGCGTGAACGACAGCAGCACTCCGAACACGACACACAGCAGGATGATCTCGCCCCAGCCCGCTCCAGCCAGGAACTTGGCAATGCCGGTGTCGCCCATGTGCAGGGCCGCGTCAAAACCCGAGACATTGCCGGTCGACGTGCCATTGACCACGCCGGCCCCCCCCGCCACACCGGCCTGCGCGCCGGGGCCGCTGACCGTGTACCCAGTGGCTGTGGGATGCAATGTCAGGGCCGTCGTCATGGGCGGATAGCACAGGCCGGCTTCGGCGCACCCCTGTCCCGTGACATCCAGCGTTTGCGGCGCGATCGCCCCCGGCTTCAGGGGTACCTTGATCAGCACCTGGTCATGGAAGATTTCGACTTCTTTGTCGAAATTTGGATCGTACTTGACGATACCCTTCGGATAGGCCGGCGTGCCCAGCCGCTGCGCGTCGGGAGAAAGCGCAAGCTCGAAACGCCCTCGGTACATGTAATAGCCCGGCGCGATCTTGTAGCGGATGTCGATCTCGGTGGGCGATGCCATCGTGGCCGAGAAGGAAAACGCCTGTTCGGGTTCGAGAAACTTCTGTTCGGCATTCGCGTATGTGGCCGCGAACAGGCACAGCAGCAGCAACGCCATCACGCCCACGACACGGATCCGCCACGCATGGCCCGCCGCCAGCGATCGGGCAATGGCGCCCTTTGCGCCGAAACGCAGCGGGAGCCGTCCCGGGCGGGCTCGAACCAGAAACGACATCATTGATTGTTCTCTTCATGCAGGGGCGGTGCCGAGGTGCGTTCCACCACCCAATCCAGGTAACTGTTCAGCCCGCCCGCCACCGGCAACACCAGCGCCTCGGGAATCTCGTCCGGATGCAGCTGCCGCAAACGCGCCAGCACATCTGGCACGCGTGCGCGAGTCGTCTTGAACATCATGGGGATTTCGTCCGCGCCTTCGAGCACGCCATTCCACATGTACATAGACAGAGAGGGCGAACCCAGCGTGGCACACGCCACCAGGGATTCTTCAACCAGCACATGCGCAATGCGCTTGGCCAACAGCGGATCGGGCGCGTTGCTCAACACCACGACCACGTCCCGCCCTGCCTCAAGGCCCGATGCCGCGTCAGTTGTCGCGCCCAGCCGGGTTGGAGTGTCGTCACGCCGCGCACCAGAGGGCGGCTGGTCGGTACCTGCCATGAAGCTTCCAAAAAAAGACGGATTGCCGCGAACCATTGTAGCGAATCAAGCGCGTAGAAGATCGTCTCGATCCAGAAGTGACAAGCCCCGCGGCGCTACGCGCTCGCGGGGCTTGTGGCGCCACGGCCACCGTCGACGGCGGCCACGACTATTCCGGCGTTACTCGGCGTCGTCGGCTTCGGCGACTTCCGGGCGATCGACCAGTTCCATGAAAGCCATGGGGGCGGCGTCGCCCTGACGGAAGCCCATTTTCAGGACACGGGTGTAGCCGCCGTTGCGCTCTTTGTAGCGCGGGCCGATTTCGGCGAACAGCTTGAGCACCGCGTCGCGGTCGCGCAGGCGGGCGAACGCCAGGCGCTTGTTGGCCAGCGTGGGTTCTTTGCCCAGGGTGATCAAGGGCTCGACGACACGGCGCAATTCCTTGGCCTTCGGGAGCGTGGTCTTGATGGCTTCGTGGGTGATGAGCGAGACGGCCATGTTGCGGAACATGGCAAGACGGTGACTGCTGGTGCGATTGAGTTTACGCAAGCCGCTACGGTGACGCATGATGAGTTCCTTTGAACTTTGAATCTAAGGGGCGGAATGAATTCCGCGATGAACCGGCTCTTCTATCAGTCAGACTGCGGGCCGGGTGGGTGGCGGTTCATGGCATCGTCGCCATTGCCCGCCTGATGTACCGTTTGACCTGGCCGGGCATCCAAGTGCTGGATACCCGGATAAATCTAACGGGGCACTGATTTTAACCTGCCGCGCGCCGCGCCGTTGCTTCGTCCGAAGCGCCGGCGCGGCATCGCGCGATCAGGGGCGTTCCAGGCCCAGCGGGGGCCAGTTGTCGAGCTTCATGCCCAAGGTAAGGCCGCGCGCGGCCAGGACTTCCTTGATCTCGTTGAGCGACTTGCGACCCAGGTTCGGGGTCTTGAGCAATTCGTTCTCGGTGCGCTGGATCAGGTCGCCGATGTAGTAGATGTTTTCGGCCTTCAGGCAGTTGGCCGACCGCACGGTGAGTTCCAGATCGTCCACCGGGCGCAGCAGGACCGGGTCGATCTGTGGCGCGCCATGCGCGGGCGCTTCGTACGAATCACCCGCGCCTTCCAGCGCGGCGAAGACGGAGATCTGATCCATCAGAATGCGGGCCGACTGGCGCACAGCTTCTTCGGGCGACACGACACCGTTGGTCTCGATGTCGAGCACCAGTTTGTCGAGGTCGGTGCGCTGTTCGACACGGGCGCTTTCCACGGCGTAGCTGACGCGGCGCACGGGGCTGTAGGACGCGTCGAGCACGATACGGCCGATGGTGTGGGTACGATCATCAGCCAGGGCGCGCACGTTGCCGGGCACATAGCCACGGCCCTGCTCGACCTTGATCTGCATTTCCAGCTTGCCGGCTTCGGTCAGCGTGGCGATGACGTGATCGGGATTGATGATTTCCACATCGTGCGGCAGCTCGATGTCGCTCGCCAGCACACTGCCCTGGCCTTGCTTGCGCAGCACCAGCGTGACCTCTTCGCGGTTGTGCAGCTTGAACACCACACCCTTGAGGTTCAGCAGGATGTCGACGACATCTTCACGAACGCCGGCGACCGTCGAGTATTCGTGCACCACGCCAGTCATCTGGACTTCGGTGGGGGCGTAGCCCGTCATGGACGACAGCAGGATGCGGCGCAGCGCGTTGCCCAGCGTATGGCCGTAGCCGCGTTCGAAGGGCTCCATCACGACCTTGGCGTGATTCCTGCCAACGGGCACGACATCGATGGAGCGCGGCTTCAGAAAACCTTGTGACGACATATGTGTTCCTTTTCAATACCCTCGGCTCGTTACACCGATAAGGCTGACGAACAAACCGGCTTGGCCGGCGAATGGCATCGCGGCAAGGCCCACTTCCCGGCAATGCCGGAAAGTGGGCCTGTCGCGACGTAAGAAGCGGATATCCGCGCCTTGTTTAGCGGGAATACAGTTCGACGACGAGGGACTCGTTCACGTCGCGCGCGACGTCGGCGCGATCCGGCGCCTGCTTGAACGTGCCCGACAGCTTGCTGGCGTCGACTTCGACCCACTGCGGCAGACCGTTGCCGGCGGCCAGGTCCAGCGAGGCGCGGATGCGCGTCTGGGCCTTGGCTTTCTCACGCACCGTGATCACGTCGCCGGACTTGACCAGCATGGACGCGATGTCGGCGGTGTGGCCGTTGAGTTCGATGGCGCGGTGGTTCACCAGCTGGCGCGCCTCGGCGCGCGTGGAGCCGAAGCCCATGCGGTACACCACGTTGTCCAGGCGCGACTCGAGCAACTGGATCAGGGTTTCGCCGGTGTTGCCGCGACGACGCTCGGCTTCGGCGAAGTACTTGCGGAACTGCTTTTCCAGAACGCCGTACATGCGCTTGAGCTTCTGCTTTTCGCGCAGCTGCACGCCGTAGTCCGACAGGCGGGCACCCGAGGTGCGGCCATGCTGGCCCGGCTTCGATTCGAGCTTGCACTTCGAATCGAGCGAACGCTGCGCGCTCTTCAGGAAAAGATCGGTGCCCTCGCGACGCGAAAGCTTGCATTTGGGTCCAATATAACGTGCCAAGGTGCTTCCCCTTAAATGCGGCGGCGCTTGGGAGGACGGCAGCCGTTGTGCGGAACCGGCGTGATGTCCGAGATGCTGGAGATCTTGATGCCCAGCGCGTTCAGTGCCCGCACGGAGGACTCGCGGCCGGGGCCGGGTCCCTTGATACGGACTTCGAGCGTCTTGATGCCGTATTCCAGCGCGACGCGGCCGGCCGATTCGGCAGCCACCTGGGCGGCGAACGGCGTGGACTTGCGCGAACCCTTGAAGCCGGCACCACCCGACGTCGCCCACGACAGGGCGTTGCCCTGACGGTCGGTGATCGTGATGATCGTGTTGTTGAAGGACGCGTGAACGTGCGCAATGCCGTCCGAGACGCTCTTCTTGACTTTCTTGCGAACGCGCGTAGCGCCGCTATTGGAAGCTTTCGCCATCTTGTGTTCCTCGGTTTATTTCTTCAGGGACGCGGCGGCACGGCGCGGACCCTTGCGGGTGCGGGCGTTCGTGCGGGTGCGCTGACCGCGAACAGGCAGGCCACGCTTGTGACGCATGCCACGATAGGTTCCCAGGTCGATCAGACGCTTGATCGAGAGCTGCACTTCGCGACGCAGGTCACCTTCGACGGTGAAGACACCCACGTGCTCGCGGATGCGTTCGAGTTCGGCGTCGGTCAGGTCTTTCACCTTCTTCGAGACATCGACACCCGAAGCTTCGCAAATCTTGCGAGCACGCGTGCGGCCGATCCCGAAAATAGCGGTGAGACCGATTTCTGCATGTTGATGCGGCGGAATGTTGATGCCGGCGATACGGGCCATGACTGTTCCTTGTTAAATCCGTTGCGTTCGGGCCATCAGCCCTGACGCTGCTTGTGACGCGGGTCGGTACAGATGACACGCACCACGCCGTGACGTTTGATGATCTTGCAATTGCGGCAGATCCGCTTTACCGATGCCATTACCTTCATGGTTGACTCCTAGTTTCCTGTAACCCGCCGCCCTACTTGGAGCGGAAAACAATCCTGGCACGCGAGAGGTCATAGGGCGTGAGCTCCACGGTGACCTTGTCTCCCGGCAGGATCCGGATGTAATGCATGCGCATCTTGCCGGAGATATGGCCCAGCACCACATGGCCGTTTTCCAGCTTGACGCGGAACGTTGCATTGGGGAGGTTTTCCACCACCTCGCCCTGCATTTGTATGACGTCGTCTTTTGCCATCTTTCCTTCTTACCGCATTGGCAGCCCGGCGCCCTTGAAATTGGCTTTCTTGAGCAGCGAGTCGTATTGTTGGGACATCAGGTAGGCCTGGGCCTGGGCCATGAAGTCCATGGTAACCACCACGATGATCAACAGCGAGGTGCCGCCAAAGTAGAACGGAACGTTCCAGCGAGCCTGCAGCAATTCGGGCAGCAGACACACCAGCGTGATATAGATCGCACCGGCCAGCGTCAGGCGCATCAGGATCTTGTCGATGTAGCGCGAGGTTTGTTCGCCAGGACGGATACCGGGCACGAACGCGCCGCTTTTCTTCAGGTTGTCCGCGGTTTCCCGGCTGTTGAACACCAGAGCCGTGTAGAAAAAGCAGAAGAAAATGATGAGGGCCGAATACAACGTGATGTACAGGGGCTGCCCCGGGGTGATGGCGGCCGCCAGATCGCCCAGCCAGCGCATGTGGGGGCTGTTGGAGAACCAGCTGGTCACCGTCGCGGGAAGCAGAATGATCGACGACGCGAAGATGGGCGGGATCACCCCGGACATGTTCAGCTTGAGGGGCAAATGTGATGCCTGGCCGCCGTAGACCTTGTTCCCGACCTGGCGCTTGGCGTAGTTGACCGTGATGCGGCGCTGCCCACGTTCGACATAGACCACGAAGTACGTCACGGCGACCACCAGCACAACCACGAACAGCGCCGACAGCACCGACATGGAGTCCGTGCGGACCAGGTCGAGCATGCCGCCCAGCGCGCTGGGCAGGCCGGCCACGATACCCGCGAAGATCAGGATCGATATGCCGTTACCCAGACCGCGTTCGGTGATCTGCTCGCCGATCCACATCAGGTACATCGTGCCGGTCACCAGCGTGACGATCGTGGTGAACTGGAACATCATGCCCGGGTCGATGACCAGGCCAGGCTGCGATTGCAGCGCCACCGCGATACCGGCTGACTGGATCAGCGCCAGGAACACCGTGCCGTAGCGCGTGTACTGCGTGATCTTGCGCTGGCCGGACTGGCCTTCCTTCTTGATGGCCTCGAGCGACGGCACCACCACCGCCATCAACTGCATGATGATGGACGCGGAAATGTACGGCATGATCCCCAGCGCGAAAACGGAGAACCGTTCCAGCGCGCCACCGGAGAACATGTTGAACAGGCCCAGGATGCCGTTCTGATTCTGGCGGAACAGGTCGGACAGGGCATCAGGGTTGATGCCCGGCACGGGAACATGCGTTCCGAGGCGATAGACGACCAGAGCCAGCACCAGGAATACCACCCGGCGCTTCAGGTCGCCATAACGCGAACCCGACTTACCCTGAGCCTGAGCTTTAGCCACTCGTTACCCCTTCAAGCCAGCGAGCCGCCGGCGGCTTCGATGGCCGCACGGGCACCCGCGGTGGCCGACACACCCTTCAGGGCCACCTTGCGGGACAGTTCGCCCGACTTGATAACCTTGGCATAGCGCACGGCCTGGCCGATGATCCCGGCCTGCTTGAGCACCTGGACGTCGATTTCGTCGACAGGCAGGCGTTCGAGATCGGACAAGCGAACTTCCGCATACAGCTTCTGGCCCAGAGGCGTGAAGCCGCGCTTCGGCAGGCGGCGTTGCAGGGGCATCTGACCGCCCTCGAAACCAACCTTGTGGAAGCCACCCGTGCGGGATTTTTGACCTTTATGGCCGCGACCGGCGGTCTTGCCCAGGCCCGAGCCGATGCCGCGCCCAACCCGGCGCTTGGCATGCTTGCTGCCTTCGGCGGGCCGCAGCGTATTCAATTGCGTTTCTGACATCTCGATTCCTTCAGGCTTCGGAGACGGTGACGAGATAATCCACCTTGCGGATCATCCCGCGCACCTCTGGCGTATCGACCAGGACACGACTGCTGTTGACGCGCGTGAGGCCAAGCCCGCGCACCGTGGCGCGATGGGACTTCATGGTGCCGATCACGGAGCGCACGAGAGTGACTTTGATTTGTTTCTGCGACATGATTTACCCCAGAATCTCTTCGATGGTCTTGCCACGCTTGGCGGCGACTTCCGCCGGCGTCGAGCAGGCGCGCAGGCCATTGAGGGTTGCGCGGACCATGTTGTACGGATTGCTGGAACCCAGGCTCTTGGCCACGACGTTACGCACGCCCATGACATCGAAGATCGCGCGCATCGGACCGCCGGCGATGACGCCGGTACCTTCGGCGGCGGGCGAGATCAGCACGGTGGACGCGCCATGCTTGCCAACGACGGTGTGGTGCAGCGTACCGTTCTTCAGGGCCACCTTGATCAGGCCGTGACGGGCCTGTTCCATGGCTTTCTGGACGGCGACCGGCACTTCACGCGCCTTGCCCTTGCCCATGCCGATGCGGCCGTCGCCGTCGCCGACCACGGTCAACGCGGCAAAGCTCATGGTGCGACCACCCTTGACGACCTTGCTGACGCGGTTGACCGCGATCATTTTTTCACGCATGCCGTCGTCGCGTTCCTGCTCGACGGCGTGCTTGCCTTGTGCTTTAGCCATTTGAATTCCTTGCTTAGAACTTCAGGCCGGCTTCACGCGCGGCGTCGGCCAGCGCCTTGACGCGGCCATGATAACGGAAGCCCGAACGGTCGAAGGCGACCTGCTCGATGCCGGCGGCTTTTGCCTTCTCGGCCACACGCTTGCCCACCAGACCGGCCGCGGCGGCATTGCCACCATTGGCCTTCTGACCGGCGAGTTCCTTGCGCACTTCGGGCTCGAGCGTGGAAGCGCTGACGAGCACGCGGTCGCCTTCCGGCGAAATGATGTTTGCGTAAATGTGCAGATTCGAGCGGAAAACGCTGAGGCGATGCACACGCAGCTCGTTGATTTTCCGGCGGGTCGCTGTCGCACGACGCAAACGGGAGGTTTTCTTGTCCATGAGTGTTCCTTGCTTGCCCGCTTACTTCTTCTTCGTTTCTTTGAGAACGATGCGCTCATCGGCGTATCGCACACCCTTGCCCTTGTAGGGCTCGGGCCGACGATAGGCGCGGATCTCGGCCGCAACCTGGCCAACCGCCTGCTTGTCGGAGCCCCTGACGATGATTTCCGTCTGGGTGGGACATTCGATCTTGATGCC
>DASTNK010000016.1:0-2626 GCA_035720945.1 Burkholderiaceae bacterium
CCCAGACTGTTCATGGTCGCCACACGATGAATCCCCCGCGCGCGTGAATCTCCCTGCGTGTGGCCCCATGGACGCCAGTGGGACCACGCGCTAGCGGAACATCTGTGTCTGTGCCAGTTCCACAACCTCGTCGGCGCGGCCGTTGAGCACCGCGCGCAGCATGTACAGACTGAACCCCTTGGCCTGTTGAAGCTCGGTGCGCGGCGGCATTGACAGCTCTTGCTTGGCGATCGCGACGTCCACCAGCGCGGGGCCGTCGTGCGCAAAGGCCTCGGTCAGCGCATTGTTCAGGTCCTGGCTGCGCTCCACGCGGAACCCCCTCACGCCCACGGCATTGGCCAGCGCGGCGAAGTCCGGATTGTGCAAATCGGTGCCATCGGTAAGGTAGCCGCCGGCCTTCATTTCCATGGCCACAAACCCCAACACGCCGTTGTTGAACACCACCAGCTTGACCGGCAACCGCATCGCGGCGATTGTCAGAAAATCGCCCATCAGCATGCTGAAACCGCCATCCCCGCACAATGCCACGACCTGGCGTTCGGGGCTGGCTTTCTGCGCCCCCAGGGCCTGGGACAACGCATTGGCCATGGAGCCATGGTTGAATGAACCCAGAAGCCGGCGCTGCCCATTCATGCGCAGATAGCGCGCCGCCCAGACGGTGGGCGTACCCACGTCGCACAGGAACACGGCATCATCGTCGGCGAGATCGCTGACGCGCTGGGCCACATACTGCGGATGCAGGTCTTTTTCCCGCTTGCCGGGATCGGCCAGCGCATTGAATTCCGCCCGCGTCTTGGCATAGTGCGCCAGCGCCCGGTCGAGGAAGCGCGCATCGGTCTTCTGTTTGATGAGGGGGAACAATGCCGACAGCGTCGCCCCCACGTCCCCCACCACTCCCAGATCGACATGGCTGTGGCGCCCGATACTTCCCCCATCGATGTCGACCTGGGCAATGGTGGCGTTTCTGGGATAGAACGCCCGATATGGAAACTGCGTGCCCAGAAGCACCACCACGTCGGCGGACATCATCGCGTGATAGCCAGAGGAGAACCCAATGAGGCCGGTCATGCCGACGGTATAGGGGTTTTCCCACTCCAGATGCTCCTTGCCTCGCAGGGCATGTACCACCGGTGCCTTCAGCATGCCGGCCAGGCGCACGACCTCGTCGTGTGCGCCCGCGCAGCCGCTGCCGCACATCAGTGTGACCTTGCCAGCTTCGTTCAGGACATCCGCCAACCGGGCCAGTTCGCCAGCCCGGGGCGCCACGACCGGGGGACGCGGTATCGTCAACGTGACGGGCGCGCTCCTGGGCATGGGCTGCAGCGCCACGTCGCCCGGCAGCACCACCACCGACACCCCGCGCTCGATCACGGCTTTGCGGATGGCTATGGCCATGACCGACGCGGCCTGCCCCGGATTGGAGATCAACTCGCAATAGTGGCTGCATTCGCGGAACAGGATCTCGGGATGGGTCTCCTGGAAATAGCCGCTGCCGATCTCGGTGGACGGGATGTGCGCGGCAATGGCGAGCACCGGCGCCGCACTGCGGTGGCAATCGTACAGGCCATTGATCAGGTGCAGGTTGCCTGGCCCGCATGACCCCGCGCAGACGGCCAGCTCACCGGTCAGCTGGGCCTCGGCCCCGGCGGCGAACGCGGCGGTTTCCTCGTGGCGCGTACCCAGCCATTCGATCTTTCCGGCGCGGTGCAGGCTGTCGTTCAGGCCATTGAGCGAATCGCCCGTCACCCCCCAGACCCGTTTCACCCCCACGTTGGCCAATAGCTCGGCCATCCATGATGCGACAGTGTATGCAGCCATTGCGGCGTCTCCTGGAATGAATTCAGCGTTGCGAAACTCCTGCGCGGGCAACCCGGGACGGGCGCCCCGTTTCGATTTTAAGTCGCCCGGCCCGCCGGGCACCACCGGCGGAAATGCGTCTATGATGAATGGCGTACCACTTTTTCCGGAGACTCATCCGCCATGATCCACGTCATAGCCGTCATCACGGCCAATCCCGGCCAGCGCGACGCCGTACTCACCCTGTTCAGACAGAACGTCCCCAACGTCCACGCGGAAAAAGGCTGTATCAGCTATGAAGCCGTGGTCGATGTGCCCAGCTTCGGCGCACCGCAGGCGCCCCTGGGCTCCGACACATTCGCCGTCATCGAACAGTGGGAGAACGCCGAGGCGCTGAAAGCGCATGGCGCGTCGGCGCACATGGCCGAATACGCCCGCAAGAGCGCCGGCCTCATTGCCCGGCGTGTGATCAACGTGCTGCAGGCCTGCTGATCATGGCTCACTACGATGTCGACCTCTTTGTCATCGGCGCCGGCTCGGGGGGTGTGCGCGCCGCGCGCATCGCCGCTGGTCACGGCGCCAAAGTGGCGATCGCCGAAGCCGACCGGGTGGGCGGCACCTGCGTCATTCGCGGCTGCGTGCCGAAGAAACTCATGGTGCTGGCAGGCCGCTTCGCCGACGACTTCATCGACGCCCGCGGGTTCGGCTGGGAGGTCGGCACGCCCCGGCACGACTGGACCGCGCTGATCGCGGCCAAGGACAAGGAAATCGCCCGCCTCGAGGGCCTGTACATCCAGGGGCTGACCAGCAGCGGCGTCGAGCTGATCCG
>DASTNK010000017.1:0-47426 GCA_035720945.1 Burkholderiaceae bacterium
TTGGCTCCCCGAGCTGGGCTCGAACCAGCGACCTGCGGATTAACAGTCCGTCGCTCTACCGACTGAGCTATCGGGGAACATCCAAAGAAGCGAAACTATAGCATAGAAAAAATGACGCGCGCAAACGCGCTTCCGTGGCAAACCCGGGTGGTCAAGGCCTCTTTATATGTTCGCTTCCGGCCGGCGCCCGCTTGCCAACGGTGCAGGAGGGAATGGCCTGCAGGAATGCCTTGGTGGGTGTCATTGCCGGACATTGGCCCACCACCAGTCGCAGGCCGCTTCCACGGTCTGGGCCTGCACGCTGTGCGCGAACACAAACGCTTCGCCGTGTAGGGTTTCGTCCGGGAATTCGGTGATCAGCGTCACGCCGGGTGTCTGGTTCGGCGCCTCGACAGCCGTGTAAGGCACGCCGGCTTCTAGCAGGAACGGCATGTGGCCAGAATGGCGTTCGTAACGCCGCAACTGTTCCTCGTTGAATGCGCGCAGGCGCGGGTTTCCAGCCAGAGACTGCGCGACATGCCGCAGCAGCGCGAAGGCGGTGTCGCGCCAGGCCGCCTTGTATCGCAGGATGAGGAAGAAGCCTTTGGGCAGGCTCCATATTTCAAAGCCGCGCGGCAGGTAGCCGGTGCAGGGGCGTGTCCATTCGTGCGCCGGGTAGCCGTGCAGGTTCAGGTGCAGCTGCGCGCCGCTGGTTTCGAAGGCGTGGTTGCGTGCGAGGCGTTCATACCAGGGGGCGTGCTCGCGGTATTCCACATCGTCGCCCAGAGCCGTGTAGCGCGCGGCGTGGTGCATGTGGGTGGGGTGGGTGGCGCATAAGGCCTGGTGCAAGGCGTAGCCGTCCGGGTTCTCGACCGGCATCAGCACAAAGTGCGCATCGGGGCGGGCCGCGAGTCGCCCGGTGGCGCGCAGTGCCCCGACCACGCCCGAGGTTTCGTTCGCGTGCTGGGCGGCGCTGATCAAGACGGCGGGCAGATGGCCGGGCACATGCACCACGTTGACCGGGCGTCCTTGGCTGGATGCGAAGGTGATGTGCCGTCCCTGATAGGCTTGCAGGGCTTTCTCGATCTGGTTGAACGGCAATGGCGATACCGCTGCCGGGAGCGCGACGGTTTTCCCGGGGATGTCCCGGGTGTCGACAGCCGGCAACTGCTTTGGAGCCCGATGCTGTGTTGGCGTGGGTGTTGTCGTGACGGTGACGCGGATACTCTCCGCATTATTGTCGATCGTGATGTCTGGAACGATTTGCCCGGGTTGCAGCCCGCGATTGCCGGGTGGACGGCCCGAGTATTGTTGGAAGTATTCGAGAATCGAGAAATAGAGTTCTTCGTGCAGCGCTTCGGCGAGGCTGATGGTTTCGTCGCCACAGTCCAGTCTTTGTTCTTCGCAGGGTAGCCTGACGGATATGGTCAGGCGGTCGAAGTAGGGTTCCGCACGGCCCCAGTCATGGTTGATGACAGCGGCCATGGCGGCCTGGTAGGCCAATGAGTAGTCGGCGGCCAGGGGTTCGCTGCGTGTCACGTTGCCATTGATGGCGACCATCCACGCCGAGGGGGTGTAGAACGGTTGCCCGAGAAAATCGTTCCCGACAACATTCGGGGTGGGTATATGAAGCGTTTCGCTTCGACCCGAGGCATACCCCAGCGTGACGTCGTAAGCGAGCGGCGTCACGGTGCCGGTGGATCCGTTATCGGCGGCGGGCAAATCCGCATCGGCCGTCGTGGTCGCTGGCACAAGGTCGATTCGCGCCATTGGGAACAAGTCCACCAGGGGATGGGTTTCCAACAGGAATCGGTTTTCCGGGCAGGCCGTGTGGCGTGGGTAGACGATGCGCGCGGTCTTCAGTGTGCCCCGATCCACGTGTTCCAGGAAGTAGTGCAGCAAGGGTTTGTAGGCGCTGAAGACGCGCGCGCGGATCCCGGCCTGCGCCAGTTCGGCTTCCATTCGGCGTCGTCGGACGGGGCCTTCGAAAAGCCACAAGTCCACGACGCTGCCGGCGCGTGGATCGGCAAGCAGTCGTTGTGTCAGTTGGCGCGCGGTGCGCTCGAAGGAGCGTTCCACCAATAGAATTTCTTCCATCCGGATTCCTGTCTCTGTCGAGGTTGGATCGCTCCGGCGGCTCGAGGGTGGTTACTTCTCCTCGTCAGCATCCCTCTTGTCGGCGTATTCGAATTCGGATGCGCGAACAAATCAAACGGCGAACTAGTGGGCGCCGGCCGCCGATGCCGAACCGCTGCCTGGACTCTCCGGCCGCGCGATCCAGATCAGCGCGATCAATACCACGAACAATATAGCCGATGCGTAGAAGAAATCCGCCGCCGACATCGTGAACGCCTGCTCGTTGATGATGCCGTTGATCAGTCCCGCCGATTGTGTGTGCGACAGGCCGTGATGCGCCAGCATCCCGGTGATCGCATCGAACGCTGGTTCACCCGGCTTGGCCATTTCGGTCAGTTGCGCGTGATGCAGCGTGGCGCGATTTTCCCAGATCGTGGTGGTGATCGATGTGCCGAATGCGGCGCACAGCAGACGCACGAAGTTGCTCAGCCCGGCCGCGGCTGGAAGGCGATGGTGATCCAGCCCCGACAGCGTCAGCGTCGTCAGGGGGATGAAGAAGGCAGCCATCGCGGCACCCTGGATGAAGGTGGGCACCATGATGGTGTAGATATCGACGTCGGTGTTGAATCGGGACCGCATGTAGCTGATGAGCGCGAAGATCAGGAACGAGATGGTCGAGATATAGCGCGAGTCGTACTTGCTGAGCAGTTTCCCGACGATGGGCGAGAGGATGATGGCCAGAATGCCGACCGGCGCCGAGGCGATGCCGGCGTCGGTGGCGGTGTAACCCAGTGTGTTCTGCATCCACAGCGGCAGCAGGACGTTGGTGCCGAAGAACACGCCATAGGCCACGGACAGCGTGATGGTGCCAGAGGTGAAGTTCAGTTCCTTGAACAATGTCAGGTCCACCACGGGGTGTTTTTCCGTGATCTCCCAGATGACGAAGAACACGAAGGAGATGACGGCGATGACGGCCAGTGTGGTGATGAGGCCGCTGGAGAACCAGTCCAGGTCCTTGCCTTTGTCCAGGAGAATCTGCAGCGCAGCGACCCAGACCACCAGCAGGGACAGCCCGAGCTTGTCTATGGGCAGTTTGCTTTTCACCGACTCGCGGCCTTTATACAGCTGCCATGACGCCCAGCCCGCGACCAGCCCGATGGGCACGTTGATGTAGAAAATCCAGGGCCAGTTGTAGTTGTCGGAGATCCAGCCACCCAATAACGGCCCCGCCACCGGCCCGACCAGGACGGTCATGGACCATAGCGCCAGTGCCATGCCAGCCTTGCTTCTCGGGTAGGACGCGAGCATCAACGATTGCGACAGCGGGATCATCGGACCTGACACCGCGCCCTGTATGACGCGGAACATGACCAGGGACCCCAGCGACCACGAAAACCCGCACAACCACGAGGCCAGCACGAACAACAGTGTCGACAGCACGAACAGACGCACTTGCCCCAGGCGCTGGGTGAGCCATCCCGTGAGCGGAACGGTGATGGCGTTTGCGACCGCGAACGACGTGATGACCCAGGTGCCCTGGGTGGCGCTGACACCAAGATCGCCGGCGATGGTCGGTATGGACACGTTGGCGATCGAGGAATCGAGCACATTCATGAACACCGCGGCGGACAGGGCGATGGTGCCGAAGAGGCGCGCCTTGCCTTCCAGCGGAGGGTATGAAACGTGCTTGGGTGCGACAGCCTTGGCTTTGCTGCTTGTTTCTGAAGTCATGTACGGGAAATAACGAGGTACGGGTTTTGCAGTTGATCAGCGGATGCCATGGCGTGAGGTCCAGGCCGCGCCGTGCCCTCCAGCAGAGGGAAGAGGGCACGGTGGGCGGGTGACGACGCCACCACGGCGTCGTCACCCGCTTTCAGAGTCATGAGCCCAGGTTTGCTTCGATGATCTTGTTGATGAGGGCATTGGCGCCGATCGCGTTGGCCTGGAAGGCATTGGTTTCCAGTTTCGTGTCGGCCTGGGCGTCATCCGGCTTTTTCGCAGGGCTGGCCAGATCGACTTCAACCGCCATCGACAGGCCGACACGCAGTGGGTGTTTGACGAGGTCTTTGGGGTCGATGGTGATCCGCACCGGCACGCGTTGTACAACCTTGATCCAGTTGCCTGAGGCGTTCTGCGCCGGCAGCAGGGCGAACGCGCTGCCCGTGCCCGCCGCGATACCCACCAACGTGCCGTGGTAGACCACGTCACTGCCATATACGTCGGACGTCATGGTGACGGACTGGCCTGGCTTCATGCGTGCGAGTTGGCCTTCCTTGAAGTTGGCCTCGACCCACACTTGCTTGAGCGGCACGATGGTCATGAGCGGTGTGCCGGGGGCGACGCGCTGGCCGACCTGGGCCGAGCGCTTGGCCACCATGCCACCGACTGGCGCGGGCAGGACGGTGCGCGCGTTGGCCAGCCAGGCGTTGCGAACGCGGTCGGCGGCTTGCCGCACATCGGGGTGTTTCGCCACAGTGGTCCCCGAGGTCAGGGCCTGATTGGTCTCGAGTTTCGCGCGGGCGACCGCGAGCGCGGCGTGGGCCTGTGCCAAGCTGGATTCGGCGGCTTTCTCGGCGGTTTCGGCATGCAGGATTTCTTCACCGCTGACGCCGCCCGACTTCGCCAGCATGCGCCGACGCGCCAGATCGCTCTTGGCCTTGGCGAGGTCGACCTTGGCGCGTTCGATATCAGCCTGGCGCACGGCGATGTCTGATTTCAGCGCGTCGTTCTGCACGAACAGCGTGCGTGTATGGCGTACGGCCTGGGCCAGGGCCGCTTCGGCTTGCTTGAGCGCCACTTCCGTGTCGGTCGGATCGAGCTTGATCAGGGGTTGCCCCTTGTCGACGTGTTCCGTGTCGTCCGCATCGATGCCCACCACCGTGCCAGCGATCTGTGAAGTGACCTGCACCAGGTTGCCGTGGACGTAAGCGTCGTCGGTGGTCTCGTAGTGTGAGGCAACCACCACCCACCAGATGGCATAGCAGACGCCGATGACGATGAAAATCAGAGCGGCGGTCAATAGTAGGCGTTTGCGTTTCGGTGCCGATTTGTGTTCGGTAGTCATGTAAGTCTCGTTGGGTGATCAGTGTGATTCAACAGTTGTCGTGGTCGCGGCAGTTGCCCCGCCGTTTTGCGTGGTCATGGTTTTGGGAGTCTCGGCGGGGCCGTAGCCGCCGCCCAACGCGGTGGCGAGTTGCGCATCCAGGTTATAGGCGCGCGCGCGCAACCGGGTGTCCTGGATGGCCTGTTTGAGGACGTCGTTCTGCGCGAGCAGCACCTGCAGGAAATTCCCCAGACCGGACTGGTAGCGCTTGACGGCAATCTCGTAGGCCGACTTGATCGACTCGTAACTGGCGTGCTGGTCGATCAGTTGTTGCCGCAGGTCGCGGATGGCAGTGGTGGCATCGGCCACCTGCCGCACAGCCGTCAGCACAGTCTGGTTGTAGTTGGCGATGGCCAGGTCGCGTTCAGCCCGTTTGGTGCCAAGTTGGGCGTTGAGGGCACCGCCGTTGAAAATGGGCAGGCTGATGGCCGGACCCACACCGTACGTCTTGCTGGAATCATGCAGCAGGTTGCCCAGACCTAGTGCCTGAAAGCCGAAGAACGCTGACAGGTTGATGTCAGGGTAGAACCCAGCCTTGGCGGCGGAAATGTTACTGGACGCGGCTTCGACACGCAGCTTGGCGGCGATGATGTCCGGCCGGCGCCCCAGCAGATTCATGGGGATGATCTTGGGTATGCCCGTGGGGGCGTGCGCCAGTTTGGCGCGCTGGATCGTCATGCCGCGATCGGGGCCCGCGCCGACCAGCGCGGCGAGCTGATGGCGCAGCAATGAGGCATTGGTGCTGGCCTGGCTGAGCTGAACCTTGGCCGCCGACACCGCCGAATCCGCCTGGTTGACTTCGACGCGGGTGTCCAGTCCGGCCTTGAGCCGCTGGCGCGTGATGCTGGCCACGTTTTCCAGTTGTTTGACGATCTTGCCGATGACTTCCTGTTGTTCCAATGCGTCCTGCAGGTTGAAATAGCTCTGCGTGACCGCGCTGATCAGCGCGTTGCGCGCCACCTCGGTGTCGGCGCGCGAGGCTTCATCACGTGACAGGGCTGCCGCGTACAACGAGCGTTGCTTGCCCCAGAGATCGAGGTCGAACCCCAGATTCAGTTGCAGATTCACGTCGGTTTGCATCGAGCCACCGAGGGGGGGCGGATAGATGTAGTTTTCGGAGAGCCGCTCGCGGGTTTGGTTATAGGTGGCGTTGAGATTCGGCAACTGCACGGCGCGTGCGCCATGGACCGCCTCGTTGGCGATCCGCAACCTGGCCTGCGCCGCGGCGAGTGAGGGGTTTTTGTTCAGCGCTTCGGAGACCAGCGTGTCGAGTTGCGGGTCCTGGTAGCGATGCCACCACTGGCGCGCGGGCCATTTGATGGATGCGCCCGACAGGCCCAACTGTGTCCCCTGGATCTCTTTGACGGCCGGGTTGCCTGGATCCATGGCTGCGCAGCCAGTGAGCGTGAGGGCTAGAAGAATTGGGATGAGTGGTTTCATTCTGACAGGAAACTGAATTTATTTGATAAGTACGTATCTGACTAGGCAATTATTGTATATCAGCCGTGCGGCGTTATGAGTCTCTGGCACGATATGTTCACCGATTGGTGTGTCGGCTGGTTGACGATCCTGATGTTCAGGACTGGTCGGGAAAATCGGGTTCGGATTCAGTGGAGCCGTTGTCGATCAATCGACCCAGCAGGTTGAGCAGCGTTTCGATTTCCGCGTCGGTGAAACCGGCGAGGTGGTTGTTGAAGGCTTTGGCCACGGCGGGAAGTATGTCGTTGACGACGTCGCGACCGGCCTCGGTCAGCTCAAGATTGACGACCCGCCGGTCGGTGTCGCAACGTTGACGCCTCAGGAAGCCCTTGGCCTCGAGGCGGTCGAGCGTGCGCGTCATGGCACCGGTGTCGACCGTGGCCCTGCGAGCGAGTTCGGCCGGGGTGTTGGTGTTCTGGTGGCAGATGATGACCAGCGGCTTCCACTGCATGGCCGTCAGGCCCATGGGCGCAACGTATCCGTCGATCATGCGGTTCAGCGACGTGTACGATTGCTTGAGCAGCCGGCCCAGGTTGTTTTTGCTGCGCAGCGACGCGACATCGGCCCGGTAGAAGGCGGCTGGTGTCTTGGCCGCGACGTTCTGGTCGGATCCCGACGTGGGGGCGCTGGCAGGGGAGGCGTCTGGCGCGCTGGCTGATGGCCGGGCCGGACGTGCCCGAGAGGAATTGGGCGTGTTCTTTGGCATACCCGAATTCTACGACACAATAACTGCCTAGACAACTATTGTTCGTGCATTATTTAACTCGGCAATGACCTCGCAGGCGCGGCTTGCGGAAACTGTGTTGCTGTTTCACAACGACTCCCGGGCAGGATCTGTTCAGTTGCTTTGAATACTCAATGTCCGCTCCGCGCTCGCCGCGCGTCCGGATTGCGGGGAAATCCGGGTTCAGGGAATCAGCCCTCCGATTCCGCCTCGATGTCGTGCCGATGCACGTCGTGGGTGATGAATCCGGATACGTTGTCGGGCATCCGCAAATACTCGGGCTTGGCCAGCGTGGCCCGGATATCGGCCAGACCGCTGGCCCAGTGATCGCGCATGGTGGCCAGCCCGAACTGGTAGTCCTTGTAGTACTGCTCGTACGGTTTGTCCCGGTATATCAAATGAACGACGTTGTACCGCTTGAGGCAGGACATCTCTTCGGCCAAGTGGGCGTAGCGGTCCTGTGCGCGTTGGTCGGGAGGGATCTTGTCCAGCAAATACGCCAGCATGTGCCGCAGGTGTTGCAACCGGTGCATGTCTTCGGTGATCAGCCGCGTGCGGCTGGAGTACTGGATTTCCTTGACCCGGTCGGAGACTTCGCTCATGTTGGCCGGCGCCCGGCCGCGCGCGCTCCATAGGTCCACCTGGAATGCCAGGGTGTCTTTCTGAGGACGGGATTCCAGCACGTAGGACAGCGGCGTGTTCGAGACCAGGCCGCCATCCCAGTAGTACTCGCCATCGATTTCGATGGCGGGGAAGGCCGGTGGCAGGGCGCCCGATGCCATGAAGTGGCGGGGCTCCAGGCGCGTTCTGGCATTGTCGAAATACACGAAGTTGCCCGTACGGACATTCACAGCACCGACGGACACGCGATGGGTGCCGGCGTTGATCAGATCGAAATCGCACAGGCGTTCCAGCGTATCGTGCAGCGCGTGGGTGTCGTAGTAGCTGGCGGTGCCCGGGTCGCCTGGGGTCGTCATGGCCGGTGGCGGCATGCGTGGCCGGAAAAACCCCCGCTGACCGCCCAGCACGGCGCCTGCAGCGTGCAGCGCGCTCATGTTGCGGCGCACGGTGTCATTCATGTTGAAGAGGCTTTGTTCCCAGAACGGATTCATGGCCAGGCCAAGGTTCGGCTGACAGATGGTTTCCCAGAATTCCGTCAGGCGGGCCACCCGTTTTTCAGGTGGGTTGCCGGCGATGAGGGCAGTGTTCAGCGCGCCAATCGAAATGCCGGAAAGACAATCGGGTTCGATGCCGGCTTCGGCTAGCCCCTGGTAGACCCCCGCCTGGTAGGCGCCCAGCGCACCACCGCCTTGCAGCACGAGCGCCACGGTTTCGTAAGGGGGCAGGGCGGGCCGGACGGTGTCGTGGACGGCGGGCGTCTTTCGGGGGGTCGTCATGAGTCGCTCCAGGTCGTGAGGTTGGGTTCCAGGCTGCGCACGAAGGCCTCGATGAGCGCGCCGCGGTAGCGCGCTTTGTGCAGAATCAGGGACAAGCGGCGCTGCAGGGCCAGGAAAGGTGTGTCCAGAACTGCCAGGCGGCCCGTGGCGACGGCGTCCACCGTCGCCGCGCCGGGCAGGCAGGCGATGCCCAGTCCGGCGATGACAGCTTGTTTGATGGCTTCGACCTGCCCGAGTTCCAACAGAATGCGTCCCGGGGGCAGGCTGGCCATGAGGGTTTCGGATTGTGTGCGCATGGCCGAACCCGGCTCTCGCAGGATCCAGGCGGCCTCCGCGAAATCCGAGGGACGCAGGCGCCGCCGGCGAACCAGCGGGTGATCGGGCGCCGCACACACTTGCAAGTCGTCGTTGCGCCACGGCAGCGTGTCGATCTCGGGATGGTTCACGGGGCCTTCCACGCAACCCACATCGATACGGTGTTCCAGAACGCCCGCGACGGTGGTGCGCGTGTTTTCGACACTGACGCTGAGCGACACGCCGGGGTGGCGCCGCACGAACGCGCCCAGCAACTCGCCCACCAGATAGTTGCCAATGGTGTTGCTGGCGCCCACGCGCAGTTCGCCCGATAGGGCGTGCGTGTGTTCGTCGGGCTCGCGCAGCATCTCGTGCATGCGCTCCACGACCTCCTGGGCGGCGGGCAAGAGTTCTTTGCCGCGTGTGCTCAGGTGCAGCCTGCCGCGGATGCGATCGAACAGCGGCGCGCCGATTTGACGTTCGAGTTCCGACAGAGCCATGCTGACCGCGGGCTGCGTGACTGACAGGCGAGTGGCGGCGGCGCGTACGCTGCCTGCGCTGGCCACAGCCACGAAAACCTCGAGTTGGCGTATGCTGATCCCGATCATCAGTGGATTTTATATGTAATTGGTATCGGGATAACCTCATGCGATCTGTTCAGAACGTGCTGTTCATCATGGCCGACCAGTTGCGCGCAGACCATCTGGCCTGTTATGGGCACCCACGCATCCGCACGCCGCACATCGATGCGCTGGCCCGGCGCGGCGTGCGTTTCGAGCGGGCTTTCGTCAATTCCGGTGTATGCGGTCCGTCGCGCATGAGCTATTACACCGGGCGCTATCCCTCCACGCATGGCGCAACCTGGAATCGCGTACCGTTGTCGGTGGGCGAGCTCACACTGGGCGATTACCTGCGGGAACACCAGTTGACTCTCGCCCTGGCGGGGAAGACCCACGTCATGCCGGACAACGCCGGCCTCGCGCGCCTGCATCTGGATGGGGGCTCCGAGCTTGGGCGCCTGTTGCGCGCCGGCGGCTTCGAGGAAGTCGATCGCTACGACGGGCACAGCAAGCCTGGGGCGGAAAGCGGCTATCCCGCCTATTTGCGTCGGCACGGCTACGCGTCCGACGACCCCTGGTCGGACTTCGTGATCTCCGCGCGGGATGCCTCGGGCCAGGTCGTCAGTGGCTGGCACATGCGCAACGCGGGGTTGCCGGCGCTGGTTGACGAGCGCCATTCCGAAACGGCCTACATGACGGATCAGGCGCTGGCGTTCATGAAGAAGAAGGGCGACGAACCATGGGTGCTGCACCTGAGCTATGTGAAGCCGCATTGGCCCTACCTGGCGCCTGCGCCGTACCACGCACTTTATGGTGTCGATGATTGCCTGCCGGTGGTGCGCAACGAGGCCGAGAAGCAGGATGCACACCCGGTTGTCGCGGCGTATCGACAGCAAGAGGAAAGCCAAAGCTTCACGCTGGACGAATGCATCCGGGCGGTGCGCCCGACCTATCAGGGGTTGATCACCCAGCTCGACGATCACCTGGGGCGGTTGTTCGACTATATGGAGGGGGCCGGCCTCATGCGCAACACGCTGGTCATCCTGTGCTCCGACCACGGGGATTTCCTGGGAGATCATTGGTTGGGTGAGAAGGAGCTGTTCTACGACGTGGTGCAGCGCGTGCCGCTCATCGTGGTCGATCCGTCCGCCGCCGCCGACGCCACGCGGGGGCGGGCGGAGTCCCGCTTGGTCGAGTCGGTGGACATCGTGCCCACCGTGCTCGAATCCCTGGGTATTCCGTTGCCGTGGCATCGGCTGGAAGGCCGCAGCCTGTCGCCGCTGTTGCATGACCAATCCGTGGCGTGGCGCGATTGTGTGTTCTCCGAACTGGATTACAGCTATCGCCTGGCGCGGGTGCTCACGGGCAAGACACCCTTCAACGCGCGGGGGTGGTCCGCGCGCACCGACCGCTGGCTGTACGTCTATTGGCTGGATGAGCCGGAGCAGCTCTACGACCTGCGCGACGATCCCGATCAGTTCCATGATCTGGGGCGTGACCCGGATCACGAAGAGGCCCGCCGCGCCATGAAGGCGCGCCTCTTCGACTGGTTCGCGGGCTTGAAGCACCGGGCCACGGTCACGGCTGAATCGGTCGAGAAGGGCACCAACGCTTACAAGAAGGCCGGTGTGTTCTACGGGCAGTGGTAGCGCGGCCATCGCCAGGGCTTGCGCCTTGCCTGACATCGATCCCGGCTGGTTTATTGTCCGAAGAACTTCCAGTTCAGGACGCTGGTGTTTGTCGGGCGCTCAGGTGAGCCACGACATCGGATTGTGCGCCAGCGCCACCCCCACGATGTAAAAGAAAATGGCGATGGCGATCAGGGCCGCCACGGCGCGGGTCGAGGCGGTCTTGCCGCGCTTGATGGCAACGGTGCCCACCCCGATGTAAAACACCAACGCGATGATCTTGGCCACTATCCAGGTTTGCAACCCGCCCAGCATCACTGTGAGGATGATGCCGCACACCAGCAGGACGGTATCGATGACGTGCGGCAGCACTTTCACGATGCGTAGCTGCAGCCGGCTCGAACCTGTGACCGACCACCACGCCCGCACCACGAAAAAGATGATGCTCAGGGTGGCGGCGCTGATGTGCAGGTGCTTGACGAGTTGGAAGTACATGACGATTTGTGGTTATCCCGTTGACGTTGGGTGCCCAAGGCCGGGGCGGGCGGATTCCATTACCGTGGAATCCATCGATCCTACTGCAGGACCCACCGACCCTCTCCCTGAAGAATGAGCTGGCGCACATGGTGCGGCACCAGGGTGCTGCGATGGCCAACACTGACCAGGATGGTGTTGGGCAGTAGTTCGCGCACGAGCCGGTACATGGCGTCTTCCAACCCCTCATCCATGGCCGACGTGGCCTCGTCCAGAAACGCCGCCAGCGGCGCGGCGAGGAGCAGGCGACCGAACGCCAACCGCTGCTGTTCCCCCAGCGACAGAATGCGGCCCCAGTCGGCCACTTCGTCCAGTCGGTCGGTCAAGTGCCCGAGATGGATTCGAGTGAGGATCTCGGCGGCCTTGCCTTGGGTATCGACGGGGGGCGGGTCATTGATTGGAACCAGCGCGTTCGTTGCCGTCGGGGATGACAGGGCGTCGGCCGTGCGAAATGAAACCTCCGGCAGCGCGTGGCTCTGGCGGTCCAGCGTCTTGCGCGTGAACCCGGCGCGGGCCAGATCCTGCTCGAGATTGCCCTCCGAAGCGGGGGTTGCCATGCCGTCATGCAAGACTTGGTTGGGGTAGTACAGCGCGTCGCGCAGACTGCCCAATGGCAGATAGGGCTTCTGCGAAAGGAAAAGCGCACTGTGCTCTGGCCGGATGATATCGCCTGAGCAGTAGGGCCAAAGGCCGGCCACCGCGCGCAGCAGGGTGGTCTTGCCAGCACCTGATGGTCCGCGGATCAGCAGTGGCGTGTTGGCGCGCGCCTCGAGGGTGAGCCGCTCGAGCAGCACGCGACCCGCCGGGGTCGTGATGGTCAGGTCGCGCAGGGCGATCAGGGCGCCTTCCTCACGCACATCGGGTTCGGGCAGCGAATACGATTCGATGATGGCCGACGAGAAGCCGGTCAGACGGCTCAGGGTGGCGCGATACGCCGCGAAACTGTCATACGCGTTGCGGAAGAATGACAGGTTGCTCTGCAATTGCCCGAAGGCCTGGGCGGTCTGGATCAGGTCTCCCAGTGTGATCTGCTTGGTGAAGAAGCGCTGGGCCTGCAGGATGAACGGGAACACCACGGCGGTTTGCGAGATGGCGAAGTTGAATCCCAGGAATTTCAACGACCGGTACACGATGGCCCATGCGTTGCTGATGACCTGTCCGAACCGGCTTCTCAACAGCGCGCCTTCAACGCGCTCGCCCGCATAGAAGGCGATGCTTTCCGCGTATTCGCGCATGCGCACCAAAGCGTAACGATAGTCGGCGTTGAAGCGCTCGTTCAGGAAGTTCAGCAGAATCAGCGGGCGGCCAATGCGTATGGCGAAATAAGTGGCAATGATGACGTACACGAACACCAGGAACACCATGGCTCGCGGAATGCTCACTCCGAACAGATTCAGCGGCCCGGACAGATTCCACAGGATGAGGGTGAAGGCAAAGGTGGATACCAGTGCGTTGACCAGACCCATGGACAGGCTGAGGGACGTTTGCACAAAGCCGGCCACGTCCTGTTGGATACGCTGGTCGGGGTTCTCGACTGGGGTGTCCAGGTACTGCGTGCGGAAGTAGGCGCGCTTCTCGAGCCACCGGCTGAGCAGTCTTTCGTTGAGCCAGACGCGCCAGTGGATGGTGAACGCCTGCTGCACATAGAATTCGATCAGCGAACGTATGACGTGCGTGGTGGCCAGTATGCCGAACACCAGCATGGCGAACCAGAAGCCCGCTTCGTCGAGCTTCTGCAGCGAGCTGTACATGCTGTTGTACCAGTTGGAGAACAGCACATCGAGGCGCACCGCGCCCAGGGTCAGCAGCAGTATGACGGCGACCACCGCAACGGGCCGCCAGTTGCGTCGCGACGTGAAATACGCCCCGGAAATATCCCAGAACTGGCGCCCCCAGACGGTGAAGCGGGCCACCGCCCAGACCGCCACGCAGAACAGGATCGCGGTGATGATGTAGGCTTTCAGCAGCCAGATGGCGCTGTCGATCAACTGGTGGTTCCAGTCCATGGAGTCTCCGGTGTGAGCGCGGCACGCGCCGTCGAGTGGCATTCTGGATGAAAAGACCGGTTTGTTCACCCAGGGTTCCCTGGGAACGCCATGAATCCGAGGGTTTGTTCAGGGCGTCCCTTGCGCATTGTACGGGGGTGCGGGCGGGTTGTCGGCGTTTGCCTGTCCCGCCGCCCCGGGGCCATAATGACAGCTCCGTCTGAAACTCATCTGGAACTCGAAAACATGCCTTACGTCACCATCACGTCCAGCCGCGGGCTGTCCACGGAGCAGAAAAAAAACCTGTTGCAGCATTCCAGCGACGCGGTCGTGCAGAGCATCGGCGCGCCGTTACCCAGTGTTCGCGTCATGCTGCACGAGCTGCCTGACGGACACTATCTCAACGGGGGCAGTTTCGACACGCGCGCGTTGATGTTCGAGGTCGATTTCATCATCGGCCGCACCGACGACCAGAAGGCGGCGCTCGTCGCGGCGCTCAGCCACGCGGGGTCCAACGTCACCGGCGTCCCGGAAAATGAAGTGCGGGTCCGGTTGGTCGATTTTCCCAAGACCAACATGGGCATGGCGGGTGGCGTGACCGCCGATCGCCTGGGGCGTTAACGCCGGGCCCATGCGGGGGCGGGTTTGCCTGACTTTTAGGGGCCAGTCCGGTGGTGGTATGCTGAAGGCACGAACACCATCTGGATAAGCCGCCCTCGCCCCCCGGGGCACCGACGGCATGTGAATGTGCCATGACTCAAGACGCCCAACCTTTGCGGTGGGTGGCACCGGCAAGTGATCCGGCCGATGCCAATGTCTCGAAGCCGGGTAGCCTGAGCGAAGCGCGCGCGGTAGTGGATTTCTGGCGCGACGCCGGCCCAAAAGCCTGGTTCTCGAAAGACCCTTTGTTCGATCAAGCGTTCCGCAGCCGGTTCTCCGAGCTGCATTTCGCGGCGGCGCGTCGCGAACGCGACCACTGGCTCAGCGACCCGTACGCCTGCTTGAGCCTCATCCTGCTGCTCGATCAGTTCCCGCGCAACGCGTTCCGCGGCACGGGGCACATGTACGCCACCGATTCACTGGCGCGTTGTTATGCGCGCGCCGCCGTGAATTTCAAGCATGTGAAGCATCTGGAAGACGTGCTCAGGCCGTTCGTGTTTCTGCCATTCATGCATTCCGAAAGCCTCGAGGATCAGCGTTATTGTGTGGATCTGTACCGCGATTACGCGCCGCAGAACCTGACGCATGCGCAGGAACATTGCAACATCATCCAGCGTTTTGGGCGCTTTCCCCATCGCAATGTGCAATTGGGTCGCGCCACAACACGGGAAGAGCAGCGATTCCTGGATAATGGCGGGTTCTCTGGCTGATTTCCCTTCGCTGGCGGCGAACGCCGGGACGGGGACTCTGTGTGGTCGATTTGGCGGCTTCATGTGTCCGGGATATCGTGGAGCCTCGTTTTGTTTCAGCCCGCGGCGGCCAAGCGCCCGGTCGGACGGGTGAGGGCGGCGAGCGTGAATGTGAGCGCCAGAGTCGGCAACGCGCTGCCCGCGGCGGGCGCCCATTGCGCCAGCCCGTGGTAGACGGCGATCCCCAGTAGCCAGAGGGCCGCGGCCACCTTGTCGATCTTGGGTCCGTGCGTGGTCAGGCTGGGTTGTGTCAGGCCCAACCGCCCCAGAATGACACCATAAAGCGGAACGAAGACGGAGCTTAGCAAAAGCAGGAAAGGCTCCAGGCTGTGCATGGGGAGCACCAGGGCCAGCAGAGTGCTGGCGAGGGCCAGGGTCAGCCCCCAGCGCCGGATGCTCCAACGCGGTTCGATGCTGTGCGCGCACACAGATCCCGAATACACGTCGCCATAGGCGTTGTCCAGTTCATCCACCAGGATCAACCCCAACGCCACCAGACCGCCCTGGGCCAGCAGCAGGGCGCTGACCAGATCCGTGCCGGGTTGGGCGACGCTGACCACCAGCATGCCCAGCGCATAGCACCAGGCGTTGGCCAGTGTATAACCCAGCCAAGTGCCGCCCAGCGCGCCGCGCCCGCTTTTCCCGTGCCGCGCATAGTCCGCCACGAGCGGCAGCCACGACACAGGCATGGCGATGACCAGGTCCAGCGCCGAAAACATGCCCATGGTGCCATCGCCCCGGCGGTTCCAGATCGTGGCCAGGCTGTCCGCGTGGAGTTTCCCGGCGAACTGCCAGCTCAACCACAACAATGAGAGGACCACGAGCGGAAGCGCGGCGCGGCTGATGATGGCGCGGACCAGCGTGATCATCGAACCCGCGAGCAGTGCGGTCAGGACCAGGCCCCAGAACACCGTGGCCGCGACGTACGCGGCCACGCCACCAAAGCCCGGCCCCAGCGCCTTGACGAGGATATTGACCGTGCCTTCGCGCATGATGACCAGCTCGAATGTCGTCCAGCCAAGCAACTGCACGATGTTCAGCAGCACGGGCAAGCGCGAGAACGAATGGCCGTAGGTTGCGTGGATGAGGCCCGCGCTGGACAGGCCGCTTTCACAGCCCGCGCGGGCGACCCAGGCCAGCAGACCGGAGCCGATGAGGGACCCGGCGATGATGGCGAACAAGGCTTCCCTGGTACCCGCGGCAGGCACCAGGTAGGCCCCCACCTGCATGACCAGCAAGCCCACCCCCAGGCTGAACCACAAGGAGGCGTGCTGCGTCCAGCCGAACACCCGGTGCGTGCCGTCCAGCGGGGTAAGGGCCTGGTTTGAGGGGGACTCGGTCGTGCTTGTCATGATGTCTTGCCCGGTGGCGGCAGGGACGACAGGCACAGAACAGGCGCGTAGCGCTGATTTGAACGATTGCCGCTTTCCTGCGCGAGGATGATCTCAGTCAGGTTCAAAGGGACTTTCTCAGCCGCGTGGTGATGCGGCACCCCTAGCGATGTGGTGATGCGTGGCGTTGATTGTAGAGCAGCCCGCGCGGAGCTTCAATGTGTTTGCGTCGGGCGTGGGGCGTCTGCGTCAAGGCGTTTGCGTCGAAGCGGGGGGAGAAGCCGCCGCGATGTGCTGCGCCAACCCATTGGTGAGGTCAGTCATGAAGACATTGCTCGCATCGGCGGCGATACCCAGGATGGCGTGCAGCGACGAGATCGTGTCGGGATCGTAGTGCTTGTCATGGCCCGATGCGCGCTCGAAGCCATTGGCGATGCGCGTGACGGCGTCTGTGTCCACAGCGGCCAGCAGCAGCGCGTGCGCCAGCACGACCTGTACCGCGTCCGTCCGGCCCGGAGCATCCCGGATCGTCGGGGTGTCGCCTTCCGGGGCGACGCGGCGCCAAAGCTGGGCGGTTCCCGCGATCTTGCGCGCGGTGCCCGAATCGTCCAGCCAGGCGAGGTTGTAGCGCCCGTCACAGAACGAGCCGGTGACGGCCTGCGGCCGGGTGGCGATGCCCAAGTCATTCAGTGCGCCCGAGATCAGCGCGCACAGGCTTTGATAAGCGGCATCGGACTGCGAGAGCGGCTGTCCGGCCGCCATGTAGGCCAGGCTGATATTGAGGATGCCCGGCCCTTGGGGAACCAGCCCTCCACCCGACTGGCGCACGGTCACAGGCCACCCCAGCCGCGCGAAGCGTCGGCATGCCTCGGCAAATCGGGGAAGGCGGTGGTAAGTGCGCGGCACGACCAACCCCTGCCCGGTTCGCCAGATGCAGGCCACCGGGCTGCCCTGGGCCGCCCGCCGCATCAGGAATTCGTCGAAACGGGCGTGTTGGGCCTGGCCCGGTTCGGAGGGTAGCAGGGTGAACGACATGCCGCCCTACACCTACATCACGGCCGATCCGGATGCCGTGAAGTCGCTGTCCGACATGAACAGGTAGCGCACCGCGTCGATCAGGCTGAGCACCACGACCAGCGGAGTGAAGACGTACAGAATCACCAGGTACAGGATGCCCATGCCCACCTGGCCGAGATAGAAGCGGTGGCCTCCCAGCCAGCCCAGGAAAATCGCCAGGACGATGGCCATTTTCCGCCGGCTGCCCGGTTTGTCGAGCTCGCTGCCTTTGTTCTTCATGATCCACCAGGTCACCGGGACCGTCAGCACCAGCGCCGCCACCACGCGTCCTGTGTGGCCGTCGATATAGCCCGCGACGGCCCGGTAGAGGTCGGCGAAGTTGTAGATGACCAGACCGGTGATGTGGGAAATCCAGGCGAACAGATCGTGGCTCAGGGATTCGCCGAAGGTCAGGGCGATGAGGATGATGACGAAGATGACGATCGGCAGGACGGCTTTCTGCAGCATGGGGCGGGCCTCGGGTCCGTGGACATGTGGCCAGTTTACCCGCGTTGTTGGGTGCTGGGGCCGCCCTCCGGGTGGGTAGTGGCCGGCGAATGGATGATCAAGGGTGCGCCACGGTCAATCGCCACAAGGTGGTGACTTCATCACGTCGCGCGGCATGCAGTGGATCACTGGTGTCAAGGACCTTGGGGTGCCGTGGCCGGGTGTCGAGTCGTCCCACGACGCGCAGGCCCGCGCGCCCGATGGCTGTCGCCAGAAAGTCTGGTGCGCGCAGGCCCAGCCGCTCAGCCAGATCGGACAGAATGAGCCATCCTTCGCCTTCTGGCAGCAAATGGTCCGCGAGGCCATCCAGGAAGCCCCGCAGCATCCGGCTGCCGGGATCATAGATGGCGGACTCCAGCGAGGTGGTTGGGCGGGCCGGCAGCCAGGGTGGGTTGCAGACAATCAGCCCGCAGGCACCAGAAGGGAACAGATCCGCCTCTTGTACCGTCACGCGGCCGGTCAACCCCTGTGTCTCGACGTTCTCGCGTGCGCAGGCCAGGGCGCGCGGATCGGAATCGGTCGCGACGACCCGCGCCACGCCACGCCGCGCGAGGATAGCGGCCAGGACGCCGCTACCGGTGCCGATGTCGAACGCCAGGTCGGTTGCCGGCAGCGGCGTCTGGGCGATCAGATCCAGATACTCCCCCCGGATGGGCGAGAACACGCCATAGTGCACGTGAATGGGCTCATCCAGAACAGGAACGGCCACCCCTTTGCGCCGCCATTCGTGGGCGCCCACCATGCCTTGCACGGCGCGCAATGGCAGCACGAAGGGCTCGCCCACATCGCCCAGCGCGTCGCGGCACGCCGCCCGCACGTCTGGCGCATGCCGGAGAGCCACGGCCCCATCGCCCTCCATGGGAATCAGAAGCTGGTTGAGCTGTGTGGCCCGCTGTGATTGGGCGAGGCGGTGCTGATTGAAGGCGTCGTGTGGCGAATCCGGCTGCTTTCGCTTCCGTGGCCGGTGGTCGACGCGGTGGGCAAGCGCGACAAGCAACTGTCGGGCGTTGCGGTAATCGCCCCGCCAAAGCATGGCGGTTCCCTGGCTGGCAAGCCGGAACGCTTGATCGGCCGTCAGCGTATCGTCGACGACGCGGACGTGATCGGGGTGTGGCGGGTCGCCGGGCACGCACCACAGGGCTTGCCGGGTTTCATTGCCTTCCTGCCAGGAAATGTATGGCTGGGGAGGGGGATTGGTTCGGGGAGTCATGGTTTGAGAGCCCTGCTACATGGTTGCAATGTGGGATTTCAGGACATCCGTGAAATGTCTTGTCAGAGCGGAGGGGGCTGTTTGTGCGGGCATCGCCATCTGGACATGAACGGGAATGCGAGGCGTGATGTCCCGTACCAGCAGTTGGCCTGAGAACGTGTTGGCCACATAGGGATTGACGATCCCGATGCCGTTGCCGGCCGCCACCAATGCGCACACGGTGATGGATGAGGGTGTCTCGATGACGAAATCGTCCGCTATGCCGTGTTCGGAAAGAAGGGATCTTGCCTTGATGGTCAGTTCGTCGGTATCGCTCAAGGTGAGTATTCGTTCCCCCGCCATATCTCCGATGTCAATGATGGACCTCTTTCGCAGCCGGTGGTTCATGGGCAGAACACACACGGCGCTCGAGGTCCTGATGGTGGATGGCCGGAAGTCATTCTGATCCAGGGTACCCGTGGTGAGCACCAGATCGACCAGATCCTGATGCAGATAGTCAGCGAGTTGCAGTGTGCTCAGGGTCTGGATAGTGATGTACGTGCGGGGGTATTGCGACAGGAACTTGTTGATGACTTGGGGTAGCAGGCCTATCGCCAGGGTGGGTGTGCAGCCCACGCGAAGGACCCCGGAGCCGGATTTGCGCATGATCGCCACCACGGATTCGATTTTCTCCAGGCCGTCGAAGTGCTTCTGTATGGTCTTGTATAGCAACTTGCCTTCGCTCGTGGGGCGCAGTCTGCCATGGTGCAGATCGAAGAGCTTGAGTTCCGCGGCCGCCTGCAACTCGGCAATGCGGCGACTGATGGATGGCTGTGTGGTGTTGAGCATCGCGGCGGCCCGGGTCGTCGTGCCCATTTGCATCACGGCCCTGAACGCCTGGATCTGTTGGAAGTTGAGTGATCTGGACATGACTGATGTGTGATGCTTGTGATGAACTGGCTTGCCCCGACGGTAGTGCCCGGTGTGCTGTTGACGGGTGGTGGCTATCTCGAAGACAAGCCGGTGGCACCAAGCTTGGTGGTGTTGTAATGTATATCAAAATTGAATAGAGCACTCAAAAAATAGAATTTGATCGTATTGCTGTTGCGGCCTACTGTGTGCGTATCCCATACAGCAGGCTGCCACCTTCATGAATCCGCGGAACATTGTCGACAAACCCTGCCCTTGCCGCCGACTCGGTGAGAACGCCGGCGCTCATCACTTTTTTGGCTATTACAACAAGACGGTCTGGGACCGCACCGGCCGTTACGTGCTGGCGAACCGGACCGCGTTCATGGATGCCGATCTGACGCCGGATCTGTCTGCCGGAATCGGTTTTTTCGATCCATTGAATGGAGATGCCTTCTTGGAGGTCGACAGCACAAAAGCCTGGAACTGGCAGATGGGCTGCCAGTTGCAGTGGCTGGATGGCCGGCCGCAACGCCAGATCATCTACAACATTCGCACAGATGCCCAGACCGGGCCTTATCCGGGGTTCGGGTCCAGAATCCACAACGTGGATACGAATGAGGTTCAAGATCTGCCGTTGCCGATCTATGTCGTCTCGCCCGACAGCCGCCATGCCTTGTGTGTGGATTACAGCCGCTTGTACGTTACCCATGAAACCATCGGCTATCCGCCTCGGCCGAGCGTTCTGCCCAATGCCCCCGATGACGACGGTATCCGGCGTCTGGATCTTGCCACAGGGCGCCATGAGCTGATATTGAGCTACGGTGATCTGTTTCGTTTTCATCATCGGCCATCGATGGACAAGGCGCTCCATTGGGTGAGTCACATTGAAATCAATCCCGATTCAAGCCGAGTGGTTCTGCTGCATCGGTGGACTGAGCGCGTCGAAGATGAAACCTGCTTCCTGCATCGCCTGATCACCATGGACCTGGATGGGTCGAACCTCCGCCTGCTGGAGTGCTCCGATCATCCTTTGCCCCAGTTGGCGGATGATTTCGATCCCCACGCCGTGGGCACCTTTGATTACGAGAAGTCGCCGTATCAGATATCCCACCCCGCCTGGCGGGACAATGATCATATCGTCGTGTGGAGTCCTCACAAGGGGGAGATCCACTATCACCTCTATCATGACCGCGATGACGGGGACGTTTGTGTCCTAAGCCCCGGGATCCTGACGGAAAATGGCCATATGACGTTCTCGCCCACCGACAAACGGTGGCTGCTGAGCGACACGTATCCGGACGCGGTGACCAACGAGCGCATTCTGTTCCTGTTGAATGTCGACGATAACGTCCGGTACGACATTGGCCGCTTCTACGCCGACCCGAACCTCAGGAAGGAGAACCGCTGCGATCTGCACCCGCGCTGGAGCCGGGACGGGCGGTCGGTATGCGTGGATTCGGTGCATGAGTCGGAGCGCCAGATGTATTTGCTCGACGTATCGACAATCGTTGGTTGAGCGGAGCGGGAACCGGATGCGTTATGCTGCGCATCCGTGTTTCCAATCACAACACTGATTCACTGATCAGGTACTACAAGGAGACACGACAATGAAGGAAGCAATAGCCATGATAAATTCCACCTCACGCCAGTGCGGGCGCCGCCGCGTGGTTCTTTCATCGCTTTTCCTGGCGGTCGCCTGCGCCATTGGCCTTGGGTCCGCCAATGCCGCCGACGCGCCTCTCACAGGGACTTTGAAGACCATCAAGGATAACGGCGTCGTGGTCATCGGTTTTCGTGACGCGTCGATTCCGTTTTCCTACTATGATTCGAATCAGCAGCCTATTGGCTACTCGATGGATTTCTCCAATCTCATCATCGACAAGCTCAAGCAAGACTTGAAGATGCCGAACCTGAAGGTTCGCAAGATTCCCATCACTTCCCAAAACCGGATCGCATTGTTGCAGAACGGGACGTTCGACTTTGAATGCACGACCACCACGAACAACGAGGCCCGGGAGAAACAAGTGGATTTCTCGGACAGCTTTTTCGAGATTGGCACGCGCCTGCTGACTCTCAAGAATTCGGGCATCAAGGATTTCGCCGATCTGAAAGGCCAGACAGTGGTCGTGGGTGCAGGCACCACATCCGAGAAAATCCTGCGCCGCATGAATGTCGAGAAAAAGATGGGCATGCACATCATCAGCGCGAAGGATCACACGGAATCGTCCTTGATGCTGAAAACGGGGCGCGCCAAGGCCATGATGATGGACGACGCCTTGCTCGCGGGTGAGCGCGCAAAAATGAAGACCCCCTCAGACTATGTCATTACGGGCACCCCGCAATCGCATGAGGTCTATGGCTGCATGACGCGTAAGAATGATGAAGGCTTGAAGAAGCTCATCGACGGCGTCGTGTCGAAGGCGGAGACGTCCGGCGAGGCGGCTAAGATTTATAAGAAATGGTTCATGTCTCCCATTCCTCCAAAGGGGCTGAACCTCGATTTCCCCATGTCGGATGACATGAAGGCTTTGTTCGCGCATCCCAGCGACAAGCCTGTGTCGTGATGAAATCGGGGTTCGGGCTGTTCGAGGGACGCGCCGCAAGCTGAGGGTACGATGGATTACAAATGGAACTGGGCGGTCCTGCTACAGCCCGTGGCCACAGGGGAGCCCACCACCTATTTGGGGTGGCTGGCATCGGGTTTCATGAACACGGTGTACCTGACCTTGCTGGCGTGGCTTCTGGCATTGGCCGTTGGTTCGGCTTTTGGTGTCATGCGGACGTTGCCAGGCAGAATTCCACGGGTGTTGGGCACGGCCTACGTGTCGGTGTTCCGGAATGTTCCCCTGATCGTGCAGTTCTTCATCTGGTATTTCGTCGTTCCCGAGTTGTTGCCCAAAGCGCTGGGGGACTGGATCAAGAACCTGGATCCCAACACCCAGTTTTTCGTGGTCTCTGTGTTTTCCCTGGGGATTTACACCGGCTCGCGACTTTGCGAACAGGTGCGGGCCGGTATCCAGTCGCTGCCCAAGGGGCAGCGCAATGCGGGCCTGGCCATGGGCCTGACCCTGGCGCAAACGTACCGCCACGTGCTGCTACCCGTCACTTTTCGAGTCATCATTCCGCCCTTGACGTCGGAGTTCCTCATCATTTCCAAGAACTCGGCCGTTGCCTCCACCATCGGCCTGCTCGAGCTTTCGGGGCAGGCGCGTCAATTGGTGGACTACACCGCCCAGCCCTATGAGTCCTTCATCTGCGTGACGCTGGGGTATTTCCTGTTGAATTTCCTGATACTTCGCCTGATGGACTGGATCCGCCGACGGACGAGTGTCCCGGGCTTCCTGGGGAGCTGACATGTTCCAGATGGACTGGAAGACCTTGTTTGAATCCCGGGATCTGCTGCTGACAGGCATGTGGGTGACCGTGCGCATCACATTCATCGCCATTCTGTGCGGCCTGGCGTGGGGGACGATTCTGGCTGTGTTTGGCACCGTAAGGAACAAGGCGCTCAACCTGTTTTCATTGTGGTACGTGTCGTTGTTCAGGTCCATCCCGCTGGTCATGCTGCTGCTATGGTTCTTCCTGATCGTGCCGCAGTTCCTGAAGGCGTTATTCGATCTGCCACCCACCGTCGACATCCGCCTGGTGTCCGCGATGGTCGCCTATTCGCTGCTCGAGGCGGCGTTCTTTTGCGAAATCATGCGCGCTGGCATTGTCAGCCTGCCCAAGGGGCAGCCGGCGGCTGGCTACGCGCTGGGCATGACGCCTTATCAATGCATGCGTTATGTGGTGTTGCCCCAGGCGTTCGCTGCCATGCTGCCCATCGTGCTCACGCAATGTATCGTCATCTTTCAGGATACGTCGCTGGTGTACGTCATTGCTCTGGGCGATTTCTTCAGCCGTGCGGAAAGCATCGGGGCGCGTGACGGCACGATCATTCCCATGCTGATCTTCGCTGGCGTGGTGTACTGGGTGATCTGTTCCTCGCTCAGCGGCGTGGTGCGCCTGGTCCGGGCCCGCCGGCCCGGACTTTGATGGCTGCCGCTACGGCAGGCTGGTTTGCCGCACCGCGTGTTCCCAGCGCTGCATCAGGGCTTCTGCTTCCCTTCTGTCGAGTCGGGGGGTGAACGTGCGTTCGACGCGCCATAGTCTCGACAGTGCTTCCTTGCTGGTGAACGCTCCGCAGGCCAGCCCCGCCAGATACGCGGCGCCCAGTGCCGTGGTTTCGATGATGGTCGGGCGCACCACCGGAATCCCCAGAAGATCGGCTTGAAACTGCATCAGCAAGTCGTTCACGCAAGCCCCGCCGTCCACGCGCAATTCGGCCAATGGCGCGGCACCGGCCTGAACGGCGTCGCGGCTCATGGCCTGCAGCAGCGCGGCGCTTTGATAGGCGATGCTGTCGAGCGCGGCACGGGCGATGTGCCCGACGTTGGTGCCGCGTGTGATGCCGGTGATCGAGCCGCGCGCATCCGGCTGCCAGTACGGGGCGCCCAGGCCGGTGAACGCCGGCACCACCATGACGCCGCCCGAGTCCGGCACGCTGCGGGCCAGCTTTTCCACGTCGCCGCTGCTGGGGATGGCGCGCAGGCCGTCGCGCAGCCACTGCACGACCGCGCCGCCCACGAATACGCTGCCTTCTATGGCGTATTCGGGCTGGCTGGTGGTCTGGGCCGCGCTTGTGGTGAGCAAGCCGTTTTTCGATACCTGGAACTTGGCGCCGGTGTGCATCAGCGTGAAACAGCCGGTTCCATACGTGTTCTTGGCCATGCCTTCCTGGAAACATGCCTGGCCAAAGAGCGCGCTTTGCTGGTCGCCGGCCACACCACATATAGGGATGGCGTGGCCGAACAGCTCGGTGTCGACCGTGCCGTATTCGGTGCTGGAGGGGCGCACGTCGGGCAGGAGAGAGTGGGGGATGTCCAGCGTCCTCAGCAGTTCGGCGTCCCACTGGTTGTCGTGCACATTGAAGAGCATGGTGCGGGAGGCGTTGCTGACATCGGTGGCATGCACCCGGCCCTTGGTGAGTTGCCAGATCAGCCATGTGTCGACGGTGCCGAACGCCAGTTTCCCCCGTGCCGCGAGTTCGCGTCCGCCAGAGATGTTGTCCAGGATCCACTTTAGTTTGGTGGCTGAGAAGTAGGCATCCACGCGCAGTCCGGTCTTTTGCAGGATGGTGTCTTCCAACCCCCGCTGGCGCAAGTCCGCGCAGGCGGGCTCGGCGCGGTGATCCTGCCAGACGATGGCGTTGCAAAGCGGCTGCCCGGTTTCCCTGTGCCAGACGATGGTGGTTTCGCGTTGGTTGGTGATGCCCGCGGCCAGTATGTCACGGGCTTGCAGGCCGGCCTTGGCCAGCGCGTCGCGCGCGGTCCGCAACTGGGTGGACCAGATATCCATCGGGTCGTGCTCCACCCAGCCGGGTCGTGGGTAGTGCTGCGTGAGCTCCTGTTGGGCGAGAGCAACGATCCGGCCGGTGTCGGTATCGAAAACGATGCTGCGCGAACTCGAAGTGCCCTGGTCGAAGGCAAGCAGATAGGCCATGGTCGTTATGGGTTCCTGTGGGAATCGGTCATGGGGATCCCGCCACATCGCAGCGCACGTGCACTTGGGCAAGAAGGTCGGGGAAAGGGTCTGGCGGCGTGGCGTCGGTGAACAGCCGATCGACCTGGGACAGATCGGCCACCTTGACCATCGCCTGGCGGTTGAACTTCGTGGCGTCGGCAGCGAGCCAGATTTCCCGGGCGTGCTCGATGATGGCTTGCGAAACCTTGACCTCCCTGTAGTCAAAGTCGCGTAGCGATCCGTCCGGCTCGATGCCGGAAATGCCGATGAGCGCGATGTCCACCTTGAATTGCCGGATGAAATCTATGGTGGCTTCGCCGATGATTCCGCCATCGCGGGAGCGCACCACGCCGCCCGCAACGATGACTTCGCAGTTGCGGTTGCGGCTGAGGGTGGCCGCGACATTGAGATCGTTGGTGATGACGCGCAGCCCCGTGTGGTGCATGAGCGCCCGAGCGATGGCCTCGGTGGTGGTGCCGATGTTGATGAAAAGCGAGCACTCGTCCGGAACGGCCTGCGCCACGGCGCTGGCGATGCGACGCTTGCCGGACGTGTTCAGGTTTTCACGCTGGTGATGCGCGATGTTCTCGGTTGTCGAGCTGGGAACGCTGACACCCCCATGGAAGCGTGCGAGCAAGCCTGCCTCGGCCAGCCGTTGCACGTCGCGGCGGATGGTTTGAGCTGTCACGCCGAGCCGTATCGCCAGTTCTTCGACTGTGGAGGAATGCTGTTCCTGGACGTGCCTGAGTAACCGCTGTTGTCTGGGGTTCGGTGTCATGCGGTCATCCGTGGCGGCAATGCTTGGACTATCATGGCTCAAACTGTACACCGAAACGAAAAGAAATAGTGATTCCAACGGCTGGTCGTCTTGGGTGTCTTTGGTGGTGTTCTTTTCTAAAACGAACGATAATAATCAAAAATGAACGAAACCGGGCAGACTCATTCCCACCCACTCTGTGGACGCGTTTGCCATTTCCTCCGCACTGTTTGCCATGATGCCCGCCTCCGAACCTCTCCTTACTGATCGATCCCGGCTCTTGTCGGCATTGTCCGAACCTATGCGATACGACCTGGCCGTCATTGGCGGCGGGGCCAGCGGGCTGGGTGTGGCGCTGGATGCGGTGTTGCGAGGGCTGTCGGTGGTCTTGCTCGAATCACACGATTTCGCCAAGGGCACTTCCTCTCGCGCGACCAAGCTGGTGCATGGTGGTGTCCGCTACCTGGCGCAGGGCAACGTGTCCCTGGTCAGGGAAGCGCTGCGCGAGCGCACCGTTCTGTTGCATAACGCGCCGCACCTGGCCCGGCCGTTGCCGTTCGTCATGCCTTGTTATAGCTACTGGGAAATGCCGTTCTACGGTTCGGGGCTCAAGCTATACGACCTGCTTGCAGGGAAAGCGGGCCTGGGCAATACGGAAATGCTGGGCGTGGCTGGCACCGAACGTTGCCTGCCCGGCGTGCGCACCCGGGGGTTGAAGGGCGGGGTCAAATACTGGGACGGTCAGTTCGACGACGCCCGTCTGGCACTGACGCTGGCCCGCACCGCGGCGGCGCGTGGGGCTTTGCTGGTCAATTACTGCGCCGTGACCGGCTTGGTGCATGAACAAGGGCGTATCGCCGGCCTGCGCGCCAAAGACGCTGAAACCGGCGCCGAATTTCAAATATCGGCCCGCTGCGTGGTGAACGCCGCCGGCGTATGGGTGGATGAAATCCGCCAACAAGACGGGCAGGCCATGCATCGTGCCGCCAAACCCATGGTTGCGCCCAGCCAGGGCGTGCACCTGGTGGTCGATCGCGATTTTCTGCGTGGCAATCACGCGCTGCTGGTCCCCAAGACGCGCGACGGCCGCGTGCTGTTCGCCGTGCCGTGGCTGGGCAAAGTCGTGCTGGGCACCACCGACACCCCCCGTCACGACCTGTCGCGTGAACCGGATGCGTTCGCCAACGAAGTCGATTTCATCCTTGGCGAGGCTGGTAACTACCTCAGCCGACGCCCCACGCGCGACGACGTCCGCAGCGTCTGGGTCGGCCTGCGGCCCCTGGTGCGCCCGCCCGATGACGAGGGTGACAACACCAAGAAAATCAGCCGGGAACACACGGTGCTGGTCAGCCCAAGCGGCCTGGTGACGGTCACCGGCGGCAAATGGACCACTTATCGCGCCATGGCCGAGGATGTCCTGGCCAAGTGTGTGGAGGCGGGGTTGTTTTCCTCGCTGCCACCCAGTGTCACCGCCACGTGTGTTCTGGCGGGGGCGGTGGCGGGTGCCACGTATCGCGCCACCCTCACGGAAACGCCAGGCGCCGAGGCCTATGGCGAGGACGCGCAATGGCTGCGCGGCCTGGATGGCCATGATGTGACGCTTGCCGACGGACTCACCGAGTCCATGGTGCGCTTCGCGGCGCGTTATGAATACGCGCGCTCGGTCGAAGATATGCTGGCGCGTCGTTACCGCCTGCTGTTTCTTGATGCGCGCCTGGCGGCGCATGTGGCGCCGCGCGTGGCCGAGTTGCTGCGCGAGGAACTGGGCGTGGATCCCCGTCTGGACGATTTCCTGCGTCTTGCCGACCACTATCTGCGCCTGCCCGCTGGTTCGTGACACGTTATTGGCCAATTCGCCGGTCCCGCCTTCGGGCGCGGTTCACTGCAAAGTGTCACTTGGCGCCGACAGATGTCAATCGGCGGCGAACAAGGTGCGCGCACCGTCGAAGCGCCGGGCATAGTAGCGGCTGTTGAGCGAGTCGATGCGGACCACGCCGCCGCTCGATGGGGCGTTGATGAAACGGCCGTGGCCCAGATAGATCCCCATGTGCGAATAGCGGCGGTTCAGGGTGTTGAAGAACACCAGATCGCCCGGACTCAGGGCCCTTCTGCTGATGGGGCGGCTGATTTCGGCGATGCGTGCCGTATTGTGCGGCAGACCGGCGTCCGCCGCCGCCTTGAATACATAATCCACCAGGCCACTGCAGTCGAAGCCGGTGTCCGGTGAATCGCCCCCGTATCGATAGCGTGTATCCAGTTGAGCAAGGGCCATCATGACCACATCGGTGCGCTTGCTTTGATCAACCACCACCGGCTGGCCACGCCAATACCCCGCGCCGGACTCGTGTCTGGGAGTGCTGGCGCAGCCCGCGAGCAGCGTCAGCACGGCCACCAAGCCAGGAAACAGGAATCGTCGGACATACTGTGGCATGGGCGCGATCATTTTCGCATTATTACTGTAATTTCATGTGGATACAAGACTTTATTCACGCTGTTTATCGCATGATGGCCTATGGCGTGCAGGAATCGCGAGAGGGGATACCGTGCAGAACCAGGCGTCGACCGACGATTGGGAAAATATCGGTGAGGAGTGGGTGTCAGACTTGATTTTGTGACGATGCTGTTTCAAAAAATGTGGTATTTCAGTCGCAATCTTCAATTAATATGTAACATAGATACGTGTACGTAATTATGTAACATAACTAACGGTTGCTGAATATCTTTTAATTTCTTTTAAAAAACAAAAACAATCCATTAATTTCTCAATAAAAATAACAATATTAAGATATCTGTCAATATTGATATTTATGCGAAATACACAGATTAATGGCAATATGATACAAAAAACAGGTTTTGTTAGTTTTGGACCATGATGCGCCCGCCTATGCGGAATGTGGCCCGCATCATACTCGCGAACCCTCGATTTTTTCCCTGGAACACCTTCTTTGTCACAGGAGCCCAACATGCTGGCTGTCGATGATTCATTGCTGAGCGACATTCAAGAAGTCAATTTGTCGTACCTTTTGCTTGCCCAGCGCCTATTGCGCGAAAACTACGCGTCGGCCATGTTCCGCCTCGGGTTCACTGAAGACGTGGCCGAAGTGGTGCTTCAACTGTCCCCCGCCCAGTTGGTCAAGCTGGCCGGGTCGGGTTCGCTGATCTGTGGCTTTCGTCTGAACGATTACGATTTGTTGTCGTCGCTGGCGAATGACGTGCTGGGGGGGGTGTTGCAGCAGGCGCATGCCACCATTCTTCTGGCGCAGCGCTCCGCGCTTCCCCAGGTGGCTTGAATCACGTTTTTGCGGAAGTATTTTCATGTCCACGAAAAGCGTTTCCCGCGATGCCGAGGAAATCCTGCTGGCCACCGATATGATCAAACTCGGGGCCAGGCTTCAGGTGCTGCAGGCCGAAACCAGCCTCAGCTACGATCGGCTCGCCCGCCTGTATCGGGAGATCAAGGGTTGCTCCCCACCCAAGGGTATGCTGCCATTTTCGGTGGACTGGTTCATGACATGGTTGCCGAACATCCATTCCAGTGTGTTCTACAACATTTACCGGTTCATGGACGCCCATACACCCGCCAAGAAGTCCGGGGCGCTCATAGAAGGCTACCGCCTGTATCTCGAGCAGGCCGACGCTGGACGGCTTGCGTCGTCGGCTAAAGAGCCTGTGCTGAGTTTCACCCGTGCCTGGATGTTGGTGCGTTTCTTCGACAGTGATCTGGTGCAGTTATCCCGCTGTACCCGTTGCACAGGCCAGTTCGTTGCTCATGCCCACGATCCCCAGGCCAATTTTGTTTGCGCCATCTGCCGGCCGCCTCCGCGTGCCGGCAAAACCCGCGGTCGGGCTGTTTTGCGCCAGCCGGCCAAAGTGTAGTCAGGGTGAAGCGGTACACCGTCGTTGTCCGAGCGGCAGCCGAGCCCCACTCCTCCTCGCTCCGGTATCTTTGTAGGCGCCGATCTGGCCTCGAAAATCCCTGTTGTCACCGGTTTTCGCCAAGACCGAAGCAGAGGATCATTGCAACCGTTTGGTCGATAAAGGCTCGCTTGTGTTAATCCTGCTTGGCTTCCTGGTTGTCTTGGTCTCTGTTTTCGGCAGCTACACGTTTCTGGGTGGCCATCTCGGGGCGCTGTACCAGCCGTTCGAGTTCGTGCTCATCGCCGGGGCGGCGCTCGGCGCCTACCTGGCGTCGAACAGCGGCAAGTCGATTGGGTTGCTGTTGCGCGCCGTTCCCAACGCGTTTCGGCGCAGCCCCTATGACAAGCCACTCTACATGGAGCTGATGGCGCTGCTGTATGTGCTGCTGAACAAGGCCCGACGCGACGGCCTGATGTCGGTTGAGTCCGACATTGAAGATCCATCCGCCAGTCCGGTCTTCGCCGAGTATCCGTTGGTACTGCGCAATGCGCGTCTGATGGAATTCATCACCGACTATCTGCGCCTCATCATCAGTGGAAACATGAGCGCCTTCGAAATCGAAACGCTCATGGACCAAGAGATCGAAACGTTGCGCAAGGAACTACACATTCCAGTGCATGGCCTGCGCGCCGTGGCCGATGCGTTGCCGGCGTTCGGGATCGTGGCGGCTGTGCTGGGTGTGATCAAGGCCTTGGCGGCGGTCGATCAACCCCCGGCGATTCTCGCCGATCTGATTTCCAAGGCCATGGTGGGTACGTTCCTAGGCATCCTTCTGGCTTACGGCTTCGTGGCACCCATGGCCTCATCCATCGAGCGCCGCAATGCTGGCGTCGAGAAAGTGCTTGAATGCATCAAGCTCACATTGCTGGCCAACATGAATGGCTATCCGCCGCAGCTGGCTGTGGAGTTTGGCCGCAAGGCCTTGTATTCCACTGTTCGCCCTTCGTTCGTCGAGCTCGAGGAACACGTTCGTCAGACCCGGTCGCTGGCTGGGAAGAAAGCATAGCGGGCTGCGGATATGAGTTCACGCGGACCGGAGCGCATCGTCATTCGCCGCGGGCACGCGCATCTTGACGAAAGCCACGGCGGCAGCTGGAAGATCGCTTACGCCGACTTCGTGACGGCCATGATGTCGTTCTTCCTGGTGATGTGGCTGATCTCTGTCGTGCCGCACAAGGATCTCCACGCCATCGCCGAATACTTCCGCATGCCTTTGATGACCGCCGTCACGGGTGGGCCCAAGATCGACTCTTCAAGCTCGGTGATTCCGGCGGGCTCACCCAGTGTCATACCGAACAAGAATCCGCTGCCTCGTCAGCAACACGATGACGGAACGACCGAAAGCGACAAGCGCGACACGCAGCGGCTGGAGGGCCTAAAAAGCGAGCTCGATCAACTGATAAAGTCTGATCCAATCCTCAAGCAGTTCCGCCCCCAGCTATTGCTCGACATGACACCGGACGGGCTGCGCATCCAGATCGTGGACCAGCAGAACCGTCCCATGTTCGATACCGGCAGCGCGAAGATGCAGCCCTACATGAGTGCCATACTCCGGGAATTGGCGCCGGTCTTCAACAAACTGCCCAACAAGATCAGCATAGCCGGCCACACCGATGCGGCCCAGTATTCGACGGGTGAGCGGGAATACAGTAATTGGGAGCTCTCCGCGGACCGCGCCAACGCCGCCCGGCGGCAACTGATCGCCGGTGGCATGGATGAGGGCAAGGTCAAACGCGTGCTGGGGCTGGGTTCGACGGTCAGCCTGATTAAAGATGATCCCAGCGCGGCCGTTAATAGGCGCATCAGTCTGGTGGTGTTGAACAAGCGCGCGGAGCGCCGCATCGATGCGCAGAACACCACTGCGGCCGCCGTGCTCAAGCTCCCCGAGCTCGAACACCTCGCTCAGCCCGCGCTGGCGGCGCCGTCAGACTGAGGCTTTCAGCAACCGACAGGGGCAAGCATGAGCGCTGGAGTGGATCTCAGCCAGTTTTTCGACACATTCTTCGACGAGGCTGACGAGCTGCTCGCCGACATGGAGCGTCTCCTTCTTGGGTTGGACGTTGATCAGCCCGATTCGGACGATCTGAATGGCATATTCCGGGCCGCTCACTCCATAAAGGGCGGTGCCGGCACGTTCGGTTGCTTTGACGCGTTGACACAGACCACGCATTTGCTGGAAAACATTCTCGATCAGGTGCGCCGGGGAGACATGGCGCTGCGCAAGGAAATGATCGATCTTTTTTTGGAAACCAAAGACGTGCTCGCGGAACAGGTTGCCGCCTACAGGAGCTCCGGGAATCCTGACGCACAGGCGTATGAGCGTATCTGCGCGCAGTTGCGCGAGTTGGCGCTGGCGAATCAAACAGATGGTGTGGACGATGGCGTTCCAGCCATGCAGCAGGCCGGGCCCCTGGCCCCCGCGCCGGCCTCGACCAGTGTCGTGGCGGTTGCTGTTTCGGCCGTTGCAGGTGGAAAGTCCGTGAAACGGGTCGATCTGACGGGGGTCGCGTCGGCCGATGCGCAATCGCTCATCACCGAGATGGCGCTGCTTGGCGAGGTGGTGCGCCACGAAGACCGTGGCGGTGTTGTCTCCATCTGGCTCGAAACCCCGGAAAGCGCTGACGACATCACCGCGGTCTGCTGCTTCGTCGTCAACGCCGATCAGGTACGGGTGACGAGCGAGGGGGGTGGGTTCGCGGCGGAGCCCGTCGTCGGTGCGCAGCACCCACCGGCACCGCCTGTGGCGGGTGCACCCGCACCCGGATCGCCTCTGGCGCCGGAACCCACGTCCGCGGGCCACGAAGGCCGTGAGGAAAGGCGTTCCGGTGTCGATCGCCGAAAGACCACGGATTCGGCCGCCCGCAAAGAGTCGGGCACCATCCGGGTGGGTGTGGAGAAAGTCGATCAGATCATCAATCTGGTGGGTGAATTGGTGATCACCCAGGCGATGCTGGTGCAGGCAGGCTCGGAACTCGATCCTGTCGTCCACGATCGATTGCTCAATGGCATCGAGCAGCTCGAGCGCAACGCACGGGATCTCCAGGAAGCGGTCATGTCCGTGCGCATGATGCCCATGGATTACGTGTTCAGCCGGTTTCCAAGAGTCGTGCGGGAAAACGCGTCGAGGTTGGGTAAGCGAATCCGGCTGGTGACCCAGGGCGAGGCGACCGAACTCGACAAGAGTCTCATAGAGCGCATCATCGATCCATTGACTCATCTCGTGCGCAACAGCCTGGATCACGGTATCGAAGCGCCCGACGTGCGCCTGGCGCGAGGTAAGAACCCGGAAGGCTGCATCACACTGTCAGCCCAGCACAACGGGGGGCAGATCATCATCGAGGTGTCCGACGACGGCGCCGGGCTCGATCGCCGACGCATCCTGGCCAAGGCGGCGTCGCAGGGGATGGCGGTCAGCGACACCGCGAGCGACGAAGAAGTGTGGCAACTGATTTTCGCGCCGGGTTTCTCGACCGCCGAAAAAATCACCGATATTTCCGGGCGTGGCGTTGGCATGGATGTCGTGCGCCGCAATATTCAGGATATGGGTGGCCATATCCAGCTGTCGTCGCGGGAAGGGCGGGGCACCATCATGCGCATCGCTCTGCCGCTGACCCTGGCCATTCTCGATGGCATGTCCGTGAAGGTTGGCAATGAAACATTCATTCTTCCGCTCAGCCACGTCACGGAATCCATGCAGCCCACCACCGAGCAGATTCACCACATCTCGGAGGGCGAGCAACTCATGTATGTGCGGGGTGAATACCTGCCCATCGTCGCGCTGCACGAGGTGTTCTCCGTCGAGGGCGCCCAGACCAACCCCACTGGTGCGATCGCGGTGATTCTGCAGGCCGAGGACGCGCGCTTCGCCTTGCTGGTCGATCAACTCGTCGGCCAGCATCAGGTGGTCGTGAAGAATCTCGAATCCAATTACCGAAAAATCCCCGGGGTTTCCGCCGCGACCATTCTAGGAGACGGCAGCGTGGCCCTGATCGTCGATGTGTTCGCCCTGATGCGCATGACGCGCGAAACAGCGTGAACACGCGCCCAGAACTGGAGAAAATCATGTTGAACAGATTCGAGTCCGATGCCGGGCAGGTCGACACCGTTGGAAAGGAATTCCTGGTGTTCACGCTGGCGTCCCAGGAATACGGAATAGACATACTCAAGGTACAGGAGATCCGTGGCTACGACAGCCAGACCGTGACGCGCATCGCCAACGTGCCGTCGTTCGTCAAAGGGGTCACCAACCTGCGCGGCGTCATCGTCCCGATCGTGGACATGCGCATCAAGTTCGATCTCGAACGTGTCGAGTACGACCACCAGACGGTCGTCGTCATCCTGAATCTGGGTTCCCGTGTCGTGGGCGTGGTGGTCGACGGTGTGTCCGACGTACTGATGCTGCAGTCGTCCCAGATCAGCACGCCGCCGCAGTTCGGTACAGCGTTCTCCACAGAATATCTCACTGGCATCGGCACACTGGGCGAGCGCATGCTGATCCTGGTGGACATAGAACGGCTGATGACCAGCACCGAAATGGCGCTGGTCGAGCAGGCGGTTGCCTGACAGCCATGATTCGTGCCCGCCGTGGTAACGCACCACGCGTCCATTCTTTCGCATCATTTCCGTTTCCGACATGAGAAAACCCGTTCTATTTTCCAATTTCAAGGTGCGCACCAGTCTGATTCTGATGCTGCTGTTTTTCCTGTGCATGCTGTTGTCGGGGGCCGCGCTTGGGTTGTGGTCTTTGTATTCCAACAACCAGGCACTCCAGCGCATTGCTGACAACGAGGCCATAGACAGCACGCTTAGCCAGTCCATCGACCAGTACAAGGATATCCAGGGCGCATTGGGGCGCGCGCTCGCGAGTTATGTGGTCAATCATGACAAGCGACATTCTGGCGCGGCCGGGCAGGCGGAGGTGGCCGCAACCACCTACACGGGTGCGCTGGACCCCGAATCGCAAAGCCAGGTGAAGAATGCGCGCCAGGCCATGAGTACCTCCCAGAGTATCTTCGATACTTATCGCAGGCTGACCAAAGGACGCAAGGATGGCGTCTATCGCGATCTGGAACAATCATATGACGCGTTGATGGCTGGCGGTGTCACGCCCCTGTTCGGATTCCTCGCCAAGGGTGACATCAGCGGCTATCACGACTTCCTGTCCACCACCAGCAGCAGTCTGGAAGACGATTTCTACCAGACCCTGGGCGTCGTGCACGCGCATCAACGGCAGCTCATCGCCGACTCCGAGGCGGCGGAACAGATGCATTATCAGCGCGTGGTGATCCTCGTCGCCATTGCCGTCACGCTGTCGGTGCTGATCGCGTTGCTGGCCTATGCGGTGCTGGGACGTGTGGTGTTGCGGCCTCTGCGTGCCGCGCAGTCGCACTTTGAGCGCATCGCCGCGGGCGATCTGACTCAACGCATAGAGGTGCGGTCGCGCAATGAAATCGGGGTGTTGTTCGATGCGCTGCGCCGCATGCAGGAAAGCCTGACCGGCACCGTGTCGTCGGTGCGACAAGGGGTGGAGGAAATCACGCTGGGCTCGCAGGAGATTTTCGCGGGCAACACCGACCTGAGCTCCCGCACCGAGCAGCAGGCGGCGTCCTTGCAGCAGACCGCGGCCAGCATGGAAGAGCTAGCCAGCACCGTCAAGCAGAACACGGACAACGCCATGCAGGCCGACCAACTGGCCAAGAAGGCCTCCGAAGTCGCGCAGCGTGGCGGCGCCGCAGTCGGCGACGTGGTCGGCTCGATGGCCGCCATTTCCGCGAGTTCCGGAAAGATCTCCGAGATCGTTGGTGTCATCGATGGTATCGCGTTCCAGACCAATATCCTGGCGCTGAATGCCGCCGTCGAGGCCGCGCGGGCGGGCGAGCAGGGCAAGGGCTTCGCCGTGGTGGCCGGGGAAGTCCGTTCGCTGGCGCAGCGCAGCGCCCAGGCGGCCAAGGAGGTCAAGACGCTGATAGAGGAATCCCGGTCCCGCGTGCAGGCGGGGTCCGCGCAGGCCATACAAGCCGGAGACATCATGCGGGAAGTGGTGGGGGCCGTCGAGGGTGTGACCACCATCATGAGCGAGATCTCGTCGGCGTCGCGCGAACAGTCCGACGGCATCGGCCAGGTCAATCAGGCTGTCGCGCAGATGGATGAGGTCGTGCAGCAGAACGCGGCGCTGGTTGAGCAGGCCGCGGCAGCTTCCGGCTCTCTGCAGGATCAGGCTGCCCGCTTGAATGACGCCATGGCAGTGTTCAAGATCAACACAAGCGAAATCATCGATGTTCCCGCAGCCGCGCTGGCCCAACCTGACAAACCCGGCGGGCGGATGGCAGCGGCCTATGCGCCTGCCACCTTGGCTGGCCAGATATCATGAGCGCCATGCCCCGTGCCGAATCGTTCTCCTTGCTGGCGGGTCTGCCCGAGGCCGGCGACGACGATATCACGCTGTCAACCCGGCTGCTCAAGGCGCGCGCGGGGTTGGTTCTCGGGGCGCACAAGCGTGACATGATAGGCCGGGTGCTGGGCCTGCGCGCCCGTGACCTCGGCGTTGGGACCGTCACCGATTACCTGACCTCGTTGCAGCGGGGCGGTGAAAGCACCGAATGGGAACACTTCGTCAATGCCTTCACCATCAACCACACGGCCTTCTTCCGTGAGCAGCATCATTTCGATTCGTTGACGAAATTCGCCCGCGCGTGCAAGACGCCGATCTCGGTGTGGTCGTGCGCCGCCTCCACCGGGGAAGAAGCCTATTCCATCGCCATGACGCTGCGCGAGGCGCAGCCCGCTACCGACCTGCGCCAGGCCGTCTGGGCCACTGATATCGATACGCAGGCCATCGCCCGTGCGCGAGCGGGGGTGTATTCCGGCGATCGGGCCGAGCCCATTCCCGAGGTGTTGCTCAAGCGCTATTTCCAGCGGGGCCAGGGGGCGCGCACCGGACAGGTGCGGGTCAAACCGCTGCTGTCGAGCCTGGTGCGGTTCGATACGTTCAATCTGTGCGCTCCCGCGTGGCCATCGGGGCGCATGTTCGACGCCATATTCTGCCGCAATGTCATGATCTATTTCGACAAGGAAACGCAGGTACGCATTCTCGACCATATGGCAACCATGCTGAGGCCTGGCGGGCTGCTGTTCGCCGGGCATTCCGAGAACTTCACCTATCTGACCGATAAATTCCGCCTGCTTGGCCAGACAGTGTACGAGCGGGACAAGCTCAAATGATCAGTGCTGATCGCCAAGCTCCAGGGCAGACGGCTGTCTCCGGCAAGATCCGGGTCCTGTGCGTGGACGATTCCGCGCTGGTGCGCGGGCTCATGACGGAAATCCTCAACGGCCAGCCCGATATCGAAGTGGTGGCGGTGGCACCCGATCCTCTGGTGGCGCGCGAACTGATCAAGCGCCACAACCCCGATGTCCTCACCCTGGATGTCGAGATGCCACGCATGGACGGTCTGGATTTCCTCGAACGCCTGATGCGCTTGCGACCGATGCCGGTGGTCATGGTGTCGTCGCTCACGGAACGCAATTCCGATGTGACGCTGCGGGCGCTGGAACTGGGTGCTGTCGATTTCGTCACCAAACCGAAACTTGGATTGCGGGATGGGTTGCTGGAATACTCCGATCTGATCGCCGACAAGATCCGCGCGGCGGCCCAATCGCGGCCGCGGCAACGTCAGCCGGTTCAAGCGGTCGCGGTCCGGCGCCTCGCCCGACCCTTTTCCACCACCGAAAAGCTGATTCTCATCGGCGCCTCCACGGGTGGCACCGAGGCCATACGCCAGGTGCTCGAGCCGTTGCCCGCCAACAGTCCCGCGATATTGATCACACAACACATGCCGGCCGGCTTCACACGGTCATTCGTGCGACGCCTGGACAGCCTGTGCGCCGTGCAGGTTCATGAGGCCGAGGCTGGTCAGCGTGTGCTGCCGGGCCATGTCTATCTCGCCCCTGGCGGGGTGGCGCACATGAGGCTCTCGCGGTCGGGCGCCAATTACGTCGTCGATCTTGACGACACCGAGCCGGTCAATCGGCATCGTCCTTCGGTCGATGTGCTCTTCCATTCCGCGGCGCAGGTGGCGGGGGGCAATGCCGTGGGAGCCATTCTGACTGGCATGGGGCGTGACGGCGCCCAGGGGTTGCTCGCGATGCGAAAGGCCGGTGCCATGACTTTCGCCCAGGATGAAGCCAGTTGTGTCGTGTTCGGCATGCCGCGCGAGGCACTGTTGATCGGTGCCGCCGCCGAGGCGGTGCCGCTGGCGGAGATGGGCGAGCGCCTGTTGGCCAGCGCCGGCGCCTATGGGCATCGCGTGTGAACCTTGGTTGGCCTTGTTTCTATAGATGGAGATGATTTGATGGAGATGATCACGTGGCACAAAAGTCCATAAAAATTCTGGTGGTCGACGATTTTCCCACTATGCGCAGGATCGTCAAGAACCTGCTCAAGGATCTCGGATACGAGAATGTCGACGAGGCCGAGGATGGCGCCATGGCGCTCGAGAAGCTGCACACCGGCAATTTCGACTTCGTGGTGTCCGACTGGAACATGCCCAACATGGATGGGTTGAGCATGCTGAAGGCGATTCGCGCCGATGAGCAGTTGGCGAGGCTTCCCGTCCTGATGGTGACGGCCGAGGCCAAGAAAGAGAACATCATCGCCGCCGCCCAGGCCGGCGCGAGTGGCTATGTGGTCAAGCCCTTCACCGCCGCGACCCTCGAGGAGAAGCTCAACAAGATTTTCGAAAAACACCAGATATAGCGCTCTGGAACGTAAAAGGAAACCATCATGCATACGGCAGAGTCGTGCCAACCGGAGGTTGACGCCGGGCAGCCCGTCGATTTGATCTATCGTATCGCCCAGCTCACGCGCATGCTGCGCGAAAGCATGCGCGAACTCGGGCTTGACCAAGCGATCAAGGATGCCGCGCAGGCGATCCCGGATGCCCGGGATCGCCTGCGTTACGTCGCCAGCATGACCGAACAGGCCGCCAACCGTGTGCTGAACGCGGCCGAGAAGATTCAACCCATCCAGGATGGGTTGCGTCGTGATGCGCAAGCACTCGACACGCGCTGGCAGGCCTGGTTCGACCACCCCGTTGAACTGGAACAGGCACGCACCCTGGTGGATGACACCCGGGGACTGCTGCGGAGCATCCCCGATCGGGCCCAGGCGTCGCAGGACTCCCTGATGGAAATCATCTTGGCACAGGATTTCCAGGATCTGACGGGCCAGGTCATCATGAAGATGCTCAACGTCGTCGGGGCCATAGAAACCGAACTTGTCCAGGTGCTGCTGGACAATGTGCCTCAGGACAGGCGCAACGACACGGCCTCTCTGCTCAACGGCCCCCAGGTCTCTCCCGGCGGCCGGCCGGACGTTGTCACCAATCAGGATCAGGTCGACGACCTGCTTTCCAGCCTGGGATTCTGACGCGCGGCGCGACTGGAAGTGAATTGAGCGGGTTTCCCAGGCTTGCTCCGCGTATCGTTCCTGGCCCGTTCCTCTAGAATTTTCGGATTGACGAAACTCTGGATGCGACGGCCGGATGGCTGAGGAAAGCGATCTCGAAAAAACCGAACCCGCCACTCCCCGGCGCCTGGAAAAGGCGCGCGAGGAGGGGCAGGTCGTCCGTTCGCGTGAACTCAACACGTTCCTGTTGCTGCTGGCGGGGGTCGGTGGCCTGTGGGCGGGCGCGGGTGACATCTATCGCAGTCTGTACACCGCAGTGCATGCGACGCTGTGGATCGATCCCCGCATCGCGCGCGACACCGGTGTCATGGCGACCCGGGCCATCGATGCCGGTCTTGGCGTGGCATGGGCGTTGCTGCCGATATTCGCGCTACTGGTAGTCGTGGCCCTGGTGGCGCCCATGCTCCTCGGGGGGTTCCTGTTATCCAGCAAGGCACTCGCTCCTAAATTTGAACGCCTGAACCCGGTAAAGGGATTCGTCCGACTGTTCTCGTCGCAGACGCTGATCGAGCTGATCAAGACGCTCGTCAAGGCGGTGCTGGTGGGAACGGTCGGCGCCATGGTCATCTGGCATTACCGTGACCGCATGATCGGGCTGATGTACGCCGGCTCCACCGAGGCGCTGGCCGAGGGGCTGAATCTGGTCGCGTTGTGCAGCATCCTGATAGTCGGTTCCCTGGCGTTGATCGTGCTGATCGATGCACCCTGGCAACTCTGGAGCCATTTCCGCAAGCTGCGCATGTCGCGCGAGGACGTCCGTCAGGAGAACAAGGAGAGCGAAGGGGACCCTCACGTCAAGGGGCGCATCCGGCAGCAGCAGCGGGCGATGGCGCGCCGCCGCATGATGGCGCAGGTGCCCAATGCCGACGTGGTCGTGACCAACCCCACGCATTACGCGGTGGCGCTGGCCTATAGCGAAGGGCGGGGCGCCGCGCCTCGCGTGGTGGCCAAGGGTTCGGGCCCGATCGCCGCCCGCATCCGGGAAATCGCCGCAGGCAACCATGTGCCCGTTCTGTCGGCCCCGCCTCTTGCCCGGGCCCTGTTCCATCATGTCGATCTGGGTCGGGAGATTCCCACCGAGCTGTACGCGGCGGTGGCGCAGGTGCTTGCCTGGGTGTATCAGTTGCGACGCTGGAACGCCGGACAAGGCGTGCAGCCCGTCGTCCCCGATGGGCTGATTGTGCCCGAGGGCATGGATCCCGGATCCGCGCCAGATGCCACGGCGGTCGTGGCATGAACGGCCTGATCGCCCTGCTCAAGACCAATGGCGCGCAGAACGCGCGCCTGATGGCCGGCCCCATCCTGATCCTGATGGTGCTGGCGATGATGATCCTGCCGCTGCCACCGTTCATCCTGGATTTGCTGTTCACGTTCAACATTTCGCTCGCGGTGATGATATTGCTGGTGGCGATGTTCACCAAGAAGCCGCTGGATTTCGCCGCTTTTCCCTCCGTGCTGTTGTTCGCGACACTGCTGCGCCTGGCCCTGAACGTGGCCTCCACCCGGGTCGTGCTGCTCAACGGCCACAAGGGGCCTGCCGCCGCCGGCCACGTGATCGAGGCGTTCGGGCATTTCCTGGTGGGTGGCAATTTCGCGGTGGGCATCGTGGTGTTCGTGATCCTGGTCATCATCAATTTCGTGGTGATCACCAAGGGCGCCGGCCGTATTGCGGAGGTGGGCGCGCGCTTCACGCTGGATGCCATGCCGGGTAAACAAATGGCGATCGATGCCGATCTGAACGCCGGCCTCATCGGTGAGGACGAGGCGCGCCGGCGACGCGCCGAAGTCGGGCAGGAGGCCGAATTCTACGGGTCCATGGATGGCGCCAGCAAGTTTGTGCGGGGCGATGCGGTGGCCGGGCTGTTGATCATGGTCATCAACATCCTGGGCGGCCTCATCGTGGGCGTGGCGCAGCATGGGCTGAGTTTTTCCGACGCCGGACGGGTCTACACCCTGCTGACCATCGGCGACGGCCTGGTGGCGCAGATTCCGGCGTTGGTGATATCCACCGCCGCCGGTGTCGTGGTCTCCCGCGTCGCGACCGACCAGGACGTCGGCCAGCAGATGGTGGGGCAGTTGTTCACGAACCCCACGGTGCTGTTCATCACGTCGGGGATACTGGGCGCCATGGGGCTGATTCCCAATATGCCGCACGTGGCGTTCCTGTCACTGGCCGCGGCGCTGGGCGGTGGCGGCTGGGTCATGCGCCGCCAAGCTCTTCTGGAGCATGCCAGACAGGCCCAGGAGCCCATGCGCAAGCAGGCGGCCGCCGACGCAGCGGCGGCGGAGGCCAGTTGGGACGATGTGTCGTTGGTCGATCCGCTGGGGCTGGAGGTCGGATACCGCCTGATCCCCTTGGTTGATCACGCACAGAATGGCGAGCTTCTGCATCGCATCCGCAGTCTGCGCAAGAAGTTCGCACAGGATGTCGGTTTCCTCGCCCCCGTCGTGCACATTCGTGACAACCTCGATCTCAAACCCAACGATTACCGCATTCTGCTTTCGGGTGTCGAAGTCGGTCGCGGCACGGCCATGCCCGGGCAGTGGCTGGCCATCGATCCGGGCGGGGCCAGCATGACCCTACCCGCGACGCCCACCAAAGATCCCGCTTTTGGCCTGCCCGCGTTCTGGATCGATGTCGCGCTGCGTGAGCAGGCGCAGATCGCGGGCTATACCGTGGTCGACGCGGGCACCGTGGTCGCCACGCACTTGAACCATCTGATGCACCGCCACGGGGCCGATCTGCTCGGCCGCCAGGAGGCACAGCAATGGCTGGATCACGTCGGCCGCGAGGCCCCGAAACTGGTCGAGGATCTGGTTCCAAAGACCGTGTCGCTGACGGCGTTGCAGAAACTGTTGCGAGGGTTGCTCGATGAAGAAGTGGCCATTCGGGATGCGCGCACCCTCATCGAGGCGCTGGCCGAGCATGCGCCCCGGCTCGCCGCCCTCAACCCGACCGGTGCGGGGCCGGATGCGGGCGAATTGCTGGCGCAGGTTCGTGTGGCGCTCGGCCGCGCCATCACGCAGCAATGGTTCGCGGGTGAGGGCGACCTGTGTGTGATCGGTCTCGATGCCCGGCTCGAGAACGTGCTGGTGCAGGCCATCGGCACCAGCGGCGCACTGGAGCCCGGCCTGGCGGATACCCTGCTGCAGGGCGCCGCGCAGGCCGTCCAGACGCAGGAGCGTGACGGGCACCCCACGGTTCTGGTCGTGGTTCCCGCTCTGCGCGTGGCGTTGTCGCGGTTTCTGCGCCACCATCTGCCACAGTTGGGAGTCTTGTCCAACGTCGAGATTCCGGATGAACGCATTCTGCGCGTGACCGCCATGGTGGGCCGGAGCGCCGCGACGTGAATCTGAGCCGGTTCGTCGGTGCCACCAGCCGGGAGGCGCTGAGGCAGGTGCGCCTGGCGTTGGGTCCCGACGCGCTCATCGTCTCCAACCGGCGCGTCAATGGCGGGGTCGAGATCCTGGCGTCCGACCCCACATCGGCGACGTCCGAAGAGCCCGGGATTGAACCCAGGCCGCGCCCCGAGGCGCCGACGCAAGGTGTCATGGGAGCGATCGAGTCGATGCGTGGCGCGCTCGAGGCTCGTCTCGATGAGGCCATGTGGGGTAACAGGCTGCGTCAGGCGCCGCAAGCCGCGCGCTTGTTTCAAAGCCTGCTTGGGCTGGGTTTCAGCACGGCGCTGCTGCGAGCCATGCTGACGCGGTTGCCTGCAGGTCTTGGCCAGGGTGCCGCCATGCGTTGGGTGCGTGATGAACTGGCCCGTCATCTACCCGTTCTTGCCCGTGAAGGCGATCTATGGAAACCCGGGCTGGTGCTGGCATTGGTCGGGCCGACGGGTGTCGGCAAGACCACGACGGTCGCCAAACTGGCCGCGCGTTGCGTGCGGCGGACCGGCCCGGCCGGGTTGGTCCTGGTCACCACCGACACCTATCGTATCGGGGCGCATGAACAATTGAAGCAATACGGTGACATGCTGCATGTGCCGGTTCATGTCGTGCGCAACGTGGACGAGTTGCGTCGCCTGCTGGGGGCCACGCACCCGTCGCAGACGGTGCTGATAGACAACGTGGGCGTGAGCCAGCGTGACCGCTATGTCGCCGAACAGGCGGCGCTGCTGGCGGGCGGAGGCAGGCGGGTGGATCGGTTGGTCGTCCTGAACGCCTCCAGCCATGGAGACACGCTGGACGAGGTGGCGCGGACCTACACGTCCGATGGCGGGGGGGCGCTGGCGGGATGCCTCGTCACCAAGATCGATGAAGCGCCGCGCATCGCTGCCGCCCTGGACACCGCCATACGTTATCGGCTGGCCGTCCATTATGTTTCGGATGGCCAGCGCGTTCCAGAGAACCTGCGGCATCGGTCGCCCGCGGAACTGGTGGACCTGGCCTTGACACGTGCCGGAACCGGGCGCGATCTGTTTGCGCCAACCGAAGCGGACCTCGCCGCGCTCATGGAGATCGCCAGCGATGACGGGCCTCGTATCGTGGGCTCTAGGGAACAACGCCGCATGCGCCTGCTGCCTGGATTGCTGACCGGTGGCGATGGCCGGCAGCCTACCCTCGACGCATTGCGGCGGGCAAGTGATCGCCTGGATGATGCGCCCGCCTGCGCGGAGGCGTTCGGGTTGTGGCGCGCCTTCATTGACGAGGGTGCCACCGTCGATGCGGCGGCTTCGTCCCGTCATCTATCGCGCTGCGCGGCAGGCGCCTCGGTGGCGCCCGGAACGGCGCTGGCGGCATTGCATGGGCGCACGCGTCTCGACCTGCCCGATGGCGTCCCGGGCGAGCTTCATGCGACGGCTTTGTTCGATGGGAACATGAGGAGCCTGACTGTTCCCGCACTGCAGTTGGCGCTGGCGGGAAGCTGGCAACCTGTCTGGGGCGATCCCGCCTTGACTCCACCAGTCGCCGAGGCGGCGTTGCTGGAGCGGCTGGCATGGTTGGACTGTAACCTGCAAAGCAATCCACTGGTTCATCTGCTGCATGGAATGAGTGTCACCCGGGCGCGCACGCTTGCCGAGGGCGGGTATGCCTGGCTGGCCGCCTGTGCGGCCAAAACCATGGTGATGTCGGATTCGTGCGCGGCGCCCATCGCGGCGCTTGCGCGCGAACTAGTTTTTCGTCCATTGTTGGATCCAGTCCGCGGCGCCTCTGTTTCCCCTGATCCACTGTCGAGCAAGTCAGAATCAACTCTCTGGGTGGCTCATGCCTCCGTTCATCTTTCGCGTCGTTCCGCCACGGAGCCGGCGCTCGGGGCGGTGATGGTGCGCGCGGCGGAACCGGGTGGACGAGTGGGACGCATCTGGTGTGGCCTGACCAATACCGAGCCCTCGGACGTGGGCCTGGACCAGTTGGGGCATTGGCTGGTGTCGCTGGATCAGGCAAAACAGGCATTCCGCCATATGGGCGCGTGTTGGCGCCTGCTGGCGCAATCCGGTTCGCCGTCGAAACCTGCCCTGCATCAGGCGCTGACGGCGGCGCAGATGGGGCTCGCGGTCTGGCAGGCCGGCAAGGACGAGGCCTTGAGTTCGGTGTTGCGCACTCTGACCCCTGGGCGATTTGCCCCCCACGCCGCCTTATCGCGGTTGTTCACGTTCAAGGAAGTCCTGGAACGGGAAGAGGGCGCATCCGCGTAATGAAGGGATGTTGGCGAACGACACGCGCACCGGGCGTCAGGCGATGGCGCGGCCTTTGGCGTTGTACAGGTTGCTGGTGCCGGCGAGGTTGCGTAGCGTTTGGATGGCGCGTTGCGTGTGCGTTAGGTAGATTTCGATGGCGGCGCCGTTCTCCAGGTTCAACCGGCGCGCTTCAGCGGCCAGTGCCTGCAATTCGTGGCACAGCGGCGCAAGAGCCGGATCGTTTCGGCTGCTCGCGTCCAGACCCTGCTTTCCAATTGGCAAACCCTGTTGGGCCAGCAGGGCATCGCGTTGGTTCGACACCTGGGCGAGGCTTTCGGCGCATTGATTCTTCGCGTGGGTGGAGGCCTGCAGCGCCGTGTTGTCATCCGGATGCTCCAGCGCCTGGGCCTCGTCGTGCAGAACATCGATGAAGTGGCGTACCAGCGCGCATTCCTGTTCGAGGCAGCCGCGCAGATCGATGGTGTGTGGGGGCATCGTGGCGTATCCGGAAGTGGAACGATTATTTGAGCAGATCGCGCGCGCTGGCGATGATTTTGTCGGCGACGCGCCCCGAATCGAGGGTCAGTTGCCCGGACGCGATGGCGGCGCGCAAGGCGTTGACACGTTCGACGTCGACATCGTTGTCGCTGTTTTGAAGATTCGACAGTTGCCGTGCCGCCGGACTGAGTTCGACGGCGCTCCGGTTGTTGGCGCCCGCCGCCGGTGCCCCGGTGGAAGCCGGCCGGTTGGCCGCCTGAACCCCCGTGAGCGGGGTCTGGGAGGATGCGGTCTGGATTTTCAAGATGGGCTCCGGAGGGATCGGCGATTGGAGAGTCGAGGTTCTTCGATCAGTATAAAGTGTAACGGCGGCGCGGAAGGAAACTTTACCCCCCAGGAAGAGCCCGGACCACGGCCTGCTCGACAGATGCGCACGGAGGGCGGTTGCGACGCTTGATCACATGGCCACCCGCACGGTATGGGCATCGACCACCGTCGCGCTGATGATGCGCCCCGACGACGTGCGGACTTGTATCTGCGCGCCGGGTGGGCCGTTTTCGAGTGCTTTGCCCGATCCGGTGGCGATGAAGCCCACGCCTTGCGCGACAGTGCGGACGAACTGGCCGCGCTGGATCGACTCCGGACTGCGCAGCGCGCGTGCCCGGATGGGGCGGCCGACGGGGATGCGATACGCGGCGATGCGCCCCACGATATCTTGTGGGTCGGTGACCGTGCCCGCCGGCAAGCGCAACAAATCGCCTTGTCGGGGGGTCAGGTCACCGGGAACGACCGTGGCATCCGCGGGGATGGGTAGCCCGGCCACATAGTATGTGCCCATGATGACCACGCTGGCCTGCGCAAAAGTCGTCCAGGGTTCGGGAGCGAGGCAGCGGACACCCACGGACATGCGGGATTCCAGGCGTTGCCCGCCACGCAGGAACACCTGCGGGTTATCACATGAAGGTAGCCGGCTGGTGTCGGGGGGATCGACCGTGATCTGGGCAGTTCCGGGCCAGGCGCGTGCCTGTTGCATCAGGAAATGCCTGACGCTGCGTGCCACCGCGTCTGGGTTCTGGAACGTGGACGCCATGGTGGCGCTGGCCGTGCCGGAAAGACCGAACAAGATGAGCAGTGGGAGAGTGCGGAGCAGTGCCATGCTTGAATTCTATAGCTGGCCCGTCGCACGCATAAACGGAACTGACCGGCAATTGGCGGCTTGTTTCATATTTTATGGCGCGCGTGCCCACCGTACCATGTCATTCGAAAATGGCGTCGAGCGCGGCGGGACCGGATCCTATGGCGGTTGGCGGCAGACGTAAACCCAGTCCACAGAGAGCGAGTCATGGCCGACCCCATTGGCAGCGATTTGAGTTTCTATCAGGCGGCGATCGCCTTGCGGCAGCGGCGGCAGGAAGTGCTGGCGTCGAACATCGCGAAC